>CAJXBY010000053.1 GCA_913051905.1 uncultured Gammaproteobacteria bacterium | reverse complement strand
AACACCGCTCACTGGTCGGCCCGCTGGCCCCGGCACCATCGGTGCAGCCAGAGGCGAATGCCCGTGAGCTGGCCAAGGCTGCGAAATTGCTGAGAGCGGCAGAATTGCCCGTTATTCTGGCGGGTAACGGACTCTTGAGAGCTGGGGGCACCCCGCAGTTGATCGCTTTGAGTGAGTCGACCGGGATACCCGTTGTTAACACCTTCATGGGTAAAGGCGCCATTCCTGCGTCACATCCCAATTGCCTTTTCACGCTAGGACTTCAGGCACGAGATGTGGTGGGACTGGCCCTTGAGGAGGCGGATGTCGTGCTCGCGGTCGGTTATGACCTGGTTGAGTACCACCCTAAATTGTGGAATCGGGGGCGACCCAAGCGTGTGATCAGTATCGATGCAACAGCTGCGGAGGTCGATGCCCATTTTGCTCCAGAGGTCGATATACCAGCGGACATCTCGGCGGCACTTGAGTCTCTCTTGGCAGAGCTCGGGAACGAGGTGCTGGTGGAACGTGAGCGGTACCTCTCCTACCGAGAAACGATGCAACAGGAATTCGAACAATACACCGGGGATACCGGGTTTCCGGTCAAGCCGCAACGAATCCTTTCTGATGTCCGTAGGGCGCTTGGGGCCGACGATATTCTTCTGTCGGACGTCGGGGCCCACAAAATGTGGATAGGGCGCTATTACCAGTGTGAAGGGCCAAACACGTGCCTGATCTCCAACGGATTCTGTTCAATGGGGTTTGCCCTCCCGGGTGCGATCGGCGCCAAGCTGAGCTTTCCTGATCGCAAAGTCTTGGCGATCTGTGGTGACGGCGGTTTTATGATGAATGTTCAGGACCTGGAGACCGCTGTGCGGCTGAAGCTGCCCATGGTAATACTGGTTTGGACTGATTCACAGTACGGACTGATCCGCTGGAAGCAGGAAGCCGAGTTCGGCAGAAACTCGCACATCGATTTCCAAAACCCGGACTTCGTGAAGCTTGCCGAAGCCTTTGGTGCCATCGGGAAGAGGGTCGAGTCGGCTGATGAGTTACCTCGGGTTCTGAATCAGGCGCTTGATGCGGGTTGCCCGGTGGTCATCGACTGCCCAGTTGATTACGGCGAGAATATGAAGTTGTCGCGGCGCTTGGGAGAGATTCCGACCGCGACCCGGTCGCACTGGTTGAAACAGACCGACCTTTTTTCCGGATGTAGTAGTGACAGCCTGGAGGTCATCTCCAGCTTCATGGAGGAGCGGTCCTACCGGGCGGGTGAGCTGATATTCGAGAAAGGGGCTGATGGCGGCGAAGTGTTCCTGCTGGTCGACGGCGAGGCTCTTGTTCTCAGCTCCGAGGAAGGGCAGGACAACCAGATCGCCCTCGAGCCCGGGGCATGCTTTGGTGAAATGGCGATCCTCGCAGAACAGCCCCGCTCAGCGACAGTTGTGGCTGGCCCGAATGGAGCCCAGACGCTGGTGCTCGATGGGGTTGTGTTTCGAGAAGCGCTGATCAAGCAACCGACAATCGGAATGGAACTGCTCAAAACGTTTTCGAAGCGTCTGGCCTGATTAGTGGGCGATACATTTAATCGGCACAAGGCCAGATTCAGCTGCACTGGTATACCAGCGATTTAGGAACACCTAATCCGCTTCGATAACACCTCGCACATCGGCAGGGTCTAAAGCAAAGTCGATATCGGCTCTTTCCTGCTGTAGGAGCATGGCAACCCGCGAGTCTCGATCCCCCCAGCCGCGATCCAGTGCCTCACCCATCTCCGCCAGTGTCAGGTTGATCAGGCGCATGGGTACATCAAATTCACGCCCGAGTTCTGCTGCGAGCGACACGTCCTTGTGGGCCAGCCGCAAGGCGAAATCGGGTGGATCGTACTGATTGATTAGATAGTGTTCTGACAGGCTGTCGAAGGTCCGCTGCCGCCCCCGTACACCCTGACGGATAGCCTGGAACAAAGCCAGAGGTTCCACACCTGCCTTGACGCCGACAGAGAAGACTTCTGCCATCACCGTCTGAATGGCATAGCCCGCCGCATTGTGCACCAACTTCGCTACGGTGCCGGCGCCGATGGGACCGATATACCGAACCTGATCGCCGAGGGCATCGAGGACCTTCCGGTGTTTCTTAAAGACCTGCGTGTCGCCACCCACCCAGATAGCCATTTTCCCCGAAGCCGCACCCTTAGGTCCGCCGCTGACGGGAGCATCCAGACAATCCAGATTCCTGCCGCCGAAAACTTTGTGGATACTGCGCACAACGCTGGGAGAGTTTGTAGAAAGATCGAACAACACGGATCCCGGTGCCATGCCGGCAATTAGGCCATCGGCTTCGTCCAGTGCCACGGCCTCGACCTCGGGCGGTCCGGGTAGCGAGGTCAAGATCACATCCGAATCCCCGGCAAGCTCCCGTGGTGTATCGGCCCAGCTGGCACCAGCTGCTAGATGCGGTTCGGCGCTTTGATGACGCGCATCATGCACCGTGAGTTGCATGCCGGCTTTCAGTAGATTCGCGGCAAAATGGGTACCCATGGTACCCAGACCTATCAATCCGATTTTGCTCATCTGTCCTGTCCTCAATTCGGGGCGTCGCAATATTTCCAGAGCGAATCAGATAGTAACAGCAAGTGAGGATCCGACCTTGTCATCCGATTGAGGCCCGGCAGGGGAGCAAGTCAGTACCGTCCGTGCGCTTGCGGAGTTATAGTCGTGGCGTGAGAGGGGGTAGACAGAGCCCAAAAAATCGGCTCTCTCATTTCATCGGCCGGTAGCTGTCGGAAAAAGCGGAGATCTATTGATGGAAAAGACCACGTGTCAGATTGCCGAGTGGATCGCGGGTTTTGATACCAGCAGGATTCGCGAAGAAACCCTCGCCCGTGCGAGGCATGCTGTGCTTGACTGGACCGGGGTCACCATTGCCGGCGCGCGGGAACCGCTGGTGGATATTCTCGTCGCTGACGCCCTAGAGAACGGGGAAAGCGGGATCTGCTCTTTGATCGGCAGGCCAGAAACGGTTGCCCCAGCCACTGCGGCTTTGATCAACGGTGCAGCGTCTCACGCACTGGATTTTGACGACGTCAATCGCCAACTGCACGGCCATCCCACTGTCGCTGTATTGCCTGCTGTACTGACCCTGGCTGAACAGCATCAATCCAGCGGCCGCGAACTGCTCGATGCGTTTATTGTGGGCTACCAGATCGCGTGTGCAGTCGGTGAGATGGTGGAGCCGGATCACTACCTCGCAGGCTGGCACGCGACCGGTACCGCCGGTACCTTTGGTGCAGCGGCAGGTGCGGCGAGACTCCTCGGCCTCGATGCCGGACAGTGTGCGCATGCTCTGGGTCTTGCGGCGACGCAGGCGGCAGGTCTCAAGGCGATGTTCGGCACCATGGCGAAACCGCTGCATGCCGGTAAAGCCGCGCTGAATGGGTTGCTGTCAGCGCGTTGGGCAGCACGGGGCTTTGACGCTAATCCAGATGCTATCGAGGCCCATCAGGGATTCGCGCATACGCAGACGACGAGTTTTTCAGTCTCCGTTCTCCCGGAACCCGGCAGCGGGCGGCTGGCCGTGGAAGCGGGTCTGTACAAATATCATGCCGCCTGTTATCTCACTCATGCGAGTCTTGAAGCCGTTGGGAGCATCGTCTCGGCCAACGGCTTCAGGCCCGACGAAGTCCACCGGGTGGAGATCGGAGTTCTGCCTTCGCTGCACGACGTCTGCGACATCGTGTCACCCTCGTCGGGGCTGGAAATCAAGTTCTCTATTCGACACCTGATTGCGATGGCGATTGCCGGTGTCGATACGGCAACTCTGGGTTCCTATTCGGACGAGACAGCAAGGCGCAGCGATCTTGTCGCTCTGCGTGAACGTATCGAATTGATAGATCAAGACCTGCCGAATCCCAACTGTGCCAATGTGGTGATCAGGACAAAGTCGGGCCAACGTCTGGAAAATTTTGCCGATGTCAGCGAACCGTGTCCGGATACCGAGACTCAAAGGTGCAAATTAACGGAGAAATTCCATCGACTGGTGGTGCCTGTGATTGGCGACGAACGCACGGGCAGGCTGGTGAGTGCAATTGATCAAATGGATCAATCGCCAGCTGCGGTCGCTTTATTCGGCGTGTAGGGAAGAGGCCACTGCCGGACTGGGCTTGAGTCCGGCTTAATGTCAGAAGTCCGAGAGAAGAAATTGGAAGTGATAAAGAAACAGGCAAGTCAGCCGGCGAGCGTTTTGCAAATCTGTCTGTGATGACTGTTCAACCTTGAGGAAGTAAATCAATGAAGCTGCTGAATTCCTTTGGCCCCAATCCTCGGATGGTGCGCATGTTCATCAGTGAAAAGGGAATTGAATTGGAGTCTCTCGAGCACGATGTCATCGGAGGGGAGAACCGTCGACCTCCTTACACCGACCACAATCCGGGCGGGCAGATGCCGGCTCTAGAACTTGACGACGGTTCGGTACTGGCGGAGACGGTAGTTATTTGCGACTACCTGGAAGAGCTGTATCCCGCGCCGGCGTTAGTGGGCAGCACAGCCCAGGAGAGAGCGGAAACACGGATGTGGACGCGCCGCATTGAACAGAAAATTACCGAAAACGTGTACAACGGATATCGCTATTCCGAAGGTCTGGAGCGGTTCAAGGACCGGATGCGCTGCCTGCCGGAAGCGGCCGAGGGATTGAAGGCGGCCGCGCAGGATGGTCTCGCGTGGATGAATACGCTGATGGAAGGCAAGCAATACGTTTGTGGTAACCGCGTGACGATAGCTGATCTGGTGCTGTACTGCTGTACGGATTTCGCCGCTGGGATCGGTCAGAGCATCGACCCAAGTCTTCAGAATATCCATCGGTGGTTCGCACGTATAGACGCGCGACCAAGTGCCAGGGCAAGTCTGCACCCCGCGGTAGAGCGGCTGGGAAGAAAGGGCTGACGGGCTTGTTCAGCAGGTCCGCTGAACAAGTGCTAGCGCACCCTCGGATATTCCCTTGCAGTAGTAATAAGGATAAACGGGTAGCTACCTTAATTCTCCCGTCTAAACAGAAGGGAACTAGCCTGGCATGCCTTCCGGTGGATCACACGGCTCAGTTCCGAGATCAGCCGGAACGGATACTTCCAGCAGTTCAAAGGTATCAGAAGTGGCCGTCTCATTATGTTTCATTCCGCCTGGAATATAGATCGAATCCCCCTCACCAATTCGAACTTGATCACCGTTTTCAAATGTAAGATCCACCCAGCCACTCATCATAAAGACAAATTGCCCTTCGCAGACATGGTAGTGCCAGCCAGTGGGTTCGGAGAGGCCTTTTTCCGCCGACATGATTTGAACCCGGAATCTGCCTTGGCTCGCATCTGAAGCGCCAAGGTCCCGGTATTTGAAAAATGCACGGCGGCCGGTGATGTATTCAGGTTGGCTCTGTCTGCTGACGG
Source organism: uncultured Gammaproteobacteria bacterium (assembly GCA_913051905.1). Next base: position 8,873 of record CAJXBY010000053.1, on the reverse strand, counting down.
TGGGTCCGTAGGAGCCCGTCTCTTTTTTTTCTGCAACTGCTTGTGTCATGTCAAGTCTCCGGGTCTAGGGTTAATCGAAAACGCCTTTCGGCGTCATTTATATAGTAGTCTGCCGCTATTCAACCATATCTCGGGATTGGGGTAAAAAAGGAAATGCCGACTCCCCGCATGATCTGTGTACATTGTTCTTTCACAGAAGATGCTGACTGATCCTTAGCGGGTGCGCATGACCTGGGCAGGATCCGCCCGTGGGTCACGCGGCGCCCAACGGCCTGCCTCGACCTGTGCGAAAAATTCCGCGACCGCTGAATTGAATGCGTCTGGCTCTTCGAGATTGATTGTGTGCCCAGTTTTGGGCAGCACCAAGAGGCCACAGGCGGGAATAGTACGTTTTAGAAACAACCCAGGCTGCAGACAGTGGTCGTCCTCGTCTCCGTTAATCACAAGTGTTGGTGTCGCGAGTTTGTTCAGACCGGATTCCAGGTCATAAAGGGAGGGTCGTTGGGACTGAACGCCCCGCATGGTGTTCGCGGCGCCTATGGAAGAGTGCTGGGCGAGGCATTCGACCAGTTCGGCCCACCCTCGGGGATCTTTGTTTTGAAACTGGACCCGTGCAGCCCCGCTGGCGTAAGTTCGTGCGAAGGCTTCGCTGCCGAGAGTCTCGAATTGTTGGGCGACTTCCACTGACACCCCTTTGAAATAGTCGGCGTGTTCTTTTTCAGCACCGTAGCCGCAGCCGGCTACCACCAGCGACCGGGCTCGCTGAGGATAATCAAGTCCGATGTGCAGCGCCGTAAATCCCCCCATCGAGAGCCCGACGATATGAGCACCACTGATGTCCAATGCGTCGAGCACATTGATGGCATCGATAACGGCTCTTTGCTGCGAATATCTGGTAACGTCCTCGGGTACCTCTGAGGGCGGGTAGCCGCGGGCGCCATAAGTAATGCAGCGGTAGCGCCTGGAAAAGAATCTGATTTGCGGTTCCCATGAGCGATGGTCGCCGCCGAATTCGTGCACAAACAGCAGGGGGTCACCACTGCCTGCTTCCTCGTAGTACAACTGAACGTCGTCATCTGTTGTGATAGTGGACATGGTATGGCCGCCTTAGGGTGAAGAATCAATTAGTCCTGAGAGTTGAGCAATAGCGCTGCTAAGAAAAGAAGCGCTGCCTCTGTCCAGCCCGCCGATTCGGTCTGCTTCGGATCTCGATCAACGATCGTCCTGAAAGAAAAATTTAGTTCTGAGAATGCATTCTAAAGGGATTCATCGGGTTGGGTTCGTTGCGGTGATTACGGCAGGAGGTTCGATAGTTTCTCTTTCGGTGGAATAATGTCGGTGACAAGATCTGCAACCAGTGGTTTATTTCCCAGGGGATAGACCGTGACGCCGTCTTTCGGCAGGCGGTAGGTGCAGGCATAGACCGTTTTCCCGTCAATCCGGACCAGACATTCCTTGCATGAGTTGGCGTTAGTACAGCTGTAACGGATAGCCAGGGAAGGATCAACATTTGAGCGGACCCATATCAGGGCGTCAAGGACCGACATGCCATTCCGGTAGGGCACCTCAAAATCCTGCAGCGTCGCCGGCACGGCGGCAGTGCCGCGCTGAACGGTTATTCTGGCTGTGTATTGAGTCGTGTTCATCCGGCAGATCTGGTATTCAGTTTCCGATTGTTCGGAGGGTGTCAGCGGTGATCCGGGGCCTGCCATCAGCCAGCGTAGCGGCAAGATGGCGGGCCTGTTTCGGGTCGGAATGCTCGAAGTCAGCGCGCTGATGGGCGCCGCGACTTTCAGTCCGCTCGAGTGCGCTAGCAGTGACCGTCTCGGCCACGAGAAGTGAAGCGCTAAGGTCGTGCCATTCCTGTAAACCGGGGGTAAACCCTTCCCGATGGGCCGGCTTGCAGTCAGCAATTTCGTTCCGCATCGACCGTATTCGGTCCAGTGCCTGGTTTAGACCGGCCGCGTCACGAAGCAGTCCGACTCGGTCCCAGAGCAGTTTCTGCAGCTCAGCGAGGCAGCGCACTGGGTGTATTGCGTCGTTCTTACCGCATCCCTGGGGCCCAGAGATCAGGTCAGCTGTGGCTTTGGCGTCAGGCCAACCCGTGGATCCATCGAGGTCTTTTGCAGCGAAACGTCCTGCACGCTCGCCGAAAACGAAGGCTTCAGGGATAGCGTTACCCGACAGGCGGTTCGCACCACTGGCGCCGCCCACCGCTTCCCCCGCCGCGTAGAGTCCCTTGACGCGGGTTTGCATCTGCTCGTCAACTCGGATCCCTCCCATGTGATAGTGGGCGATCGGGGACACCTCGACCGGTGCACGACTGAGATCAATTCCGTTCTTTTGCAGGCGATCGATCACCGGACCAAATGCCGTACGCAGGTCCTCTTCAGGGATATGCTCGAAACTGAGATAAGCACCGCCGGAAGGGGTGCCGCGCCCCGCCTGAACTTCCCGCAGGATCGCAAACGAGGCAGCATCCCGCGGCGCGGTATAGCTGCCCGAGTCACTGAGACCGTAGTTTTCGATGAACTCTTCACGGTCGCCATTCAGCAGTCGGCCACCCAGCTTGTAGCGAAACGGGTCCCACATGATGGGATCCATACCCACTAAACGGGGTGCGAGATGTCCGATGGGGAAGAACTGAACGAACTCCATATCAATGAGTTCGGCTCCAGCTTTGAGCGCGAGGGCATAAGCGTCCCCACCCATGTTGGCAGAGGCACTATTTCGCTCAAAAAGGCGGGTAAGGCCGCCGGCAGCGAGGACAACCGCTTTAGCCGCGATTGTGATCTGCCGGCCGGTATCGGTCTCCAGGGCACAGGCGCCGGCGACTCGACCATCGTTGACCACAAGGTCGGTGATCGAGACTCCACTGACCCTGTCGATGCCCGCACTGTGAGCCACCTGTTTGCGTAAAGTGGCTGCGACTGCCGGGCCTGTGTTGAGAAAATCGACATACACGCAGCGCGGGACACTGTGGCCCGGTGCCATCACCTGCCGAATATGGTCTTTGTCCCGTGCCCAACCCACCTGCCAAGCATCCAGCTCCCGAATCCTATCAACTGCTTCACGGCAGAGAATTGCACTCAGTGTTTCGTCACACAGTCCCCGTCCAGCAGCCAAGGTGTCCTCTAGATGCTTCGACCAGTGGTCGGGTGCCTGCTCACCGATGGCTGCCGCAACGGTCATCTGGGCCATGACGGTGGCGCCGCCGCGACCAATGAGACTTTTGTCGACGAGAAGTACTGAAGCACCCTGGCGCGCTGCTGCAATGGCTGCGTACATGCCGGCGGCGCCAGCACCCACCACAAGAATGTCGCGTTGAATGTCAGTTGGCATCAGGTGTCGTATAGGAAAACAGACGGAAACGGGATGGAACCATGAGCGCAATGATACGATGGCTTGGCTGTACGACAAAAACTCTGGATAAACGAAGAACGGAATCGCGCCTGACAGCAGCGATGGTTTGCACTCTGGCGAATAATTGCCGGATGCTGAGTTGCCCAGCACCCTAGGTTAGAATGGTATGTGCATTACACCCCGGCTACTTTAGGCTGGTGGTTTCCGTCTCGTTACCTGGAAGCTGCGGATGCGAAGAAAACGAGTATGAAAGACCCACTGGCTGCCAGCCGGACGGTGTGAAAGTCACGTGGACAGTGGTGACCTCGACCCATCCATAAGGAGAACGGAATATTGGAAACCGAATTTGCCTCGAAGGTTGTGCAGGATTACCTGAAGGGAAAGGAAGTGGGCGTGTTGGCCACGATCAATTCAGACGGTAGCCCGCTTGCGATGCCGATGTGGTTTGTCCATGACAACGATGCGCTTGCGTTAGTCAGTCAGGCGGCTGACATGAAAATCAGGAACCTGCATCGAGACCCGCGTGTCGGTTTCGTCATCGAGTCCGGAAGTGGTGACAGTATTGCGTGCGTTATCTTGCAGGGGTCCGTCAGGTTCCTCACTAGCGAATCCGATCGCAGTCAGGTCGGCGCCCGTTTTATCGACAAATACGGTACCCATATGGTTGAACGTTGGAATGGACGTTCGGTGCCTGAGTCGCGCGCACTGTTCCGGATCGAACCTCGGCGAGTTAAAGTCTGGGGTGCGCTCGCATCGCCCGACTGATCGTGTGGGTCCTCAGCTGAACAATTAAGTGCAACTGTCCAGAGGGGATATCTTGTGAATCGAACGTCATCATCGGATATAAATGGCTGGATTCGAAATTCCGAATATGTGATTGATTTTGATGTGCTGCCCGCCCTGGTGCGGGTGGAATTTGGGGGCGAAACAGTCGCTGAGTCGTCCGAGACAAGAGTCATGTATGAATTGGGTCATGCGCCGGTGTATTACTTTCCCCGATCAGACGTACACAGGGCTGTTCTTGAGGCGACCGACCACCGCACCTATTGCCCCTATAAAGGGTATGCCTTTTATTGGACCGTGTGCACTCAGGCCGGCAGGGTAGACAACGCCATCTGGTCTTACGAGAATCCACATCAAGAGATGGCCGCAATCCGGGATTTCATGGGGGTCTACTGGGGGCGTATGGACGCATGGTTTGAGGATGGCCTCAGAGTAACTGGACCTCGAGATATTCCCGGCCGCATTGGGGCGGGAGATCAGCTCAAGAGACACTTCCCCGAACTTGCACAACAGTGGCACCCGACGCGAAATACTGGAACGAAACCCTATGAGTTCTCGGCCGGCAGCAATGAACTCGTCTGGTGGAAAGATGACAGCGGTCGTGAATGGCAGGCTCGAATAAAAGACAGGGTTCTTGAAGCCACGACCCTGAGAACAGACGGCGAAGCTACACCCTACGATTGATTGCCATGCAATACAGACTAGTCGAGACCAAACTGCAAGAGTCGTTATCCAATGGGCAGACGCGCTGTAATCTCTGTCTTTGGCGGTGTCAATTGGGCCATGGACAGCGAGGATTCTGTCAAACCCATGTTAACCGGGAGGGTACGCTCTATAACCTTTCTTACGGAATCATTTCTGCACTTGATGTGGGGGCCATTGAAGACAAGCCGGTGAAGCATTATCGACCCGGCACCAGGCTGCTGTCGGTAGGCAGTTACGGCTGCAGTTTTCGCTGCGGTGGCTGCCACAACCTGACTATTTCCTGGGGCCTTGAGGCGTTGGACGGGCTCGCTAAAGGGCAATCCCGGGAAGCCTGTGTTTCACCGCATGAGCTGGTGCAGGCTGCTCTTAAAGCCAAAGTGGACGGGATCGCGTTTACCTACTCAGAGCCCGCAGTGTGGCTCGAGTATGTACTCGATGTGGCCGACGCAGCGAAAGCGAAGGGGCTTTACACCGTGTACGTCTCCAATAGCTTTGTTACCCCAGAAGCCCTGGAACTGCTGGCAGGACGGATCGATGTGTTGTGCTCGGACATCAAAAGTATCGACAATGCCTTCTACCAGGAGATCTGCAAGAAAGCCAAAGTCCGTGACATTCTCCGGTCCATTGAAAAGACCCGGGAGCTTGGAATTCATGTAGAGACCCGCACAAACATTATTCCAGGACGTAACGATAATCCTGTTCAGCTCGCAGCCATTGCCCGCTGGATCCGGCGCCACCTTGGAGAGGACAGTCCTTGGCATCTGACTCGGTTCTTTCCGGCCTACAAGTTGCAACATATTCCTCCAACGCCGCCGGAAACCCTCGATGTGGCGCATAAAATCGCCATCGACCAAGGTCTACGCAATGTTTACGTCTATAAAGACCAGGGCTGTGACTGCGCTCGAGAGAATCTGCCTGTGGATACTTTTCTGGGTAACCCGGAGCTTCTCTATCAGGAAAAGAAATGCGCCGAAGACTGTTGCGGTGATGATGGGATTCTATTGAAGAAGTTTACGGTCGCCGTGCCAGACGCGAAGAATCATAAAGAAGCGACTGTTTGATGCAGAGAAGAGCAGAATAACAAAAGAAGAGTCAGTGCAGCTCGTCTAACAATGTCTTGGCTGCCCGCAAGTCGGTTGTTTCAAAGCCCTCGGTAAACCAGTTGAAAATCGGTGCCAGTAGCCCGCGGGCCTGGTCCGTTTTTGTCTGGCGAAGCCAAAGGCGGGCGAGACTGGTAGCGGCTCGAAGTTCAAGTGATTTTGCGTTCTGCGCTTGGGCCACATCGATCGCCTGCAGAAAGAGGGTCTCGGCCTGTTTTTCCGCACCGGAGTGCTGGGCCAGAAGTATCTCTCCAGTGAGGCGGTGTATAGCCGACTCCCACCAGTTCTCATCGCTTTTTCTGAGTACGTTGACGGCTTGTTGCAGAAAGTCTAAAGCCTCGTTCATTTCCCCAGCTACCGAAACAGCCTCAGCCAAAAGGTAGAGATAAAAAGGTCGAAGTCTAAGTTCGGCTTCCGGCTGCAAGGATAATCCTTGGCGCAAGAGAGTTATGCCTTCGCTCAACTCACCCCGACGGACCCGGTCCGAACCTTGATGTACGAGGGCAGCACACTGGTCGTTAAGATCAAAAGTGCTGGGATTGCGCTCAATAAAAGCTGCGTACCGAATGAGCTCGGCTTGCTCTGGGTGTGGCTCGGACCGTAGCGTTGACAACAAGCTGCCCCAAACAGCGGTGTAGTTTCTGAAAGACTCTTTGGAAAGATGAAGAGCAAGCTGAAAGGCCCTGCGATTCGACTCAAGAGCAGTGTCCGGATACCCGAGCAACCAGAGTGTCCAGGCATTGAAGAAAAGTCCACACAGTCCCGGGTCGTGACCGCCATAGATCGTGGCATGTGTCCCATGCTGTTCGGGGTCGTAAATTGCCAGGCCAGAATCCGTGTGCTGACGCGCCAGATTCAGTTCTCCCAACCAGAACCTGGTTGACCATTGGGAGTGATGGGCTTCTAGAAGATACGCAGCATCTTCAGTTTTTCCCGCCGCGTCCAGAAGTTGATCGGCCAGTCCTTTTGCCTTCTGAAGTTCTCCTCGTGCCATCGGTACACGCCATAGACCCCACAGAATCGGAAACATTGACGACGTATCATCAGACTGCTGACATAAATCCCGTGCTCTTGAATAGGCCCGTTCCGCTTCCACTGAGCCGGCTCCCACTTTTACGACGCTCGCTACGCCCATCATTGACTGCAGTGCCAGCTCCTTCTTGGTCCGATCTAAGGTCTCGGGTAATGCGATCAATAGCTCCAAAGCTGTCTGGAGATGGGTCAAAGCTTCTGTGATTGCAAAGCGGCTCAGAGCAATATCGCCTGCCTTGGTCCAGCAGTCTATGGCGGGTTCGATGAGACCAGCTGCGTTGTAATGATGGGCCAATAACTCCGGCTTTGTTTCCACCTGCTCGGGGAACCTTTTCACGAGCGCTTCGGCAATGCGGGTGTGTAGCTCTTGTCGGGTACTCTTGAGCAGGGTCCCGTAGGCTGCGCTTTGTATCAGTGCATGCTTGAATAGATATCCGCCTTCCCGTAAGCGGTCCCGAGGGAACACAAGTTCAGCGTCGACGAGACGGTCTAGTGCCTGGTCTAGCTCGCTGGTACTCAGCGCTGAGATATCCGCCAGGAGATCGTACTCGAACTCACGCCCGATGGCGGATGCCGTTTGTGCGACTTCCTTTACTTTCCCAAGATGATCCAGACGGGCCATCAGTGAGTCGTGTAGCGTGGAAGGAATGGCCATGTCGTTGAGGGGTCCCTGACTGACGTGCCGGTTACCCTCCTCAGTTAACTGACCGGATTCGAGGACAGTTTTGGTCAACTCCTCAACAAATACCGGTATTCCATCGGTCTTTTCGATGATTTGGTCAAGCACTTCATCGGGAAGTGATTTATCACCGGCCACTTTCTCCACCAATTCGACCGCAAGGCTACGCGTAAAGCGGTTGAGAGTCAGCGTGGTTAGATGATTTAAGCCGGTCCAGGGCGGATTGAATTCAGAACGATAGGTGATGACAACCAGCACTGGCACGGTCTGTACCCTGCTCACCAAAATTTGTAACAGCTCTATCGAAGTCGGATCGGCCCAGTGAGCATCCTCGAAGATAAGCAGCACTGGATGGCGGTAACTCAACGCCTCCACCTGTATGGCCAGGGCTTCGAGCGTCTGATTCTTCTGCTGTTCAGGAGAGGTCTCGGCAAACGGGTAACGTTCCTGGGATGGAATGGACATCAATGATGCGAAGAGGGGAGCGGCCGTTGCGACATCGGATGCCCGCTCAGTGAGCAGCGCTTCGAGTTTATCGAGCTTAGTGTCGCTGGTATCCTTGCCATCGAACTGCAGAGCGCGTTCCAGGTGTTCGATGACAGGATGGAGGACGCTGTTTCTGTGATAGGACGAGCACTGATAACGTAACTGGATGGAGACGTCTTTTTCAGCGCGCTCGCGTAATGCATCGGTCATGCGGGACTTGCCGATTCCTGCCTCGCCAGACAATAGAACGACCTGGCCGTCACCTTCTTTTGATTGCTCCCAGCGTTCGAATAACAAACCGATTTCATGCGCACGGCCTACTAATGGGGTCAGCCTACCGCGACGTGTGGCTTCAAAGCGGCTCTCTGATGCAACCGGTGCAATGACTCGCCATGCGTGCACTGGCTCAGCGAATCCTTTGAGTGGGTTTTCACCAAGATCTTCGTATTCAAACCCGCGCCCGGTGAGTGTATGCGTACCAGGTGCGATGACGACCGAGTTCTTCACAGCCATGCTCTGTAGGCGGGCTGCAAGATTCGGGGTCTCGCCGACAACCGCGCTCTCCTGAGAGGCTCCTTCACCAATGAGATCTCCAACGACAACAGATCCAGTAGCAATTCCCACTCGCACACCCAGGTCCAGATCCTCTCTTAGTGCCGGGACCGAATCGGCAACAGCGAGCCCCGCGAGAATGGCCCGCTCAGCATCATCCTCATGGGCTTGGG
>CAJXBY010000052.1 GCA_913051905.1 uncultured Gammaproteobacteria bacterium | reverse complement strand
GTCCCGCCGTGGCATCTCGCCGAAGCGGTCGAGATCGTACGACTGATCTCCTCCACACCAGTGATTCTCAACCACACGGGCTTTCCTTGGGATCGCAGCGAGGCAGGCATGGAACTGTGGCGCAGCGCCATGACCGCAATGGCCGCAGAGCCCAACACACTGGTCAAGCTGTCGGAATTCGGTCTCAAGAACGCACCCTGGAATTATTCCGAGAACCGGGCTATCGTCCTGGAGACCATCGAACTTTTCGGACCCGAACGATGCATGTTCGCCAGCAATTTTCCGGTGGCCGGTTTACGAATCGATTTTGATTCGCTCTACAACGCCTACAAATCTATGGTTGAGGATTTCTCCGACCGGGAGAAACTGCAGCTTTTTCGCGACACCGCTGCTGCGGCTTACCGCCTTGACCTAGCAAATCAGGATGTCTGAATCCAGACTGCTCCGGTCTTACCGCTATCGACCCGAGACCTGACATCGGACCCAGGCGTTCTATACTGTGACAGCTCTAGCATCAGAAACGCCGGTTAACCAATTCAGCACAGTATGGATATGAAAAGCAATCAAACAACCATACCGCGGAAACTGATCGAAGGGAATCCGGTATTGATCGTGATCGATATTCAGCAGGGGAGTTTTCTTCCCGGTACGGCCTCGGGCATTCCACACATGGAAGACAATGTGGTCCGCCTGAGAAGAGCCAGAGGAGTGATCGATACCGCCCGTATAGCAGACATTCCGATTGTTTTTTTTCAGGAAGCTCACAGGGACAACATGATTGATTTCGGCCGGGAACTCGACGGCACCGAGGGCGTCCACTGCCTGGAAGGCAACGCCAACACCGAGATCGCAGCAGAGGAGATCGGACTGCAAAAAGATGATTACGTCATCCGCAAACGACGCTACTCTTGTTTTTTTGGAACAGACTTCGAAATACTGCTTAAAGGACTCAAAGCAGACACCCTATTTCTCGTCGGGGGATTAACCGACGTCTGCGTACACTATACGTTTGTCGATGCCCATCAGCACGATTACTTTTGCAGGGTGATCGAAGACTGTGTCACAGGATCCAGTCTGGAAGCGCACACTGCTTCGATCGCGGCTATGGAGTACCTGCAAACCGGCGCCACCTGCAAGAAGGCAGAGGTGACCGTGGCATTTGAATCATTCAAATGTTAAAAACACGGCTGTTGAGTTCGCATCAGTCAAAACTGAAACTCAAGACCGGGCCTCGCTCCATGCCTGGATCAACCTGCTGACTGCAGGTCAGCACCACAAAATAAGGAGGCCTTATGGCAAAGGGATACTGGATCAGTGCTTACCGCGAAATCAGAGACCCGGCAAAACTTGCAGCTTACGCAGAGCTTGCGGCACCGGCGGTAAAAGCCAACGGTGGCCGCTTCCTGGTTCGCGGCGGCCAGATCACAGCCAAGGAAGCCGGTACAGCTGAACGCACTGTTGTTGCCGAATTCGATAGCTATGAAACAGCAGTGACCACGTATGAGAGCGCAGATTACCAGGCCGCACTCGAAAAACTCGCGGACGGGGTGGTACGCGATTTCAGGATCGTCGAAGGCGTCGATTAGAACTTACAACTCGGCAAAGCCGGCCCCGTGAATCTGACACCAATCCGTCCGGGTGAACACCCACCTTGATCCGGGCCGGCCAAGCCGCTGACCTACAACAGTCAATCAATAGCTTTCACAGCGGTTTTTCGGCGATGAGTTCGACCGGTGCGAGACAGTTCTCCGAGATGTGGCCCACGACGTTCTTGATCTTCTCCGGCGTGGTCTCTCCCATCAGGAGATGAAGCCCCAAAGGGGGCGGACCACCCGCGTTCGCCATGGCAGCCCGTAGCTGGGTAAAGAACGCCATCGCAAAAACCCGCCGGTTCCTTTCGGCAAGCAGGTTGAAACCTGCCCCGGCAAGCGCCGCCTTATATTCTTCCGGCGGGCTGAGTGCGTTGGTATCCGGGACCGAAGACCACGGCAAGGGAAAGGTCAGATCGCCCTCTCCCACCCGCATCACATCGTAGATTCCAAGACGCCCGCCGGGTTTAAGGACCCGGTGGAGCTCTTTTGCCAGAGACACCTTGTCTGCGATATTCATTCCCACATGCATCATGTAGGCCTTATCAAAAGCATGATCTTCAAAAGGCATATCTGTGCCACTGCCCTGTTGGAGCGTGATCCGGTCGGCCAGACCCACCCAGGTACACAGCACCTGCCCGGTCTCGACGTATTGAGCCGTCAGGTCCAGGCCAGTGACGGTACTGCGGTACTGCCCGGCTGCGAAACGCGCTGCTCCGCCGATCCCACAACCCATATCAAGAACGTGATCGTCTTCACGAAGTTCGAGCTGGTCCAGAAATTCACCTGTAGCCTCGCGGCCACCGATATGAAACTCGTCCACCGCACCCAAGTCTTCCAGAGTGACGGTCTCCGGCGACTTGCCGAGTGACGCAAGGCCATTTTTGATCGCATCCAGCAGGGAACCCTGTGTGTAATGGTCAGTGATGTCTTTCATATCGTTACTCGTTTTGGGTTTTTCTTTTTCTGATCATACCGAAGACCGGAGCCCTCTGATCTATCGAACCTCATCAAGCCAGCCGTTCTTCTAGGCTGTGGCGCTGAATCTTACCCGACGCACTGCGTGGAAAATCACCCAGTGCAATAAAGTGGATGGCCTTTGGCTGTTTGAATCCTGCCAGTTCTTCACGGCAGCGTGCCAGCAGCATTGTTTCCGTCAACGCGTCTTCACAGCGTGCAACAAATGCAACCGGCACCTCGCCCCAACGCTCATCCTTCTGGCGGACCACCGCCGCATCGGCAACGCCGGGATCGGAAAGCAGCACCCGCTCGATCTCGGCCGGATAGATGTTTTCGCCGCCACTTTTTATCAGATACTTGACCCGGTCTACGAAATCCAGCGTCCCATCCGGATTACGCACAAAAACGTCACCCATGTGAAACCAACCGCCACGAAAATCCCGACGGTTGGCTTCGTCGTTCCGCCAATAACCGCTGAAAAGCGTCGGACCCCTCATCGCGAGTTCGCCGGGCGTACCATCCGGCACATCGTCGTCTGCTGCATCGACCAGTCGCACTTCACAGAACGGGCTCTGAGTTTTGGATAAACGGTCGGGCGAGATCCCGACGGGAATCTGATTGGAAGAGCATGGTGGGCAGCCCGTTTCGGTCGCACCGAAGGTGTTGGCGTAGGGCGCGTTCAGCAGTTTCGTGATACGGGCGATCAGATGCGGCGGTACCAGGTCGGCCATCACACCGCACAGCCTGATGCCGCGGGGTACCACGCCGCGCTGTTCCAGCTCTTCGGCGAAGGCCTCGACCATCCCCGGCATGATGAGCAGCCAGCCGATACGTTCTTCAGCCACCAGATCGGCGAGCCGCGGGACATCAAAGCCATTGACGACGATCACCTTCCCGCCGTTCATCAAGGTGCACAGAGAAACTTCCGTGGCGCCCATGTGATAGAGCGGCGACCAGGCCGGGAAGGCGTCGCCCGGCCTGATGCCGAATTCGGCACACACGACGATGTTGCGGGCGACCTCTGCACGGTGACTGATGAGCGCACCCTTTGGCAGGCCCGTCGTTCCGCTGGTGTAGAGCAGCAGCAGCGGGTCCTCCGGAACGGCAGCCTCCGGGTGCGGGTGCGGGTCACTCTGTGCAACCAGCGCCTGGTATGCCTCGCCCAGTTCTATCGCTGGCAGCGTGCACCCGGCAGCAGCTAACCCATCACGGTAGCGAGGCGATACGAACACCAAAGCAGGCTCGGCCAGCTGCAGGCAATGGCTGAGTTCCGCCGGTGCCAGCCGCCAGTTCTGACAGGCAACGATAGCGCCCGCGCGTGCGGCCGCCAGGATGATCTCGAGGTATTCGATGCGGTTTTCGCTGAAGACCGCGATCCGACTCCCATGGCCTACCCCACGTGAGTCGAGCAGTGAGACGAGGCGGTTGATCCGCTCGTCGAGCAGACGATAACTCAGCTGATGATCGCCGTCGGTCAGGGCGATCGCTTCGGGCCCTGTACGGACGCGATCTCCGAATAGCCCGGAAACCGTGCTTCCGGCGGCTCGGGCAATCAGCGTCGCGGTATTGCTTTCGGGTCTCAAACGTCCGATCACCCTAGACCATGGCTGGTCAGGCTGTGGGGTCCTGGTACGGGACAGCGTGCTCGGCCGCCTGCCACATCTTCACCATGGCCGGGTCTCGCTGTTCCTCTGCGATGTGTGCCACCAGTCCTGCAGCGCGTGAAAGTACAGCCATACCCCGCATGATTCGGGCGGGCAGTCCGATCTCTCCCAGTAATGCCGCGATCGCACCGGTCGCATTGATGGTCAGGTGCCGGTCATAGATCTCGTCTACCGCCAGCGACAGTGTTTTGAGGGCAGCGATATGATCCCCCTCAACGCCCGCCGCCCGCGCAACCTGGAACAGCCGGGGTGTCCGCGGGTCATCAGGCCGGTGAAAAGGGTGCCCAAAGCCAGGGACAGGGGTTCGGGATGTCCGGTGCTCGGTCGCAATGGCCCGGGCCTGGGCCTCACGATTATCAGCCTGCCGGACCTGCTCGATCAGATCCGCGCAACCTTCCATGGTGCCTACAAAAACCGAGCCGACCGCAAGCAGACCCGCGCTCACACCTGCCTGAACATTCTCGGGTGCTGAGGAGTAGACCATGCGGGCAGCGATGGCGCTGGGCGTCATGCCGTGTTCCATCAGCGTGACCAGAACAGCGTCCAGGACCCGCGTTTCGGTCTCGCCGGGCACCCTACCCGTCACCGCCAGATACGTCATCTCCGTAAAACTCATCCCCCCGATCAACTCGTCTACGAGTGACCGACCTCGAACATAAATCGCCTTTTCATCGTGGCTACACAGCTGGGTACGGGGTGTGGTCTCGACGGCCATGATGCATTTCTCCTTACAGTGAGGCGGCAGAGTCTTCACGCCGTGTCCGCCGTGCTCGATGTCCCGGTTGCGGATTACACGGTGCCACTGACGTTAACACAGTTCCCCACCCGTGAAACAAATCCGGGTTGTTCGACAACGCTTCTTCTTTGGTGGATCACCGGACGTTTCGGGAGCGGTTACAGTCAGTCTGCTGCCGATTCGGCAGCAGCCCGGCCGGCGATACGACCGAAGACAACGCCTGAGGTCAGCCCGGATCCGCCGGGATAATTGTGGTGAAACAGACCACCGACCATCTCACCACAGGTGTAAAGCCCTTCGATCACGGTCCAGTCACTTGCCAGCACCTGGGCGTTCTGATCAACACGCAGTCCGCCAAAAGTGAAGGTGATCCCACCGGTCACGGGGTAGGCTCGAAACGGTGGGCTGTCCAGAGGCTGTGCCCAGTTGCTCTTGTCCGGCATGAGCCCCTGGGTCGCCAGACCGTCATGCACTGTTGGATCAAAACCAACAGAACGCGCAGCAGCATTGTAGGCCACGAGGATCTCTTTGAGACGGGCTTTAACCACCGGCAGCTTGTCGATCAGCTCATCCAGCGTGTCCGCGAGCAATGGCGTGCCCGTAACGTAGCGCGGTTCAAGCAGTTCGGAGACCTTGGCATCGAATATCTGGAAAGCCACGTGACCCGGCTGAAGCAGGATGGCACCTCCGGTCTTGGCATAGGTGTAAAGCTGGAAGTCCTCGCCTTCGTCGATGAACCGGTCACCATCGGTGTTCACCATCACACCCAGCGGGTACGACAGCCGGTTGGTCTTGTCCGTCAGTTGCCGGTCACCATAGGGCGGTGCGTCAGCATCTATCGGAGTACCGTGGTTACCGCTCCAGTGACCGAACGGCAGAGCCCCTAGCTCCAGCGCCATGCGCAACCCGTCACCGGTGTTATAGGCTGTGCCGCGAACCTTAGCCATGTCCCAGGGCTGTCGAAGATATCGAGCGCGCCACTCGGGGTTTGCCTCGAACCCTCCACAGGCAAGCACCACGCTGCCGGCACTGAGTTCGGTGATCCCTTCCTGGTCACGGACAACAACGCCACAGACCCGCCCGGAACGATCCTGGATAAGCTGCTGTGCACCGGTTTGGTAACGCAGAGCAATGCCGTGCCGCCTCGCGATCTCGAACCACATGCGTGACAGTCCAACGCCTTCATCCACCGCCCGAATCACAGCACCGGAGGGCCACTTGACTTTGCCTCCGTATTCGATCGCCGCCAACGACACGGCGGCTTCCATCCGAATGCCCTGTGCCACCATCCAAGAGGCGGTCTCTAAAGAACGGGATACGAGCAGTTCACCCAAGTCAGGGTCCACGCCGCCGCGCGTCACACGGCGAAGATCGGCCCAGAACGCCTCGGCCGGGTACGGCGAGACGCCCGTCAGGAAGTCCGGCACCTCGGCCTGGACCTCCGGCACCAAATCCAGCAGTGCCTCCGGGTTGTCGAAAGCCACCCGGAACAGACCACCGCTGTAATGCGTGTTACCGCCGCGCAGACGCTCGGGTGCCTTTTCGATCATGAGCACACGGGCTGCACCGCTCTCACGGGCCGATACGGCAGCGGCGTGGGCCGCGTTTCCGGCACCCACCACAATCACGTCCCAGTGTTCGGTTTTCCGCGTCATGACTTCAATTACTCGCAGTCACCGTTTCGCGGCACCAGCGCCAACACCCGAAGCGGGCTGCCCGTTCCGTTTCTGATCTTGAGCGGTGTCGCGATGATGACAGCCCCTACAGGCGGGAGAAGATCCAGATTGTTCAGACACTGCAGGCCATACTTGTTGTTACCGTGCAAGGTGTAGTGTGCCGGGAACGGTGGCGTGTAGTGCTGCCCCTGACCGGCGTCCGTTCCCACCGTCTCTACGCCAAACCCCCGGATGTCCCGCTCCTCGACCAGCAGACGAATCCCCGCTGGCGAAGGCCCTGGTGAGTGCGGTCCGTCCTCGCGCATATTGAGATAAGCGGAGCCGGAGCGTTTCGACCAGTCGGTTCGCATCAGTACCCAGCAGTCAGGCGGGATTCTGCCGTGATCTGCTTCCCAGTCCTCGATCACTTCGGGTGTCAGTTCGAAGTCATCGTCCTGGCCCGCGCCCGCGGAACAGTCGATGACGCAGGCCGGACCGATGAACCGTCCGACAGGGATCTCGTCCACGCTGTTGTTAGGCAGGTCCCGACCTGAAATCCAGTGGCTGGGTGCGTCAAAATGGGTACCGGTATGCTCACAACAGGAAAAGTTGTGCCACTTCCAGGCCGGACCGCGGTGATCATAGGCGGAGATCTCCTCCATCCGAAATCGGGCGCACTGACCGAATTCCGGCGGCAGAATGATCACTGGAAAATCCGGATCCAGAGTGTGGGTCAGGTCGACCGTCGAAACGTCGCCGTGGGCCATCGCTGACACCAGACCCGACAGCACGGTTTGATCGTGGCTTTCTGGTGCAGCCATTATCAAGCGCCTCCTTGCCGGGTCATTTCCAGCTCCAGAAGCTTGGGCCCGGCAGCCCAACGATCGATCAGGTCCTCTGCCACGTCACCGACATAGACCTCCTCGAGTCCTTCCTGCAGGCCTTCGATCACTGCGGCAGATAGCTTCACCGCATCGACTTTGGGAGGGGGCAAGGGCTGATGCCATTCATCGTCGATCGGACTGGTGTAAACGTTCATGACCCGCACACCGCCAGCACGCAGTTCCGACCGCAGGCATTGCGAAAGCGAATGTGCCGCTGCGCTGGATGCCGAATAGGTGCCAAACGGCGGCAGATTGCAGTAGGCGTACACCGACATAATATTCACCCAGGCCGTTGCGCTGTTGACACCATCAGCACCGCGGCCGCGCATCACCGGGCCAAACGCCTGAGCAAGGCGCATCAGCCCGAGACAGTTCACTTCCATTTCCTGCTGGGCGAACACCAGATTACCGCCATCCACGACACCACCGGGTCGGACGAACCGAGCGTTGTTGACCAGAATATCCACCTTGCCGCCGATCTCACCACACAACTCCTCAACGGACTGGGTATCACTCACGTCGAGAGGGACGAGTTCCACATTGGCTATGCTTTGCAGGTTCTCCCGTTCCGGCCAATGGCGCCAGCTCTCCGCCTCGCCGGCAAAGACGATCGACGCTCCGGCCTCAGAGAAGGACCTGGCCAGAGCCTGGCCGCTTTCACTGCGTGCGTCAGTGATCAGAATGCGGCGAAATTTCGGGCTGCAGGTCAGTTCGCGCAGTTGAGGATCGTCTTCCATAGCGGGCATCTCCTTCTCTGGAACAGCAAACAGGACACCATGACCGGACTTGTCAAGGCGGTTGATAACGCGGACGTTGTCCCGGGGCGCACAATCCCCATGGATATGGCAGATCATGGCCGGACCGCAGTCCAGCCGCACTGTACCAACCCGCCATGGTGTCCGCTCACGGAAATAAACGTGCGTGCTGGTACGTACGATGGTCTTGGCGACCAGTCGGCCGCGACTCGAAACAACCTGCCAGTCCAGGTCTACCGACAGGCAGCTGGAACAGGCGTCTCGCGGTGGGTACTGGACCGCTGAGCACTCGTTACAGACCTGCAGCATAAAACGCCCCCGGGCTGCAGCCACCGACAGGCCGAGCGCAGCGCGGCTGCGGACATCGGGCGGTGCCACCGGCACACGGGTCCGTTTCTGAGGATCTTTTCTGGGCGGCGGCTGGATTGGCGTCGTCATGAACCGGTCCCCGAGATCACCGCGGCACCTGAACAGACACCGCGATCGTAATTGATCATACCGAAGCCTGACACCAGTGCCAGACGGGCCTGCGACACCTGAGTGGGTCCTGCGGTCCCCGTCACCTGTCGGATTGCCTCAACCAGACCAAGGAACCCGCCGGCTGCACCGGCCTGTCCAGCCGATAACTGGCCTCCGGATGTGTTGTGCGGAAAATCCCCATCGATCGTGAGGTCCCTCTGGCGCACGAACGAAGCGGCCCCGCCTTTTTCACAGAACCCCAGATCCTCAATCTGCATCATCGTAATCACCGGATAATCATCATAGGTCTGCAGGAGATCGATGTCAGCGGGAGCGGCTTGAGCCATGGCGTACAGTTCGTCGACGTCGACGGCCCAGCCGCCGCGCGTCTGCACGGTGTCGGCGGCAAACGCATTGTGGCGCTCGATTGTCGATCGGATGTAAGCATAAGGCAGGCCATGGGCGACAGCATCCTCTTCGCGAAGGACCAGAAACGCTTCTGCCCCTGCAACCGGCATCACACAGTCGTACAGTGCAATCGGGTCTGAAATCAGACGGGCCGATAAATATTGAGCCATAGTCAGCGGCTCTTTCATGATCGCATGGGGGTTGCGCAGCGCATTGTTGCGCTGCGAGACACACAACCGGCCAAAGTCCTCACGGGTTGCGCCGTAGGTGTGCATGTAGTGATCAGTCATCAGCGCAAAGCTGGTATTGGGCCCGCCGGATCCATATGGCCAGGAGGCATCCTGCGCAAAGCGGCTGAAACTCGACAACAGGCGGCGGAAACTGTCGACATGATTGGTGTCACCCGCGACACAGGCGACGACAGCGGCGTCTCCTGCCTGAACAGCACGCGCCGCACGGCGCAGCGCGGTGATCCCGCTGGCGCCGCCGGTCGGAATATGATCGAGCCAGCGGGGCACCAGTCCCAGGTGCTGAGTAAGACCGACAGCCGTGTCTGGAAACAAGGTAAAACTGGCAACGGAAAACCCGTCTAACTCAGCTGGAGAAATTCCGGCCGTAGCCAGACTCCCGCGCAAAGCCCGCGCGATCCAATGGTGTGCCGATTCCTTGGAAAACCGCTGATAGGGCACCGTCACCGGTGCTGCCAGAACGACGCCATCGTAGGCCCGGCGAAGCCCCGCCGGGGTTGTCACGGCTCCCTCCGACGGCGCTTCAACACCGTCGTGTCAACGGTGTCTGGGTCAGAAAGCAGTCGGGCTGCGAGCGATTTCAACTCACTGCGCTGAATCTTCTGCGTGGCGGTCAGCGGCAGTTGGGAAACACTGGCAACAAAACCCGGTACTTTGTAATAGGCAATCTGGGTCAGACACCACTTGACGATGTCTCGAAGCCGGTCAGCCTCGGCACCCCCTTCAACCACCAGACAGGCAAAAACCTCCTCACCCCGGACCCCATCATTCACGGCCGCAACCCCAGCCGTGATCACCGACGGATGGCGCATAAGGGTGGACTCCACTTCAACAGCCATAATATTTTCGCCGCTGCGTCGAATCACGTTCTTCTTACGGTCGACGAAAAACATGTCTCCGTCCGCATCCTTCCGGACGATATCTCCGGTGTGGAACCACCCTCCCTCCCAGGCGGCGCAGGTGCCTTCCGGATCCTTGTAGTACTCGGTGAAGAACCCGTGTTTCGCGTCTGCTCCTGCGTGGCGCACCAGCAACTCACCGGGACAGCCCACTGCGACCTCCTTCCCGTTCTCACCGACAATCCGCACCTGCACGTCACTCGCGGGGCGTCCCAGGCAGTTCTGGCCCACTTTGCGGGGTTCCTGATTGGCACAGATCACCGCACCGGCACCGGTCTCGGTCATGGCCCAGGCTTCGATGAGCGGGAAGCCGAACCGATTCTCGAACTCCGCGTGCAGGCCGGGATCGACCCCCGCCCCGAACCCGAACCGCACCTGGTGGTCGAGGTCAGAGGCCGACGCCGGTGCCTTCATCAGTATCGATAGCATGACGCCGAGATAATGCAGGCAGGTCGCCCCGCTTTCACGAACACTGGCCCACCAGCTCTGCGGGTGAAAGCGATCGAGCGCGATCAGACAGCCACCTGCCATGACCATTGCCATCAGCGAGCAGGCCAGCGCGTTCATGTGAAACATCGGTAAAGGGGTGATCATCCGCTCTTCGTCATCTGACAGTGAACACAGCCCACCGGCTTCGTTATACCAACGACCCATGTTGAGAAAATACAGGTTTGCCAGAACACAGCCTTTAGGCTGGCCCGTGGTACCCGAGGTATACAGCATCGCCGATTCACGCCGCAGAGGCTCAACCCGCACGTCGGCCACCGGTGTAACACTTGCCGGAGCCGGCAGTGGCTCATCGGGCACAATGACTGGAAACTCAATACCCGATTTGAAACTCGCTCGCTGCAGGTCCTGAAAACCCTGGCCCGTGGCAACCGCCAGACAGGGACTGGCGTGGGCCGCCATAAATTCAAGTTCTGCAGCCCGAAGATCGGGGTTCACCGGAACCACCGACAGGCCGAGTGCGTTCAGAGCAAACCAGTGCTTGAAAAATGCCGGCCGGCTGTCCAGCCTCAGCATCACCCGGCTTCCGGCGAGGTAGCCCGCCGCCTGGTAGGCGGTCTGCAGTTGCCGGACCTCGTCCAGTAACCGACCGTAACTCAACGTCCCCGCCGAGATCCCATAGGCGGTAGCCGTCTCCGGTAATACTTCGAGAAAAGGACGTTCCGGCCAGCGTTCAGCGACCTCACGGACCGTACCAAATACCGTATCGGTATCTGCAAATCCGACTGCCATCGAACACAAACCCTCTAGAGTCCCTTGGGATGGCTTAAAAACTCTTCGATGATGTGGGGTGGTGGTTTGGCATAGTCACCGACGCGGCTGACACCCAGTCCGCTGGTGCGCTGCAGATAGACAGCAGTTTCCGCTGCTTTCAGTACAATGTCGATACCGTTGACCACCGGTGCACCCGAAACGTTGAAGCCGAACTGATCGGCAAACAGCAACATCGGAATCCCGCCACCGGCAAGAATCAGTTCCACGCCGTTTTCGACCAAAGGCTCAGCCTGCTTACAGAACAGTTCTTTGGCCTCGAGGGTTTTCTGTTCATCCCCCATCGCACCAAGTAGCTGGCCGGGTTCGAACTTCATCGCGTGAACGCCCGTAATTCTTTCGTTCAACCCATACTTGCGGATCTGGTGGTGGAACCACGGGACAAATCGCGTATTGATCGTGACGATTCCGATTCGCTGTGCGAGCTGACAGCTATACAACATGCTGGACTCGCCAAGTGACACCACCGGGATATCCACGACCGCACGCGCTTCATACAGCCCGGCGTCCTGAAAGTGCCCCACAATAAACGCGTCGTAACCCTCACGTTCGGCCGCAACCGCATTGCAGATCATCTCCCGGGCACAACGCATCTCGACCAGATTGTGGGCGTAGGAGTCGAAGGGCGTGATACCCCGTATATCGATGGTGGTACCGGGGTAAGTAATTTTTTCCAGGTACGCCCCTAAGGTGTCCCAGTAGGTCTTTCCGTTCTCGTAATCCACATAACTCTGGTAGCAGATCCTGATCGGCTGGGTGTTCATATTTTACTCTTCCCGTCCATTCAATAGCTGATGTAACCGTCCAAGAGGTCTTGTGCCGTGGCCTCCAGATCGCGTTCGTCGGCATCGCCATAGCCACCCGCGCCCGGAACCTCAAGCAGGATCTGGGACCCGGCAGGGGCGTTGAACCCGCCCTTGGTCAGCAGCTTGCGGACCGAACCATCTGGCAGTTTGAGGGCAATGCTGGCAGGCGCGCCGGCTTCACCGCCGCAGACACCAAATGGCGGTGACTTGGTGCGCTCTAGGCAGACCGCCGCCCGGGCATCGTGGCCGACGATGGTCCACGCCCGACGTGAGCCACATCCTCCCCGGTAGCGGCCCCGCCCACCACTGTCTGCAGTGATTTCGTAATAGTCGATGCGCACGGGAAAACTCAGTTCGAGAATCTCAATCGGCGTGTTCATCGTATTTGAGATACCGGCTGCGACAACATTGATGCCATCTTTGTTCGGTCGCGCTCCCAGCCCCCCTTTGATGGTCTCGTAGCTCACGTATCGCTGTCCGTTGCGCGGATCCAGACCGCCCAGCGTAATGATTCCCGAGGTACCCTGACTGCACGCCATGACGTTGTCCGGCATGAAGCTCGACATGGCGCCAAAGGTCATGTCGGCCACACGGTGGCTGATCTCATGATTGGCGTAGACCACCGGGGAAGGAAAGCTTGCGTTGACGACCGAGCCTTCCGGTGCGGTCACCCTGATCGGGCGCCAGGCGCCTGAATTGGGCGGGATCAGACTGCCTGGATCGACGATCATTTTCAGGGAACAGTAGACCCCGGATGCGGTCACCGAAAGCGGTGCATTGATCGGTCCCGAGACCGCAGGGTCACTGCCCGCAAAATCAACTTCCAGCGCATCACCAGTCTTTCGCACCCGCATGCGAATCGCGAAAGTCGAGTCTTCATCTTCACCGTCTTCAACAATCCCGTCACCGTCACAGAAGTCCTCGAAAGTCCCGACACCGTCCGGCAGATCCGACAGCATCACCCGCATCAGCCGCTCGGAGTAGTCCATCACTTCCTGCATGATTCGGGTCAATACGTGCACACCGTACTTCGAGGCAAGATTTACCAGCCGCTGACAGGCCCGGTGGTTGGCCGCAACCTGGGCCCGCAGGTCACCCTGGCGCTCATCGGGCGTGCGCACGTTCGCCATGATCAGGTCTTCTACATTTGAATCGATCTCGCCTCCGTGATACAGGCGAATCGGAGGCATGCGTAGTCCTTCACCGTAGATCTCGGTGACCGCACCGTAGCTCCCGGGTGTGGCACTGCCGATGTCCGGCCAGTGGGCCCGTACGCATGTCCAGCCTAGGATCATCCCATCGTAGAAGGCCGGCGCGATGACATTGACGTCCGGCAGGTGAGAACCTCCGAAGTAGGGATCGTTGTGGATATAGACGTCACCTTCAACCGCACTGTCCTTGAATTTACCGATCACGGCAGCAACGGCATCGGGCATTGAACCCAGGTGAATGGGCAGGTCCGGTCCCTGGGCCACCATATTCCCGTCCGTATCGAAGATCCCGCAGGAGTAGTCACCGGCGACCTTGAGGATAGGAGAATATGCGGTTTTGGCGAGGACGATCTTCATTTCCTCGGCGGCCTTGTAGAGCGTGTTCTTAACGACCTCAAAAGTGACCGGATCGGTGACCGTGGTTGCCTCCTGATCGTAAGAGTCATTCATGTTCTGATCGCTCCATGGTGATAAAACCATTGTGGTCATTGTCCACGACCCACCCCGGCGGAATCACCAGCGTACTGTCCAGCGACTCAACCACCGCTGGACCGACCAGCCTGGTGCCCGCAGCAAGCCCGGCCCGGTCGTACACCCGACAGTCGGTGATGCCGGTACCGGCAAACCAGACCGGCCGCCGAGACTTTTCACCCGTATCGGAAGCATCCGTCCGGTGAGTGATCTGAAGCCGTGGCAGTTCACCGATGGCGCTCAATCGCAAGGTGACGAGGTGCACGGGCTCAGCGGTATTGCGGTGTCCGTAGGTCTGTTGGTGACGGGCATGAAATGCCTCAGCCAGGTGCTCCTTGTCGGCCTCGGTAAACAGACCGGTCGCAGCTGTCACGTTCAACTCGTAGGCCTGGCGGGAGTAACGAAGATCCGCCGAACGCCGAAAACGCCAGCGGTCAGGCTCAATTCCCGTGGCGCCCAGCATCTCCTCACCCTGGGTCTGCAGTTCCGACCACACCGCATC
>CAJXBY010000051.1 GCA_913051905.1 uncultured Gammaproteobacteria bacterium | reverse complement strand
AAGGGTCGCGTGCCGATTGGCCGGGTTACGACTATCTGATGCAGGCCGAAGCTGGCTTTCTTTCGCTGACAGGTGAACCCGGATCACCGCCGGCCCGTTTCGGGTTGTCGGTCGTGGACTTTATGACCGGATTGGGTTTGGCTTACGCCGTACTCGCCGGACTCACCGGCGTGCGGACCAGTGGCCGCGGCCAGGATATGGATGTCAGCCTGTTCGATTTTGCTCTCAGCACCACCAATTATCTAGCGGCCTGGTATCTGAACAAAGGGGAGAACCAGCAGCGGCTGCCGCGGTCCGCCCATCCGTCATTGGTGCCTTGTCAGCTCTACCGGACGGCCGACGGCTGGATCTTTATCATGTGCAACAAGGAGAAGTTCTGGGGAGCATTGTGCGATGTGCTGGAGCGACCAGAGTGGAAAGACGATCCACGTTTTCGGACCTTTGCCGATCGACTCCAGCATAGGGAAGAGATCACAGAAATTCTCGATGAGGTACTGTCCGGGCGACCTACCCGCGAGTGGTTGGAAATGCTGTCCGGCACGGTACCCGTCGCCCCGGTCAATGACATCGCCCAGGCGCTCGACAATCCCTTTGTGGCAGAAAGAAACCGATTGCAGTCGCTCACTCATCCAACGATGGGCACCTACCGGATGGTTGCCAACCCTGTGCGGAGCAGCGAGGGAGAGAGCCCCTCTGATCCGGCTCCTGGTCTGGGTCAGCACACCAATGACCTTCTCGGGGAGCTGGGTTACTCCCAAGAGCATATCGACGCACTGCGGGATAAAGGGATAATATAAAAATCCAGCCCCGCCAAAGGATTACATCCATGAAAATCGGCGTGTTTATTTTCTCCACCGAATACTCGATTCGGATGGTCAAACTGGCCCAGGCCCTGGAGGATCGGGGCTTTGAGTCACTGTTCGTTCCCGAGCATACGCACATCCCGGTCAGTCGACGCACGCCATTTCCAGGCGGCGAACCGTTACCCCGGGAATATTCCAATACCTTGGATCCATTCGTCGATCTGGCCACTGCCGCGGCCGTAACCAATACGCTGCGTATCGGCACCGGGATCTGTCTGGTGAGCCAGCGTGATCCGATCGTTACGGCCAAAGCAGTCGCCAGCCTGGATCTGCTTTCCGGGGGTCGGTTTGAGTTCGGTATCGGGGCCGGGTGGAATCAGGACGAACTGGAGAGCCACGGCACTCGGTACGAGGACCGCTTCAATGTCATGGTCGACCGAGTCAAAGCGATGCAGGCGATCTGGACGGGGGAAGAAGCCAGCTATGGTGGGGAATTTACCCGCATCGAACCTGCCTGGTCTTGGCCCAAGCCGGTGCAGAAACCCTATCCACCGGTAATACTGGGCGGTGAAACCAAGTACACTCTGAGACGGGTAATGGATTTCTGCGATGGCTGGATGCCCCGTGGAAACTATATGGCCGATCCCAGTTCAGTGATGGAGACTCTGCGGCGCTATGCCGATGAAGCGGGCCGTGACATGGGCTCTATCGCGGTCAGCGTGTTCCGGGCCCCGCCGAAGGCGGATTACCTTGCCCAGTGTCAGGAAGCGGGCGTGATGCGGGTGGTCCTGCAGCTGCCGTCGGCAGGGGAGGACGTGGTGATGCCCTTGCTCGACGAGTACGCGGCGTTACAGAACATCTAGAGGTCCCATTCGAGATCGTCGGCGAATTATCGTTTAAAGCACAGTACGAGGAAAAGATCATGGACATTGGAATGACTATTCCCACCCGTGGCCCGTTGGCGGAACCGGATGTCATCGAACAGCTGGCGAGACGCGCGGAAGAGCTCGGGTTTGCGTACCTGGCGGTCCCTGACCACATCGTTGTGCCACGAAAAATAGATTCACGATATCCCTACTCAGCTTCAGGTGATTTTCCTGGATCCGACTCAGGCTCTTGTCTGGACCAGTTCACCGTGTTGACAT
Source organism: uncultured Gammaproteobacteria bacterium (assembly GCA_913051905.1). Next base: position 12,761 of record CAJXBY010000051.1, on the reverse strand, counting down.
TTCTCGCTGCAGTAACGACGACGCCTCGGCTGGTCACCTCGGTGACTGTGATTCCGCACCGTGGGGCTCTGGAATCGGCCAAACTTGTGGCAAGTATTGATGTGCTCTCACAGGGGCGCATGACGCTGGGGGTCGGGGCGGGATGGATGCGGGAGGAATTTGAAGCGCTGGGCGCACCCTCATTCGATCGTCGTGGTCAGGTGACCGATGAATATCTAGAGGCGTTCAAGTTGTTGTGGACCGAGGATGATCCGGTGTTTGACGGAGAGTTTGTCCGCTTTCGAAACATCAGTTTTCTCCCTAAACCGGTTCAGAAACCTCATCCACCGATCTGGGTCGGGGGCGAAAGCAGCCCCGCGTTGCGGCGTACGGCTCGCTACGGTGATACCTGGTATCCGATCGGGAACAATCCCCGCTTCCCGCTGGGTTCAATCGAACGGTTTAAAGAACGGGTCCAACGACTGGGTGAGATTGCAGATGAAGAAGACCGGGATCCCGCGAGTATTTCTCTGGTCTATTGCGCGTTGTGGTTCGATGAACACAAAACCCTCACTCTGGACGATGGCAGCCGTCATCTGTTGACCGGTTCGGTCGAACAGATTGCTGAAGACGTCGCGCAACTGGGTGAGATCGGTGTGCAGGGGTTGATGCTCAATTTCCAGCGGGACACCCTGCAACAGTCGCTCGACAGTATGCAGCATTTTGCTGATGTCATCCGTCCGGCTTTGTGAGCCAGCTTGTTGCTACCGTCCCGGTTGCGGCGTGCTTTCATCGACCGGTTAATCTGGTATCGTTCGCGCTTAATTGTTTTGCAGTTGACCTTTCGTCGATCAGAATCATCTTGGCCAGATCCATAACCATGGCAGGTTTAATGAGTATTTTTTCGAAGGGTGGCCTGAATTCCACTCATACCCGGGCCTTAACATGACCCAGGATCTGACCAAAGAAGTCCAGGACCGCTACCACAGACTGCTTGACGAAGGCGCTGACCCGAACGAGTGGGCGTACGCTTGGCGTTCCGAGTACAACCGTGGTGGTTTCAAGGCTGTTGACTTTCTCATGGAAGAGGTCGTCAATCCCGGCAAATGTATCGGCTGTGCCGCATGCCTGACGATCTGCCCGGTTGACGTATTCGATTATGAAAATGAGAAGCCGGCAGACACCCGAAACAGTGCCTGTGTTTTCTGTGAACTCTGTGTCGATGCCTGTCCCGTACTCCGACCAACTGATCACGATCTGACACAACAGATCGGGTTGCGTGAACCCGTTCAGGACGAAGGGTTCGGCCCTTATGCCTATGGGGTCCTGGCACGGACGACACAGGAGTACATACTGAAAGAAGGGCAGGACGGTGGTATCTGTTCAGCGCTTGCGATTCATGGCCTACAGACCGGAACGCTCAAGGGTGTTGTCGTCGGAAATGAGTATCCTGACAACCCGCAGATGGGTTATGCGCAGCTGGCCACCACGCCCAAGGAGGTCCTCACCAGCGCCCGTTCCCGTTATTCGTATCAACCGAATACGCTGGCACTGGTTGAAGCGATGAAAAAAGATATCGCACCGCTGGCAGTGGTCGGTGTGCCTTGCCAGGTTGACGGAGTCCGGCAGCAGCAGTACTCGAGTATTCGCCTGGATGTTGCGGAGTGGTACCGCAAAAACATATCACTGGTTGTCGGTCTGTTCTGCTCGGAGGCATTTACCGAAGAAGGCATGGACTGGCTGGCCAAGGATCTCGGTGTTCCCAAGGCGGAAATCGCCAATATCAATATAAAGGGCAAATTGGAAATAAAATTGCGCGACGGACGAGAAGAAACGCGCTCTCTGAAGGCGTTCGGAAAGTATGCCCGACCCGCCTGCCTTTACTGTATGGATTACGCCGCCGACAACGCTGATATCGGTCTAGGAGGTATTGGACTTGACGGTTGGACGTTTACGGTTATTCGTACCGAGGCCGGGCATCGGGCCTGGCAGGCGCTGGTCGATGTAGGGTGGGTAGAGGTCAAGGAACTGGAAGAATTGCCAAAATCAAAAGAACTCCTGATTCGACTTTCCCGTTACAAGCGCAACCGGCCTCTGCCCGCGTTGATGCCGACCCACGAGGAACGGATTGCCATCGGGAACCTTGACCCAAAACACTTCTATCGGGGCTGGGAAGAAGATTCATCAGCCAAGGACTGGCGTCCTCTACCACCACCGCCCCCGAAAAAGAAAAAGGTCAAGGTCAAGAGTGAGGGGAGCGTCTCATGACTGGCGTGCGGCCAAGGCTTGAGGATCTCAGCATTATCGTTTCCGGTCAGGGTGGTGACGGTTCTCTCACTGTCATCAATATCCTGGCTGATGTCCTGCGCTCTGTTGGTTTGCGGGCTTATACTGAACGGGATGTGTTGTCGCGCATCAAGGGCGGCATTGTCGCGGCGACATTGCGTGCCTGTCGTGAAGAGCGGCTTGGAATCGGAAGCCAGATAGATCTGATTGTGGCTTTTGATGTGGCTGCGATCCGCAAGGAGTCCCACCGCCTCAATGATCGCAGCATAGTGATCTACGACAACTCCGGCGGTGCGTTGGCAGATGATAGTGGCGTTCCGGAAGGCGCACGGGTGATCGGCATTCCTTTCAGTCGTCATGCGGTCCGTGCTTTCAGCCGTGACATCTACAAAAACAGCATCTCTTCAGCAGTTGTCGGCCGGCTGATCGGTCTCAGTGATACAGACATGCGTAGCGCATTCGAGAAGCGCTTCAGCAGGCGCGGGGCCCAGGCCTTGAAATACAACCTCGACGCGCTCGCGGTAGGCCATGAGCTGGCTGATGAGGTCGGGCTGACAGCTGACGAGGGGCTCTATGACATCGTCAGTGCAGATTCAGAACCCCACATGTTGATCACCGGAAATGAAGCAGTGGCCTTTGGCTTTGCGGTAGCGGGCGGGCGTTTTTTCGCCGGCTACCCGATTACGCCATCTACCGATATCATGGAGTGGTTGGAGAAATGGCTGCCAAGGTTCGGTGGTGTGGTACGGCAGGCCGAGGATGAACTGTCGGTGATCAATATGGCTATCGGGGCCGCGCTTACCGGCACCCGCACGATGGTGGCAACTTCCGGTCCCGGGCTCGCGCTGATGCAGGAAGGTATAGGGCAGCTGGGTATGGCGGAGATACCGCTGGTGGTAGTCGACGCACAGCGCAGTGGCCCGAGCACCGGTATGCCGACCAAGCCGGAGCAAAGCGATCTCAACCTTTTGGTCTACGGAGGTCATGGTGATTTTCCGCGAATTGTGCTCTCGCCAGGAACCCCTGAGCAATGTTTTTATCTCACTGTGAAGGCGTGCAATCTCGCTGAAATGTACCAAGTACCGGTCTTCATCGCCCTGGACCAGGGGCTCTCACAGAATCTTGCCACCATAGACCCGATCGATCAGAGCCAGGTCGTCATCAATCGTGGCAAACGACTCGACACCGAATCACTCGCCGAGTTGCCGGTGTACAAGCGTTACGCCTTTAGCGACGATGGGGTATCGGCCTTTGCCACACCGGGCACGCCTGGCGGGATGTCGCTCGTCACCGGAAACGAACATGACGAGTTCGGTCAGGTCTCCACTGATCCGGGTAACCGTAGCCGTATGATGCACAAACGGCAGATTAAAGTTCAGGCCATGCAACCTGATCTGCCCCGCGCCATTATTCACGGTGCCAGAACAGCGGAAATCGGCTTTATCGGAATCGGGATGACTCATGGTGTGATACTCGAAGCCCAGGAGATACTGGCTGAGCGGGGTTTCTCGGTCCAGTATCATCAGCCGCAGACCCTCTGGCCGATGCTGGACGAAACGCCGGCCTTTACCCGGGACTGTCGGTGTGTCTTTGTCGTCGAATACAACGCAACCGCGCAACTGGCGAAACTCATCGTTGCGCATGGCGGCGAAAATGCGCACATCGAAAGTATCCTCGTCTTTGACGGTGTGCCGTTACGGGCCGAAGATCTGGTTCAGAAGGTCATTGAACGACTTGATACGCGGGGGGAGAAGGTCGCATGACTGAGACATTTACACCAGGCCGGCCGATTTGGTGTGCGGGGTGTGGTGATTTTGGTGTGCTGGAGGCGCTGGTCAGCGCGCTGGATGCTCTGCAGGTACCGGCACAGGATCGCATGATTATCGCGGGAATCGGCTGTTCGGGTTCGCTTCAGAACTATTTGTCCTGTTACGGCTACCACGCTCTGCATGGTCGGGTTCTACCGACAGCTACCGGAGCTAAACTTGCTAACCCTGACCTGACGGTTATCGGTGTAGGGGGTGACGGTGACGGTTACGCGATCGGCGGTGGGCATCTGGTTCACGCCTTCAAACGCAACCCGGGTGTGACGTATATCGTCATGAACAACGGTACGTACGGACTGACTAAAGGGCAGGCGTCGCCGACGAGTGCAACCGGGTACCAGAATAATATTGAAGAAGATCTTGATCCCGTCATGCTGGGCTTGAGCATTCCCGGTTCGACGTTTCTCGCCCGTGGTTACAGTGGTCACCCCGCGCAGTTGCTGCAACTGACCCGAGCGGCGCTGGAGCACAGCGCACAAGGTCGAGGAATGGCTTACCTGGAAGTTCTGTCGCCGTGTGTCACCTACAACGATACCTATCGCGAATGGCGTACCAGTGTCTACGACATGGACAACGAAGACGGTTATGATCCAGGCGATCGAGCAGCTGCGTTTGGGCGCATGACCGAGCTGAGAGAGCAGGGCCGCTTGCCGCTGGGCCTGATTTATCAGGGCGAACGCCCGGCGCTTGAATCCCTGGCGCTTAATCCTGAATTTGCGGTGCCCGCACGGCAGGACCTGCAGGACCCGAATCTGATCGACCGTTATCGTGAAGCGATGCAATCGTTCATCAGATAGATGGACCGGTCACCTGACCTCAGTCTGACTGCCATACCTGGAATTCCACTGGTCAGCGCTGGTGACGATGTAGTCGGTCTGATTCTCTCGGCGTTATCGGACCAGAGTCAGGCTCTGTCTTCCGGCGATGTCCTAGTGATTGCCCAGAAGATCGTCTCCAAGTCAGAAGGCCGGTTGGTCGATTTGAAAGACGTCGAGCCCGGAGAGCGTGCGGTTGAGTTGGCCAGCACAACAGCCAAAGATCCCAGGCTGATCGAGCTGGTGCTGTCGGAGTCCAACGAGGTGTTACGCGCTGTTGACGAGCTGATCGTCGTGGCCCACCGGCTCGGTATTGTCCTCGCTAATGCCGGAATCGATGCCTCGAACGTCGGTCCTCAGGAATCCGTCCAGCAGGTGTTGCTGTTGCCGGTAGACCCCGATAGAACTGCTCGTCATTACCGTGCATCAATTCTTGACCAGACCGGTGCCGACGTCGGGGTGATCATCAACGACAGCGTGGGTCGTGCCTGGCGTGTCGGTACGGTCAGTCTGGCGATCGGTGCAGCCGGTGTGACGGTGTTGGAAGATCACCGGGGCAAGGCCGATCTTTTTGGTGTGCCTCTGAAGGTGAGTGAAGAGGCCGTTGCTGATGAACTAGCCAGTGCTGCCTCTCTCGTCCAGGGGCAGTCGAGTGAGGGACGACCTGTGGTATGGATACGGGGTTTCAACGCGTTTTCTGAGACGCAGACCGCTGCGACCCTGGTGCGGCCTTTACAGCAGGATCTTTTTCGGTGAGCGCTCAGGCCTCTGACAGCAGAGGATGCCGTTACGTTGTTCTGTCCGGTGGGGTCGGTGGTGCAAAACTGGTGCAAGGACTTGCTTTATGCCGGCCGCCAGGGCAGTTGATGGTCGTGGGCAATGTGGGCGACGATTTTGAGCATTGGGGAATGCACGTCTCTCCCGACCTGGACACGCTGATGTATACCTTGGCCGGTGTCGCCAATGAGGAAACCGGGTGGGGTCGGGCCGGGGAGACCTGGCGGGTGCTGCAAGAGATTGCGCTGCTCGGTGGTGAAAGCTGGTTCCGCTTGGGCGACCGTGATCTTGCTGTGCATATCGAACGTACGGCACGGCTCAAGTCGGGGGTTTCACTTTCTAACGTGACCATCGACCTGTGCGCTGCATTGGGGGTAGAGGTGCCGGTTCTGCCGGTCACCGACGATCGTCTGCGGACTGTCGTGGAAACGTCCGACGGTGTACTGGATTTTCAGACCTATTTTGTTCACCGGCATTGTGAACCCGCGGTCACCGGTCTACGCTTTGAGGGGGCTTCGGCTTCAAATGTACTGCCGGAGATCTGTTCTGTACTGGCGGATCCAGGACTCAGCGCCGTGATTCTTTGCCCTTCCAACCCTTTTCTGAGTTTGGATCCGATTCTGGCAGCCGGGGATCTTCGCCGTCGTGTGAAGCATTGTGGGGCTCCTGTGGTTGCTGTGTCGCCGATGATCGGATCGAAAGCCTTCAAAGGACCCACTGCTAAAATCATGCAGGAACTCGGGTATAACCCATCTACGCTTTCGATCGCCCGGTACTATTCGGACCTGCTCGATGGGTACGTGATCGACGACGCCGATGTCGGCTTGTCCGAGGACATAGAGAAAATTGGCATCCGGGTCAGGACTGCCGGTACACGGATGGACTCCCTGGCCCAGAAGCAAAAGCTCGCTGCCGAAGTGGTGGCGTTTTCTGAGACAATAGAGCAGGAGCGTTCTAGTTCTACTAGCTGAATGAGTTAATTGAATGTCTGACCAACTGCCATGGGTTGTCATGCCGCTGAAGCCCGCAGCGCAGGCTAACAGCCGCCTGTCGTCGGTGTTGTCCCCGGCAGAGCGCGAACAGCTATTCGAGGCCATGCTGCTGGACGTTCTGTCTGCACTGCAGGAGGTCGCTAGGATCGACGGTGTTCTGGCCGTCACCAGCTGTCCCCTAGCCCGCGGCCATCTTCGACGCTCGGGTGCGCGTCTGCTGGACGACCCGGAGGACTGTGCGGGCCTGAATGTGGCGGTCTCTCGTGCCGCATCTGTGCTTGAAGAACAGGGTGTCCCGGCGTTTCTGACGGTTCCCGGCGACGTCCCTGGAGTGTCTCCCCACGAGATCGATCGGATCGCCCATTCAATCAAAGTGTTTCCCGGACTCACCCTAGTGCCGGCTGCGGATGGTCAGGGGACGAACTGCCTGGCAATGTCACCACCCGAGCTCATGCCGCCCTCGTTTGGCCTACGCAGCGTTGAGGCCCACACCAGAGCAGCCGCGCAGCTGAACATTGAAGTTCGTATGGAACCGTTGCCTGGATTCGGATTTGATGTGGATAGGCCTCAAGATTTACAACAGGTTCATCGATATCCCCGGGCCCGTGAGACAACGGCGTTCCTCGACAGTATTGTATTTGATCGTCGCCAACCCGGCCGCAGCCAAAATGCAGAATCGCATTTAGCGGCGCATGGATGACTGCAATGAGCACTCAACTGGATCGCTTTCTGCATAGAAGACCCGATTCCCGGGAAGCCGTGGCACTGGAAGAAATCAGTGCAGTCGAGCCCCTGATGCAGCTTGCCGCCACCCTGCGTGATGGGGGTCATGGTGATCTTGTGACCTATTCACCCAAGGTCTTTATCCCGTTGACGGTTCTGTGTCGTGACGTCTGTCATTACTGTACCTTTGCCAGGCGGCCCCGCGAGCTCAGCCAGGTTTATCTCGACGATTCGCAGGTGCTAGAAATCGCCCACGCCGGTGATCGACAGGGGTGTCATGAGGCCCTCTTTACCCTAGGGGACAAGCCCGAGCTTCGCTACCGAACCGCTCGTGATGCGCTGGAGAAGATGGGATTCGGCAGTACGGCCGAGTATCTGGTGCACACCGCAGGGCTCGTCTTTGATCAGACGGGTCTGCTCCCGCATATCAACGCGGGAATTCTGGATTCTGATGAAATGTCGGCGCTGCGGGACGTTTCAGCATCGCAGGGTATCATGCTTGAATCCGTCTCAGAGCGACTGACAGAGCGGGGTGGACCGCACTACGGTTCTCCGGATAAGCACCCGAAGGTGCGGCTGGCGAACATAGACCTCGCCGGGCGGCTCAAGATCCCTTTTACTTCCGGAATTCTTATTGGGATCGGTGAGTCCCGTCGTGAAAGAATTGACTCATTACTGGCATTACGGGAGCTGGCCGACACTTACGGCCATATACAGGAGCTGATCATTCAGCCCTTCAGGCCCAAGGCCGACACCCTGATGGCCGCTCATCCCTCTGCCGGCGACCATGAACTCCTCTGGACGGTTGCCGTCGCCCGAATTATTTTCGGGGAGGAGATGAGTATCCAGGCTCCTCCCAATCTGTCACCGGGAGCTGAAACGGGCCTGATCGCCGCAGGGATCAATGACTGGGGTGGGGTCTCCCCCGTGACTCTCGACCATGTTAATCCGGAAGCGCCCTGGCCCGAGATCGAGACGTTAAGAAAAAATACCGCCGAGGCGGGCAAGACGCTGGTAGCCCGTTTACCGGTTTACTCACGCTTCATCGAGGAATCCAGAGCCTGGTTCGAACCCCGGGTTTCGGATCGGGTCCGGCTTCAGTCGGATGCGACAGGCCTGGCCCGCACCGATCGCTGGTGTCCAGGCGAGTTGACCGAGCCGCCCAGCCAAACCCCGTTGTCGCCAAGCTCCGGTGTACCGGGTGCAGTCGGCCAGATACTGGGCCGCGTTGAAAAGAACCGGGAACTCTCTGAGGCGGAAATCACGCGGTTGTTTCTGGCTCGCGGTGCAGAATTCGATCATGTCTGTACATTTGCTGACGACCTGAGAAAAGAAGTCAATGGCGACGATGTCACCTATGTGGTCAACCGCAACATCAACTACACGAATATTTGTCACTATCGCTGTGGCTTTTGTGCATTTTCCAAAAGCAGCACACGCAAGGGACTGCGCGATCAGCCGTATCTGCTGGATACTGGAGAAATTACGCGGCGTGCGGCAGAGGCCTGGGATCGCGGGGGCACCGAAGTCTGTCTGCAGGGTGGTATTCATCCGGACTTCACCGGAGAGACGTATCTGTCGATCTGCAGGGCGATTCGCCAAGCGTTGCCTGACATGCATATTCATGCCTTCTCTCCCCTCGAGATTCAGCAGGGTGCAGAAACTCTCGGAATCGCGATTCGAGAATTCCTTGAAGCACTCAAGGAGACCGGTCTGTCGACCCTCCCCGGGACTGCGGCGGAGATTCTAGATGACGAAATTCGTCAGATCATCTGTCCTGACAAGATCAATACGGCACAATGGTTGGAGGTAATCGAAAGTGCTCACAGTCTGGGACTGAAAACTACCGCCACCATCATGTTTGGCCACGTCGAACACCCCCGACACTGGGCCCGGCATCTGCTCCGAATCAGGGATCTGCAGTCCAGAACTGGCGGGTTTACCGAGTTCGTGCCGCTGCCGTTTATTCACCAGGAAGCACCCCTTTTCCGTCGTGATAGTGCGCGATCCGGGCCGACTTTCCGCGAATGCGTGCTGATGCACGCAGTGGCACGAATCGTACTGCACCGGCGCATTGCCAACATCCAGGCATCCTGGACAAAAATGGGTCGCAGCGGCGTATCCCAACTGCTTGCCGCGGGCGTCAACGATCTAGGCGGTACTTTGATGAACGAATCGATCTCACGCGCCGCTGGCACTCGCCACGGTCAGGAGTTACCACCCGAAGATATGGATGAACTGATACGCCAGTGTGATCGTATCCCGGTCCAGAGAACAACTTTGTATGGCAGGCCTCAGTCCGACCGGGTCAGTTGTTCCTATCGAGCCTCCGAACTCTTGCCGGTGGTGCTCATGACGGCACCGGTGCCGGCTCAAAACCGCGGCTCCGCCGCCTGATCTCGATCAGTGCGAAACAGAGACACATCACCTGTTCTGCCGGACGGCAGCGATCGGTAGCAAAACATTGCTGCCGGGATGACGCCGATCATCGATCCGACAGATTTAATTGTCTTTCGATGTCAGTTATGATCTGGAATATCAACCGTTCAGTCCAAACTCAATTATTGGGGGAATTATCGTGACCAATGCAGCCGAATCAAAATTTATCAGCCGGGATGTTGCTCACCTCATTCATCCACTGCACAGCCCGTCGGCCCATGCCTCGGCCAAGGTCTGGGTAAGCGGTGAAGGAGCCTATATCGAGGATGCGGACGGTAACCGGTTTATAGACTGCCTGTCGGGATTATGGAACAACACGGCAGGAAACGGACGGACAGAGCTTGCCGATGCTGCATCACAACAGATGCGTCAGATGGGATTTGTCTCCGGCTATGCCGGGAGTTCGAATCCGCGTGCGATTGAATTATCAGAGCGTCTGGCACAGATCACTTATCCGAATATTAATCATTTCTATCTGACATCCGGTGGTGGTGAGTCCACGGACAGTAATATCAAGCTGGCACGTTATTACTGGAAACTCAAGGGCAAGCCGGAGAAGACCAAGGTGATCTCCCGCATCTGGGGCTACCACGGTGTGACGTTGGCTGCCATGTGTGCTACCGGCATATCGACTTACTGGCCGATGTTTGAACCGAGAATCCCCGGCTTCTTTCATATCCCAGGGCCCTATCCTTATCTCTATGAAGCCCCTGATGACGCGCCCAGTCAGGGAATTGCAGCAGCCAACGAGTTGGAGAAGAAAATTTTGGAAGAGGGTGCTGACACGGTCGCCATGTTCATCGCCGAACCGGTCCAAGGCGCCGGTGGTGTGATCGTGCCCCAGGATGATTACTTCAAGCGTATTCGAGAGATCTGTGATCAGTATGAGGTGCTCTTGGTATCGGACGAAGTGATCACGGGATTCGGACGGACTGGGCGGATGTTCGGTCTCGAGCACTGGGGTGTTCAGCCCGACCTGATTCAGTTTGCGAAAGCTATCACTTCGGGTTATTTCCCGTTAGGCGGTATAGGGGTCAGCGATGAAATTGCAAAGGTGATGAACGACAGTGGTTCTCCCTGGATGCACGCCTATACCTACAGCTCACACCCTGTCGGGTGTGCGGTCGCCCTGGCGATGCTGGATATCATCGAGAAAGAGGACTTTGTCGGTCAGGCGCAGACCAAAGGTAAGCGAATGCTGGTTAAGCTCAAGGAATCACTGGGTGATCACCCACACGTTGGCGAAGTCCGAGGGCTTGGCATGATGTGCGGTGTAGAGCTTGTGAAAGATAAGGCGACCAAGCAGATGTTCGACGCTACAGATGGAATTGGCGCTAAGGTTAACGCGGAAACAATCAAGCGGGGAATGTTCAGCCGGGTCCGCGGTGATGTCTACTGTGTTGCACCGCCGATCGTCACCGGCGAGAACACCATCGATGAAATCGCTGATATTCTGGGTGCTTCGGTTAAGGCAGTACTCGGTTAGATTCGGTTATTGCAGCCCGATTCGCTCGGGTAGTCTGAATCTGTCAAAGGATGCGTTTCAGTCGTAGCTTGGCACTGAGTCATGCTGGAGCGATGCTCCTTTCAGTTCGAGACATCCGCGAGAAAGGCCGGTAATTTGTAGCAATTGGGTGGCGGATTCATTGAACGGCACTGAGTCATCTATGGCAGTTCCATGATCTCGGATGCCTAGAGTGCACACAGGATGAGGCGGGGTGCACGGAGCCGCACACGTGATGCCCGCAAAGCGGTTCAGGCTGCAGGCGCGGCGATCTTTGGGGGGTCCAGCCAGACGCTGGACAATCCCTATTCCCCTCTGTCGCCACTGACTGACGAGCAGCTCGAGCTGATCCACGATGCCTCCATGACAGTGTTGGAGGATCTCGGCATTGAGGTGACCAGCCGTCAGGTCCGGGAGAGGTTTCGTGCCAGCGGTGCAGCAGTCGATGACGAGTCAGGCGTGGTCCGGGTCGAGCGACAGCTGGTGACCGCCCTGGTGGCACAGGCACCAAACGGTTTTACGCTCACCCCCCGGAATCGAGAAAATCAGCTCCAGATCGGCGGTAATCGTATCAATTTCGGCTTGGTGTCTGGTCCGCCTAATGTACACGACCGGGTTAACGGCCGGCGTCCCGGCAACTTCGAGGACTACCAGAATCTGATCAGGCTGGGGCAGGCCTTCAATGTGATCGACTTTTTCGGCAACCAGGCGATTGCACCGGTTGATCTGCCAGCGGGTTCCCGGCATCTCGATACCTATCGCGCCAATCTGCTGTTGAGTGACAAGGTGTTCTCTGCAGTGCCCATCGGTGCGGGCCGTGTTCAGGATGCCGTCGAGATGACGGCTATGGCACGGGGAATAAGCATCGAGGAACTCAAAGCAGATCCGTCGCTTTTCGGAAACATCAACATCAATTCACCCCGGAAGCTTGACGACGCCATGTCCGATGCTGCACTTGCACTTTCAGAGCACGGACAGGCGGTCATCGTCACGCCATTTACTTTGTTGGGTGCTATGGCACCAGTGACCCTGGCAGCTGGGCTGGTGCAGCAGAATGCCGAAGCGCTCTTTGGGATCGCCATGATCCAGCTGTTTTATCCCGGCGCCCCCGTGGTTTATGGTGGATTCACGTCGAATGTGGATATGCGGTCCGGTGCCCCAGCTTTCGGTACTCCCGAAAATGCCAAAGCCAACCTTGCCGGCGGGCAGCTTGCTCGCCGCTATGGCCTGCCGTATCGGACCAGTGGTTGCAATGCCTCGAATCTTGCCGACGCGCAGGCGGTCTACGAGACACAGATGTCCCTCTGGTGCGGTGTCCTGGGTTACGGCAACCTGATCTATCACGCCGCTGGTTGGTTGGAGGGCGGTCTGGTGGCTTCTTTCGAAAAATTGGTCATCGATGTAGAGATGCTGCAGAATC
>CAJXBY010000050.1 GCA_913051905.1 uncultured Gammaproteobacteria bacterium | reverse complement strand
TCGTGCCAGCGTGTGTCTATGTCTTCTGCAGCCGGGATATAGAGACCGGGTTCAATCGTCAACACCATCCCGGCTTCCAGCAATCGCCACTCGTCACCTATGCGGTAGTCGCCCACATCATGTACGTCCATACCCAGCCAATGGCCTGTACGGTGCATGTAGAACCGTTGGTAGTCGTTATTTTCAATTAATCCGTCAACACTCCCCTGGAGCAGCCCAATGTCGGTCAGCCCTTCTGTGAGGCGTCTCACTGCGGCTTCGTGGGGTTGGTTCCAGTTGTGACCGGACTTGACTTCAGCGATCGCCGCCGCTTGGGCTTCAAGAACGATCTCGTAGACAGCGCGCTGCTCACCGCTGTAGCGCCCGTTGACAGGAAACGTGCGGGTAATGTCGGCAGCGTAGCAATCGATCTCTGCACCGGCATCGATCAACAGCAGATCGCCATCCCGCAGTTCATCTTGATTTTCAGTGTAATGCAGAATACAGGCGTTGGCGCCGCCGGCAACGATCGATGGGTAAGCCGGCGAATGGGCGCCACCTTGGCGGAACTCGTATTCCAACTCGGCCTCGATCTGGTACTCGGTCATTCCCGGTTTACAGGCCCGCATGGCCCGGCAGTGAGCAGCAGCCGAGACACTCGCAGCCCGTTTCATGGTGCGAATTTCATCAGCTCGCTTGAATAAACGCAGTTCATGTAGGATGTGACTGATGTCGACCAGTTCTCCCGGAGCACTGATGCCGGTGCGCTTCTTGGCCTTGACGTCGTTGAACCACTGAATGAGCTGACTGTCGAACTCAGGGTAACGTCCCATACCGCAGTAGACCTTGGGCCGGTTCTCAAGCAGTCCGGGGAGGATGTCGTCGACATCTTCGATCGGAAACGCATCATCAGCCTTAAAGGTGGTTACTGCCCCTTCAAGCCCTGCCCGGCGCCCGTGCCAGGTTTCTTTTTCGGCATCGCGCTCGCGGCAGAAGATGATGTATTCACCCTGCGGCCGTCCCGGTGCGAGCACTGCCACCGCTTCTGGTTCCCCGAATCCGGTGAGATAGTGAAAATCACTGTCCGGCCTGAAAAGGTACTCGACATCGCCGTTGCGCCTCGCGACAGGCGCGGTCGGCAGGACTGCAACTCCATCGCCCATCAGCTCCATGAGGAGACTGCGGCGCTTTGCATAGTCTGCAGGTTTGCTCATGAACTAGATACCACTGCTTTTTGAAAGACTGATTTCAGGTTGCCTGTTTGTACCGCTTCATAGATGAGCTGCGCACCGATGCGAAGATACTCCTCGAGTTCGAACAAGTTTCTTTCCTGCTCGTCTGGATCTCCCTGACCCGTTTCAACGCCGGCAATTTGGCTGATGTCTGCTAGGGCCTCCATAGCATCGGGTTCGAGTTCGTCGGTTTCAATCAGCGCATCGTAAGCAAACCCTGTACAGAATCCGGTGCACCAGTCAGCCAACGCCTGGGTGCGATCAATAAGACCTGAAGTTTCAGACGGTAGCAGAATCTGAAACTCAAAATTAGTGGACTGCAAGTCCCGGTAAATCAAAGCCATCAGGCCGGTCATCGCATCGAGCAGCGATCCATCGATTTGATCCTGGTCTGAATCTGAGACGATCGCCCTTTGCCAATTGGATACGGAATGCTCATTCTGCCCTGTGCAGGCCAGACCCGTGAGACAACCATGGAGTTCAGCTGGGCCGAATGGAATGTTCCGCGTTTCCAGTAGTTTCTGAAGACGCAGATAGAATTCTTCTCCAAGACACTGGTGAATGGGGTCTTCCATGAGGGGGCCTTCATAGGGACGTGACCAAATTATATCAAGGCTTTAACTAAAAGCTCCTCTGCCGTTGACGGGTTTTCAAAGTCGGCCTATGATCTTGACCAGTAACAGGGGCTTGCTCGCAACACCGGGTTTGCCTGACAGGATCGGGGAGGAGAGGATGGATGGGAGAAACAATAAAAGCCTGGACGATCAGATGAGTGTGCTGACAGCGAAGATCGATGATCTGATCCAGACCTGTGGTCGCTTGCAGACCGAGAACCAGCAGTTGAGCTTGGAGAAAAACGAGTTGGCACAGAGCAAGGAAGAACTGCTCAATCGCAACCGTGAAGCCAAACGCAAGATCGACAAGGTCGTTGAGCGGCTTCGAGGGCTAGAGGCAAGTTGAAAAGCCGGATGGGGATGCTTCGGCAACAGAGTTACAGGCGATACAGGTAGAGGAATCCGATGAGTAAAGAAGGCGTGAAGGTCGTCATCATGGATCGTGAGTTCACTGTGGCTTGCAAAAAGAATGAGAAGGACGATTTGCTCGAAGCCGCTGCTCACCTGGACAAACAGCTGCGGATGGTTCAGGCCCAGAGCAAGGTGGTGGGTGTCGAGCATTGTGCAGTAATTACGGCCCTAAATCTCAGCAACGAACTGCTTCAACTGCGCCGGAACGGTAACCCTTCAGCTGATTTATCGGCTCGCCTCCAGAACCTGACCGAACGGGTTGAACAGGCGGTTGTGAACAGTCAGACATCTCGCGCCTGATTTGTTCTGGGTTTTGAGGTTCTTTTCCCTCAAATCCGCTAGAATCTTATCCGACACCGCCTGCGGTGTTCGCGCGAGTTTGCCAATCCCTTAGAACCTAGATTTTTGCTCAGGGATGGTCTTGCAGACGCCGGTGTGCATGTCCTCGGTGGTAGCGCCGCTGGAAAGCCTTGAGGCGCCGCAGCAGTCCCCACTTGGACCTTCTGGTTCAAGGTACCCCAAGCTTGTGCGGCACAGGCGGGCGGTGTCTTTTCAATAAGTGTTTACTTTCAGCCATAGCGTTGTGTTCACTGAATCGTCTAGCCGGTATCGGAGTGCCGGTTTTTGATGGAAGTCACGAAGAATAAATTGCGCCGTGAGATGCACCGGCAACGACAGAGTCTGTCCCCTGACCAGCAGCAGGCAGCTGGCGAAGCGCTTTCAGCTCATTTGTTGCGGTTGCCCGGCCTGACCGGCGGTCGGCGCTTTGCGGGTTATGTCGCAAGCGGCGGTGAAATCGATCCCATGCCAGCACTGCTCAAGCTGATTGGACGCGGTCGGCGGTGTTATCTGCCGATCATTGTGCCGGGACGCCGGCCTGCACTACGGTTCGGGGTTTTCGACGCCTCCAGCCGGTTTGCAGCGAACCGGTTCGGAATCCCAGAGCCTCAAGTCGAGCCTAGACACCAACTCAAAGCCGTTGAACTCGACTGGCTTTTCCTGCCACTGGTGGCGTTTGACCGTTCCGGGAACCGGTTGGGTATGGGGGGAGGGTTCTACGATGCGTCCCTGGCGAATCTTCTTTGCCGCCGGCATTGGATGCGGCCCAGACTGATTGGTCTCGCCCATGGGTTCCAGTCTGTAGATCGATTAGACACTGACAACTGGGATGTTCCTATACACGGTATAGTCACTGAATCCGGTTATTATTCATGCCATGAGTGACGTTCTGTCGATGAGCAATCAGGTCCTGTCATGAAGATACTGTTTATCGGCGATGTTTTCGGCAAGCCTGGCCGGCGTGCACTGCGGCGTCATCTTCCCGAAATCAAGGACCGCTTCGATCCGGAATTGACCGTTGTAAATGCCGAAAACGCTGCTGGTGGCTTCGGTGTGACCGCATCGGTACTCGACGAGTTACTCGAGGGTGGTGAGATTGACCTGCTGACCTCCGGCAATCACATCTGGGATAAACGGGAAGCGCTGGACCTGATTCAGGATGAGGCCAGACTTCTGCGGCCGCACAATTATCCGGAAAAGACACCCGGTTCTGGCTGGGCTGTTGTGACAGGGAGCAACGGTGTTGAAGTTGGTGTGCTGAACATCATGGGGACCGTGTTTATGCATCCAACCCTGGATTGTCCTTTCCGGTGTGTGGATGATGTACTGACGCGGAAACCTGAAACGTTGAAAGTCATACTGGTCGACTTCCATGCCGAGGCGACCAGCGAGAAGGTGGCAATGGGCTGGTATCTGGACGGGCGCGTATCGGGAGTGGTAGGTACACATACCCATGTGCCGACCGCCGATGAACGTGTACTGCCGAAAGGGACCGCACATATCTCCGATGTAGGCATGACCGGTTGTTACAATTCTGTGATTGGTGTTGAAACCAGTGGCATTCTCAAACGGTTTGTAGATCGTGTCCCAGAACGTATGGAACCGGCATCAGGTCCGGGTTCCGTATGTGGCGTGGTCATCGATGTCGACGAAACCTCAGGATTGAGCCGTTCTATTGAACGGGTACGGGTTGACGAGAACTAGGGAGGGTTCTAAATGAAATACTGGCTGATGAAAAGTGAACCTGATGTCTATGGAATTGATCATCTGCGAGCCGAAAAACGCAAGACAGACCACTGGGACGGGATAAGAAATTACCAGGCTCGCAATTTTATTCGGGATGAAATGAACAAACGTGATCTTGCTTTTTTTTATCATTCCAACTGTGAGGAACCTGCGGTTGTGGGTGTGATGGAGATTGTCAGCGAGGCCTACCCAGACCACACAGCGTTTCTTCCCGATGAGCAGTACTTCGATCCCAAGAGCGACCCGGAAAACCCAAGGTGGCTCATGGTCGACGTTAAATTCAAGGAGAAATTCAAGACGCCGGTAACGCTTAAAGCCATGAAGCAGGAAAAAGCGCTGGCTAAAATGCGTCTGGTACAGCGCGGTAATCGCTTGTCGATCCTGCCTGTAACAGTCAAAGAATGGAGACATATACTGAAGATGGCAGGGACCTAATGCGTTATGCCGGGTCACCGCATTCACGCCTTTTCAGACTGCTTCTGGCTTTCACGCTGATATTCAGCAGTTCTTTGGGCGGTCTATCAGCAAAGGAAAATCCTCAGCAACGGGACACTATCACTATGGTCACAATGACAACCTCGATGGGTACTATCACGATTGAGCTGGATGCCGCCAAGGCACCGGTCACGGTGGAGAATTTTCTAGCTTATGTCGACAGTGGGCACTACGACGGCACAATATTCCATCGGGTGATCCCTGGATTTGTGATCCAGGGTGGAGGGATGGTTTCCGGCATGCAGCAGAAAAAGACCGCCAGTCCGATTCAGAACGAGGCGGATAATGGCCTTAAGAATCTGACCGGAACAATATGCATGGCGCGGACGAACGATCCGCACTCGGCCACTTCACAGTTTTTTATCAATCTCAAGGACAACTCCTTTCTTGACCACAAAGAGAAATCACCTGAAGGGTGGGGCTATGCGGTTTTTGGCCGTGTTGCCTCAGGAATGGACCTGGTTGAACAAATAGCAGCGGTCGAAACAGGAAACGTCGGCCACCACTCGGATGTTCCACTTGAAGATGTGGTTCTGGTCAAAGCAGAACGCACCCTGGAATGATCGATCCACAATGTGGAAGCGCGTGTCTTGAGCGACAGCAGGCTGAACACCGCTCCCAGTAAGGATTCGAGTCTACCAACCGATGATTTAACTGGAAGACTGTCGGAACTGCTGCTCGTGGACCAGCGGCGTATAGAGTCTGCTTTACGACGGATCAGACAGCGCGAGACAGGAGGGAAAGACACCGGTCGGGATAAATCCAGACTGCGCCGGCAGTTGACATCAGCGGAGAAGCGTTCCCGGCAGCGTCGTGAAAACCTACCCCATCTCTCCTACCCAGCGGCTTTGCCAGTGTCAGAGCGGGTCGCGGAAATCGTGGAGTTGGTAAAGGGCCATCAGGTGACCGTGATCTGTGGTGAAACCGGATCCGGGAAAAGTACCCAGTTGCCGAAAATCTGCGTGGCAGCTGGTCGGGGTCGGTCGGGAAGTATCGCGCACACCCAGCCCCGCCGTATTGCTGCACGCAGTATCGCCAGCCGGGTTGCTGGCGAACTGAACGTCGACCTTGGCAGCACAGTGGGTTATCGGGTTCGTTTTGATGAGAAATTCAGTGACGAGACAATCATCAAAGTTATGACTGACGGTATGCTGCTTGCCGAGATTGAAAGTGACCGCCAGCTTCTGCGATACGACACGGTAATTCTCGATGAGGCACACGAACGCTCGCTCAACATCGATCTGTTACTGGGTTATCTAAAGAATCTACTGTCCCGAAGGCCTGACATGCGGCTGGTTATCACATCTGCCACGCTGGAGGTTGAGAAATTCAGACAACAGTTCACCAAGGCACCCGTACTCGAAGTGTCAGGGAGGACTTATCCAGTTGAAGTGCGTTACCGCCCTGCCGAGGTGGATGAAGTTTCCAATGATCAGCCGGAGGCTGCGGCAGTCGTTCGGGGTGTCGGAGAGGCTCTGGAAGATGGGCCGGGAGATGTGCTTGTGTTTCTCCCCGGCGAACGCGAAATCCGGGAATCAGAAGGAGTCCTTCGAGGGACGATATCCTCTGACATCGATATTCTTCCCCTGTACGGCCGGCTTTCAATCGCGGAACAGCAGCGCATATTTGCGGTTCACCAGAAACGTCGCGTTGTGCTCGCAACCAACGTCGCAGAGACCTCGCTCACTGTGCCCGGGATTCGTTATGTCGTGGATCTAGGTCTCGCCAGGATCAGCCGTTACAGTCCGACTAGCAAGATACAGCGACTGCAGATCGAGAAGATTTCACAGGCATCGGCGAGACAACGGGCCGGGCGGTGCGGGAGAGTGAGTGACGGCGTTTGTATCCGACTGTACCCCGAAGATGATTTTGATGCCCGGGCCCGTTACACCGACCCAGAGATTCTCAGAACGTCACTGGCATCGGTGATTCTGAAGATGGAAGCCATGCAACTGGGCCGGATTGATCAGTTTCCGCTTCTGGATCGCCCGGACAAAAGACAGATTAATGCCGGCTATAGACTGCTTAGAGAACTGGATGCCCTAGATCACCATAACCGCCTGACGCCGACCGGGAGAACACTGGCCCGCCTGCCCGTAGACCCAAGAATCGGACGGATCATGCTAGCGGGTTCTCAGCTTGGATGCCTCAGAGAAGTTCTGGTGATTGCAGCAGCGCTTGAATCGAATGACCCTCGCGTTGTGCCCCATGACGAACAGCAGCGCGCCCGGCAGTACCACAGGATGCATCCCGAGGCAGAATCCGATTTTCTGGTGTTGCTGTCTATTTGGAACGACTATTGTGCTGAGATATCTGGTCTGTCACGTCGCGAGCAACGGCGCTGGTGCGAAGAACGATTTCTTTCGCCGGTGAGAATGCGTGAGTGGCACGACCTCCACAAACAGTTGCGGCGACTGAGTCGTGCAGCGGGTCTGGTGGAGAAGTCGGATCCGGCTGCTGAATCAACAATCCATAAGGCGCTGCTTGCCGGGTTCCTCGGGCAGGTGGCGCAGCTCGATCGTCAGGGATTCTACCGGGGAACTCGCAATAAAATTATTGCGCTGTGGCCTGCTTCTCGCCTGGTACGCGGTCACAAGCGATGGATCATGGCGGCCGAATTCACCCAGACATCACGGGTGTATGCACGGCACGTCGCGGCTATTCAGCCGGAATGGATCGACGAAGTTGCACCGCACCAGCTGCGCTACAGCCACGCGGACCCGAAGTGGTCAGCCAGTGACGGCAGGGTGATTGCTCTGGAGTCCGCAACCCTCTGGGGTCTGAACGTGATCAGTGGCAGAAAAGTGAATTACGGTCAGATCAATCCGGTCGAGGCCAGGGCAATTTTTATTCGGGACGGCCTAGCTGAGGATAAGGTGGAATCAAGACACAAATTCGTCACCGCCAACCGGGCTCTTCGCCGTGAACTTGAGAAAGACGAGGAGAAACTGCGGCGGCCCGGAATGTATTTGGACAGAGATAATATTGTGGCGTTTTTTGAAAAGAGAATTCCACCTGACGTAGTGGATACCAGAACGCTGGAGAAATGGCTGTCGGGCATCAGTGAACAAGACGAAGATTGCCTGTTTCTGACGCGAGCTGAGATTACGGGAGGCATTACAGGCGCGAGTATCGACAACTATCCCGACTGGTGGATTCAAGGTGAATCCCGTCTACCGCTGCGCTATAGATGTAACCCGGGCGGTGAAGATGATGGGATAACGCTGGAAGTACCGTTGTACCTGATTAACCAGCTGAAGACTGATGCTGTCGAACGTCTGGTTCCGGGATACCTGGAGGCCAAGCTGGTCGTACTCCTGAAATCGTTGCCCAAACGGTTACGGCGCAAGTTGGTGCCGTTACCTGCAACTGTTTCAAAGGTGTTGGACTACGTCGCACAGGACCAATCACCTTTAGTTGAATCACTGATCACGGCAGTCCGATGGGAATTCGGTGTATCTCTCGCTGAAGATGATTTTGGCGCAAAGGACATTCCTGCTGATCTGGCAATGCGTATTGCCGTCGTATCTGATGAAGGTCGGGTTCTGGATGTTGGCCGGGACATTAAAATTCTCCAGCACAAGTATGGTGCTCACGCCGAGACCTTGTTTGGCAAGGCGCTTGCGCCGGGGGTGACAGTCTCTGGCCGGAAAGATTGGGATTTTGGCGATCTGCCCGAACGCATTGTTGCGCATATCGGCGGTTCCAAAGTCACCGCTTATCCAGCTTTGGTCGATGAAGGATCGTCTGTCGGCGTTGAGATTTTTGACACCCACAGGAACGCGGTAGCGTCTCAGCGGTCAGGGCTCTATCGACTGTTGTTGTTGCGGTTACCGGATCAACGGCGTCTGTTGAACAAAATCCCTAATATCGATCACCTGTGTTTGTTGTTTGCCACTGTCGGTCATTGCAAAGAATTAGGGGTCGACATCCGGAATGCCGTCCTGGACCGGGCATTTGCCTGTGATCCATCCATGATCCGCAGTCGGGCAGCATTCGACTCCGTACTTGCGCATGGAAGAGAGCGAATTGCAGGTGAATTGAACGACCTTCTGGATCTCGTACTCGAGATACTCCACGCCTACACTGACGCCCGGCGGCAACTGGCGGTACCAGCGCAGTTCAGTGATAGGTTGACTGCCGACGTTGAAAAGCAGCTTTCAGAGCTGGTTTCCCCGGGATTCTTGTCTGCTACACCGCAAAAGTGGTTAAGCCACCTCCCAAGATATCTGGCCGGTATAAAGCTCCGACTGGAAAAAGCAGACCGTTTTCCAGATGTCGACTCACATCGACGCAGCCAAGTTCTGCCATTTCTGGACAGAACTTATGACACAAATACGGGTAGTCCAAACGATCCGCAAAGAACCGCCTATCGCTGGGCAGTCGAAGAGTTTCGAGTGTCTATCTTCGCCCAGGAACTGGGTACGTCGATGCCGGTATCTGCCGCGCGACTCGACGCGCTGTGGGCGACAATGACCCAGCGGGATTCTGGTGAATCACCGGTGAAACGATGAGCGATTGGATAACATTATCAAAACTGTTGCCGCAGTTGGTTTATCCATTCAGTCTAATATTGTGGTTCCTGGTGCTGGCCTTTTTGTCGTTATTGTTGCGACGTGGAAAACTGGCTGGCGTGTGCCTGTCTCTGGCAGTGACAATTATTTTGGTGTGTGGATCTCCTTTGTCCGGAGAGTTTTTCCGTCGACATGAACAGCAGTATCTGCCTGTCGCCATCCACCAATCACCAGTCGCAGGTGCCATTGTGCTGCTGGGCGGTGATGTTAGATTGCCGCTGAAACCACGCCTCGAGAGTGAGGTTAGGGGTAATCGAGTCGTCCATACCTATCGTTTGTACAGGGCGGGGAAAGCAGCGCTCATAGTGATCAGCGGTGGCAATGTTTTCCCGCAAGAAAATCTTCTTGGGGAAGCCTTCTACACCGCTGCACTGCTTCAAGATTGGGGTGTACCACAGGATGCGATCCTGATTGAAGACAAAAGCCGAAATACTTATGAAAATTCGGTGAACACGAAGAATCTGCTGAATTCAAGAGACATTGATACCGTTTTGCTTGTAACCTCCGCATTCCATATGCCGCGTGCCCTGGCGACATTCACGACAACTGGGCTGAATGCAATACCATCTCCAACGAATTATTCCATGGTGGGTTATTCTCAACCGAAGATATTGGATTGGATACCGTCGTTGGGGAATCTTGGAAAAATGCAGGCTGTGATGAGAGAGAAACTTGGCATCGTGGTGTACAGATTCCGCGGCTGGATTGCCTGATTCTTGATCGATAGATGAAAAATTTCATTCTTGACTCCTCCATGGTGTCGGCTGCCTGTTTGTCCGAAGGTGAGTCTGTAGAAGTCGTCCGACTGATGGAAAACATTCGGAACACAGACGGACGGATCTGGATCTATATGGCACAGATCAGTGAAATTCTTGAAGCGATTGAATGCCAAAAAAACATTAAGCCAGAGCTTGACAGCGGTGTCGCGAGCGGGTTGTTGAAAAACTTTGCAAATAACTGCTCGTGGCTGGCAGTCCTTTCGGAGGACAGTTGCGGGTTGGATGATGCGGATCCCGTGGCTGTGGGCCTAGAGAAAGCCGCAAGTCGCTTAGGCAAAGGCGCCGTTGTGGTCACGGACCGGCCGTCGAGACTGGACCGGGGTCATCCATTTGTTGACATTCAGACAGCGGTCAGTGAGTCGGTCACTGAAACTGACATTCAATTTGCAGGTTTGAGTCCTCAACAGGACCAGATTCGTCAGAAACTGGAGCGGAATATTCATCGTATATTGCACCATGGCCAGTATGTCATGGGACCTGAAGTCGCGGAGCTCGAATCTTCCCTGGCCGGTTTTACTGGTGTCGATCATTGTATTTGTGTATCCAGTGGTACCGATGCGTTGCTGGTAGCGATGATGGCACTGGGTATAGGGCACGGTCATGAAGTGGTGACTACACCGTTCACGTTTTTTGCGGCTGCAGAGACGATAAGACTGCTGGGAGCGGAACCTGTCTATGTCGACATTGACCCCAAGAGCTACAACATAGACCCCGGAAAAATTGAAGGTGCGATTTCAGCACGTACCCGGGCTATTCTGCCGGTCAGCCTCTTTGGCCAGTGCTGCGATATGGACCCCATCAACGAGGTTGCACTCCAGTATGGTTTACCGGTAATTGAGGATGGTGCGCAGAGTTTCGGCGCTTCCTACAAAGGCCGCCGCTCCTGTGGATTAAGCACGATTGGATGCACCAGCTTTTTCCCGGCCAAACCACTAGGCGCCTACGGTGATGCCGGCGCGTGTCTGACAGACGATGCTGATCTCGCCGAGGCCATGCGTGAGATCAGAAATCACGGGCAGGGGACTCGCTACCAGCATGTCAGAGTCGGTATTAACGGTCGTATGGACTCTTTGCAGGCGGGTGTGCTGCTTGCAAAAATGACTGTTTTTGAGGATGAGCTCGATCGCAGAAACAAGGCAGCCAAGCAATACTCTGATCTCTTGCAGAAAGTCGCAGAAGAAGGCTGGATAAAATTGCCTTTTCTAGCGACCCACAACATGTCCTCCTGGGCTCAGTACACCGTTGAGGTCGATCACAGGGAATCGGTTCAGAAGAAACTGCTATCAGCCGGGATTCCCACGGCTGTCCATTATCCATTGCCGGTGTATGCTCAACCCGCACTATTGCAGGATAATCTCGGTCATCCCAACTCTGAAAACGCGGCTCGCAGAGTCATGAGCCTGCCGATGCACCCTTATCTGGGAATTTCCACTCAGCAGGAAATTGCACAGTCTTTGGCGGATGCGATTAAGGGCTGAAGGGCTCGTCTCTTTCCAGGGCAATCAGAAATTCGGGTGATGAGGGAAAAGATCGGAATCGTCGGGTTGGGCTATATCGGGATTCAGCTGGCTGTCACTTTTGGAAAAGAACGCGATACCATCGGTTTTGATCCTGATCGCTCCAAAATCGATGCTTATCGCTCGGGCGTTGACACAACTGGTGAGCTGACGGGTGCCGACCTTGCAGGGGCCAAACGACTGACCTATACCGATAATGGGGAAGATCTCTCGGGTTGTGGCATCTTTGTCGTCGCGGTTCCAACACCGGTGAATGAGACCAATCAACCGGAATTTTCACCGTTAGTTGCTGCCAGTCGTACCGTGGGCTCGGTCCTCGATCAAGGCGGCATCGTTATTTATGAGTCAACGGTTTACCCCGGGGCGACGGAAGAAATCTGCATACCGGTTTTGGAGGAAGTCTCTGGTCTTAAGTGGAAACAGGATTTCCATGTCGGTTATTCACCAGAAAGAATAAACCCCGGTGATCCGGAACACGTCCTCAGCACTATTGTCAAAGTGGTGGCGGGAGATGATGAAGCAACCCTGGATAGGGTCGCGACCCTTTACGAATCTGTGATTCCTGCCGGAGTGCATCGGGCATCGAGTATTCGAGTGGCAGAAGCAGCAAAAGTCATCGAGAACACACAGAGGGACCTCAACATCGCGCTGGTTAACGAGCTGGCTTTGATATTCGACAGGCTCGGGATTGATACCCAAGAAGTACTCGAAGCAGCGGGGAGTAAATGGAATTTTCTTCCCTTTAAGCCAGGCCTTGTTGGAGGGCACTGTATTGGTGTGGATCCCTACTATCTGACACACAAGGCGCAGATGATCGGATATGAACCCCAGGTGATTCTTGCAGGGCGCCGGATCAACGATGGCATGGGTCTTTTTGTTGCGGAGAAGATTATCGAGCTGATGGCGCAAAGCGGCGTGGAAAACGATGGCGGTATAAATCTGCTGGGAGTGACGTTTAAGGAAAACTGCAGTGATACCCGAAATTCTCAGGTCTTTGATCTCGTTAAATACCTACAGACAAATGGAATCAACGTGTCGGTGTGTGATCCCTTGGCTGATGGGGGTTCTGTCATTCAGGAACAAAACATTGCGCTTATTCCCATCGAACAATTGGAGGTCGCTCCGGTTCTCATCGTGGCCGTGCCGCACCGGAATTTTGGTTCGGGGCAGGATCTGGTTAGAAAGTTTCTGCCTAATCAGAAAACAAGTCTCTTCATAGATGTGAAATCAGCTTACCGGGACGTTGCGGGCGAAAATCCCAGGTTGACCTACTGGAGCTTATAGGCGGTGACTATTCTGGTGACCGGTGCTGCGGGTTTTATCGGCGCTGCAGTATCTGAAGCTCTGTTACGACGTGGAGAACAGCTGGTCGGGATTGACAATCTCAATGACTATTACGATGTCGAACTGAAAAATGCCCGGCTGAAACGGCTGTCCTGTCATCCCGGATTTCAATTCGTTGAACTCGACATCTCTGATCGTCAGGATGTTTCAGAGCTTTTCCATAACAGTGCTTTTGACATTGTTGTCAATCTTGCCGCGCAGGCCGGTGTGCGCTACTCCATGGAGAATCCATCCGCTTATGTCGATGCCAATCTGGTTGGATTTTGCAACATTCTTGAAGGATCCCGGCACGGAGAAATTAGTCATCTGGTCTATGCGTCGTCCAGTTCGGTCTATGGCTCCAACCGAAAACTACCGTTCGCTGAAACCGATTCGGTTGATCATCCCATCTCGCTTTATGCGGCAACCAAGAAAGCCAATGAGTTGATGGCGCATGCCTACTCACACCTTTATCACCTCCCGACAACGGGTCTTCGATTTTTCACGGTGTATGGTCCCTGGGGACGGCCGGATATGGCCCTGTTCAGGTTCACGAAAGGGATTCTGGAGAACGTCCCGATTCCTGTTTATAACCGCGGTGAGATGATCCGTGATTTCACCTACATTGATGATATCGTTGAGGCCATGATTCGGGTGATCGATACCCCACCGGATTCGTTGCCCGAAGATTCGAAAGAGTGGGAAGGATCAACTGGAACGGTGGCGCCTTATCGAATTTATAATATTGGAAACAACAGGCCCGTACCGTTAATGGATTATGTCCAGGCACTGGAACAGGCACTGGGCAGTGAGGCGAATCTGGATCTGTTGCCGATGCAGCCTGGCGACGTCCTAGCAACCGAAGCAGATGTCAGCCGTTTAGTCGCGGATTTTGGTTACCGCCCAAAAGTGCAAGTGGGGGAGGGAATCACCCGGTTCGTTGAATGGTATCGCGAATATTACGGCGTTTAGGATGAGACTTAAGCCCAGTCCAGGTAACAAATCGACGAACCCTAGTGGTCAGATCTCCTGGATGTGGATGGCTACAGCATCGCTGAGAGAGTTGATTCTGGCCAGGGCCTCTTCGGCAGCGCTGGTATCGAGACCTTGTTCTTTGCGGTCCAGTATCAGATATTGGAGCCCCTGTCGGTCGTAGAGCACTGTACCGGAATGATCACGCAACTGGGCAACGAATCCTTCACCGGGCAGGTTAAACAAACCGGCAAATTGCTGAGTGTCACCATTGATCATCGGACATCTAATCCGTCAGACATAGTATTTGATCATTGTGCCGTGGCGAGTCGTACTCGAGAAAAGTGAGAATACCACCAAAAGGCCAGCAGGATAGAACTGAATGACCCAGGAACAGCAGAAGAAGACTGCAGCAGAAGCGGCTCTGGATTTCATTGAAGTGGGTGATGTGATCGGAGTCGGAACAGGTTCGACCACAAACTATTTTATTGATGCGCTCGGCAAGGTCAAAGGAAAGCTGGATGGCGCCGTCGCCAGTTCCGAAGTCAGCGCGTCCCGCCTTGCGAAAATCGGTATTCCAGTTCTCGATTTGAACAGAACCGGAGATCTTTCACTGTATGTCGATGGTGCAGACGAATCCACACGGCATCTTCATCTGATCAAGGGGGGCGGTGGTGCACTCACCCGGGAAAAGATCGTTGCAAGCGCCAGCCGGAAATTCATCTGCATCGTTGATCAATCCAAACTCTCAGATGTCCTCGGCTCGTTTCCGTTACCGGTGGAGGTGATACCCATGGCGCAAAGCCTGGTGTCCCGGCGTTTGATCACAATGGGCGGCATGCCTGAACTCAGGGCCGACTGTGTGACTGATAATGGGAACGTCATTCTGGATGTGCGAAACCTTGAGTTGACTGATCCATTGCGGATTGAGTTGGAGCTCAACGCAATCCCCGGTGTTGTGGATAACGGTATCTTTGCCAAGCGACGGGCAGATGTTCTTTTGATCGGGCGGGACGACGGCGTTGAAACTCTGCGTGTCTGAGGGAAGAGCATATTCTGGGTGTTCGCCCTGACTTTTTGTACGAGAATCTGAACGTTTTACCCCGGCAAGAACGCCTCGACCCAAGCATAATGCAGGTCTATCCCGTGCAGCCAACTGTCAGTGCGGGGTAGAGCCCAACAGGGCCTTGAACGCGTCGTAGGATGGCATCTTGCGGAGTTGCCCAGTTCGATGATCAACCAGACCGTAACCCGGGTTGATCAACTGCCACCAGTACACCCGATCGACCAGTCCAGAGTCGTGCGCAATCCGAAAGTACTCGGTTAGATAACGTGCCTGGGTAGCTTCATCCACGGTCGAACGTGGATGGCCCGAATTCGGTGTATACGGCTTGGTGTTGAGTAAAGGCCAGTTGGTTTCTGTAATCCAGAGCT
>CAJXBY010000049.1 GCA_913051905.1 uncultured Gammaproteobacteria bacterium | reverse complement strand
CACTCAATACCCGCGTCATCGCCGCCGTCAACGTCGTCTTACCATGATCAACATGCCCAATCGTCCCAACATTGACATGCGGCTTGCTACGTTCAAATTTCTCTTTCGCCACTCTCACTTACCTCGTCAGTTTCAGTGGTTGGTTAGCTGGCCTTCTTCATCATGACTTCCGTCACAGTTGTCGGTGCCGGCAGATACCGGCTAAATTCCATAGAGTATGTGGCCCTTCCCTGGCTTGCCGACCTCAGGGAGGTCGCATAGCCGAACATTTCCGACAGCGGAACGTCAGCGCGTACGACTTTTCCTGCAGGCATTTCGTCCATCTCGGATATCCTTCCTCGCCGTGAATTCAGGTCTCCCGTGACGGTTCCCATGTATTCTTCCGGCGTCACTACCTCCACCCTCATCATCGGTTCCAGCAACATGGGGTCTGCCTTGATAGAGGCCTCACGAAAACCCTGGATCGCAGCTGCTTTGAATGCATGTTCCGAGGAATCAACATCATGGTATGAACCGTCATACAGGGTGACTTTGACATCGATGACGGGGTAACCCGCCACAACGCCGGAACCCATTGCATCCAGAATACCTTTCTGAACAGCAGGAATGTATTCACGGGGCACAGCGCCGCCCTTGATTTCGTCTACAAATTCAAAACCATTGCCACGTGTCTGGGGCTCCACACGGATATATACGTGAGCATACTGACCGCGGCCACCGGTCTGTTTGGCATATTTGGTTTCCTGCTCCACGGAACGGTTGAGTGTTTCGCGGTATGCAACCTGCGGCTTACCGATGTTGGCATCCACGCTGAATTCTCGTCTCAACCGATCAATGATGATTTCCAGGTGCAGCTCACCCATGCCTGAAATGATCGTCTGGCCGGACTCTTCATCACTGTGAACACGAAATGAGGGATCTTCCTGGGCCAGTTTCGTCAGTGCCACACCCAGCTTTTCTTGGTCGTTCTTGGTTTTTGGCTCGACAGCCTGGGAGATCACCGGGTCGGGGAACTCCATGCTTTCCAGCGTGATCGGACTGTCGGGCTGGCACAGTGTGTCACCGGTAGTGACATTCCTGAGTCCTATCGCTGCTGCGATATCTCCGGCGCGGACTTCTTTGATCTCGTCCCGGGAATTCGCGTGCATCTGCAGAATTCGGCCAATCCGTTCGGTCCTGCCCTTGAGCGGGTTGTAGACCGTATCGCCGGTCTTTAGAACACCGGAATAGACCCTGAAAAATACGAGCTGCCCCACGTAAGGATCGGTCATGATCTTAAAGCCCAGTGCCGCAAAAGGCTCGCCATCACTGGCGACGCGTTCGGCCGCGGTCTCACCGTCTTCCAGAAGACCCTGAATCGGAGGTATTTCAGTCGGATTGGGCAGGTAGTCCAGGACCGCATCCAGCAGCGTCTGTACACCTTTATTCTTGAAAGCAGAGCCACAGGTAACCGGAACGAGCTCGTTGCTGATCGTCCTGGCACGCAAACCGGATATTATTTCAGACAGCGACAACTCACCGTTCTCGAGATATTTTTCCATCAGGGCATCACTGGCCTCGGCCGCACATTCCACGAGGTCTTCCCGCAAGTCGCTGCACCTGGAGACGTAGTCCTCAGGAATTTCACGCTCCTCAAACTGGGTGCCTATCGTCGTCATGTCCCAGTAAATCGCCTTCATAGTCAGAAGGTCGATCACACCTTCAAAACCGTCTTCGGCACCGATTGGAACCTGCAAAGGCAGAGCGTTGGAACCCAGACGGTTTTTGATCTGCTCCACTACGCGATAGAAATCCGCGCCGGTGCGGTCCATCTTGTTGACAAACGCAATTCTCGGAACGTTGTATTTGTCAGCCTGACGCCAGACCGTCTCAGACTGCGGTTCTACACCACCCACACCACAGAACACTGCCACCGCGGCATCCAGCACCCGCAGAGACCGCTCAACTTCAATGGTGAAATCAACGTGGCCCGGCGTGTCGATGATGTTGATCCTGTGCTCATCGCGGTCCTGACGCATTCCGCTCCAGAAGCAGGTCGTTGCAGCGGATGTTATGGTGATTCCACGTTCCTGCTCCTGTTCCATCCAGTCCATCACTGCATTGCCGTCATGGACTTCACCGATCTTGTGAGAGATGCCGGTGTAAAACAGGATTCGTTCCGACGTGGTCGTCTTTCCTGCATCAATGTGCGCCATGATGCCGATGTTCCGGTAGCGTTTGAGGGGTGTTGTTCGAGCCACGTGGATTCAGTCCTTTGCTTCCTTCAGAACCGGTAATGAGAGAAAGCTTTGTTGGCTTCAGCCATGCGGTGCACTTCGTCTTTCTTCCTCGCCGCTCCGCCCCGTTTTTCAGCTGCATCCATCAATTCACCTGCAAGTCTGTGGGTCATGGATTTTTCACCGCGTTTGCGGGCAGACTCCACGAGCCAGCGCATGGCAAGCGCATTGCGCCTGCTGGGCCGCACCTCAACCGGTACCTGGTAAGTAGCCCCGCCGACCCGGCGACTCTTGACCTCAACAACCGGCCGGATGTTTTCAAGAGCCTGGTAGAAGACATCGAGCGGGGTTTCCGCTCCACGTTCGCCAATAATGTCCAGCGCGCCGTAGATGATCCGTTCGGCAATTGACTTCTTGCCGTCCAGCATCATGACATTGACAAACTTCGCCAGTGTCTGATCATGGTACTTCGGATCCGGCAGGATGGTCCTTTTCGGTACTTCTCGTCTTCTTGGCATCGGTTTCCAGTTCCGTTGTTCGAACCCCGCGCGGTCTGTAACGATCCGGACGGCTCATTCAGCCATACAGGAAAACCGCAGCTCGATTTTTCCTGTCCGGTCCGCTGTCGTCGGACCGTTAAGGCACGGCAGACGCAGGGACGACTCTCGCCGCTGCGAAGTTTTCGGTGAGACAGCTTTTTGCCACTAGCGCCCTACCGGTCGCCGTCGTGGCTTCTGCAGCGACCTTTATAATGGCAAGGTCGCTTTTGTCACCGTGGCCAGTCAGCCAAGCTGGCCGGTTTTCGGTTTATTCAACTCCGGTCATATTTTTACTGACCGGCACTGTTCCCCCAGGCCCCTCTTAGGACTTTGGTTTCTTTGCTCCGTATTTTGAGCGTCCCTGCCGACGTTCTCCAACGCCGGAAGTGTCAAGCGTTCCTCGTACCGTGTGATACCGCACACCCGGCAGGTCCTTAACTCTCCCACCGCGAATAAGCACGACGGAGTGTTCCTGCAGGTTGTGTCCTTCACCACCGATATAACTCGTCACCTCAAACCCGTTAGTTAACCTGACCCGCGCGACTTTACGTAGCGCCGAGTTCGGCTTCTTGGGCGTCGTCGTATACACCCGAGTGCATACCCCCCGTTTCTGCGGACATGAGGCCAGCGCCGGCACGTTGCTCTTTTTAACCTGCCGGGAGCGGGGTTTTCTGACTAGTTGATTGATAGTCGGCACGATTAACTGAAACCCCATTCAAGCCCAAAAAATACATTATTGGGCACCGAAAGGGCCGCGATTTTAGGTACACCTCCCTTTAATGTCAAGAAAATATCGAGGCCGTAGCTCTGGCAATTATTCCTCACGCCTCAGCAGCCTCGCTAACCGCCTCCGGAGTTTCAGCAGAGAAGTCAGTACTGAAGCTCAATTCGACCAGTTCCTGATCTTCCGTCACCTGTTCCTCTCGCTTTCGCCGGCGCTCTTCGTGATAGGCAAGGCCGGTTCCGGCCGGAATCAGGCGACCCACAATGACATTTTCCTTAAGTCCCCGCAGATGATCAACCTTGCCCTGCATCGAGGCTTCGGTGAGCACCCTGGTGGTCTCCTGGAACGACGCCGCGGAAATGAAAGAGTCTGTACTCAACGAGGCTTTAGTGATTCCGAGCAGCACCGGCTCATACTCGGCGGGCTGCTTATCCTCCTCGATGAGGCCTTCATTCTGCTCCAGTATCGCTGCCCTTTCGACTTGGTCATTGGGAAGATGGTCGGTGTCTCCGCTTTCGACAATACGCACTTTGCGAAGCATCTGCCGAATGATGACCTCGATGTGCTTGTCATTAATCTTCACGCCCTGCAGGCGGTAGACTTCCTGAACCTCGTTGACGATATAGGCGGTCACCGCTTCTACGCCCAACAGTGCCAAGATATCGGTCGCCAGCGGCGGACCTTCGACAATTTCATCACCTTTTTCTATATGCTCACCGTCGAACACCGTTATCGGTCGTCCTTTCGGGATCTGCAGTTCGTGGGCTTCATTGTCCTCATCCGTGATCACCAGGCGAATCTTAGTCTTGACTTCTTTACCGAATGAAACGACACCGCTGTGTGTCGCAAGAATAGCGGGGTCTTTGGGCTTGCGGGCTTCAAAGAGTTCAGCAACCCGCGGCAGACCGCCAGTGATGTCTCGCGTTTTAGAGCCTTCCTGCGGAATGCGGGCGAGGATATCTCCAGCTTCAACATTGGCTCCGTCCTCCACCGTGATCGTCGCTCCTGGTGGCATCTGGTACCGGGCCGGCGCCTCGGAACCCGGGATGACTTTGGGCCTGCCGTTGCCATCGACCAGCTCAATGGTCGGCTTGATGTCCTGTGCGCCACCGCGCCGCTGTTTTGAATCCAGTACCAGGTAGGCGCTGGCGCCGGTCAACTCGTCGGTCTGTTGGTTCACCGATACCCCTTCGACGATGTTGTCAAAACGAATTTTGCCCGCCACCTCTGTGATGATGGGGTGGGTATGCGGCTCCCAGCTTGCAATCACGTGACCACTGGTCACCTCATCGCCGTCGCTGACTGTCAGCACTGCTCCGTAGGGGATTTTGTAACGTTCCCGATCTACGCCATGGATATCATGAATCACCAACTCCCCGGATCGCGAGGCCACGACGTTTCTTCCATCGGTGCGGCTAACGGAACGGACTCTGACAAAACTCACCGTGCCGCTGTTCTTGATCTCCACATTGCTGGCGGCAGCCGTTCTAGACGCCGCGCCTCCGATATGGAAGGTCCGCATGGTCAACTGGGTGCCGGGCTCACCGATACTCTGAGCCGCCATAACGCCGACCGCTTCCCCGCGATTGACGAGATGGCCACGAGCCAAATCACGTCCGTAACACGTTGAACAGACGCCATAGCGGACCTCACAGGTCACGGGCGAACGGACCATGACCTGGTTGACATTGTGCTGTTCGAGCAACGCCACTACCACCTCATCGATCATGCCACCTGCACACAGCAGCGTCTGACCGTCAACAGGGCTGACGACATCTAGGGCCGCGGTGCGCCCCAGGATTCTGTCCCGCAGCGGGATCACCACCTCACCGCCCTGGACGATGGCTTCCCGCTCCAGGCCCCGTGAAGTACCACAATCATCGGCGGTGATGACCAGATCCTGACAGACATCTACCAGTCGCCTGGTCAGATAGCCTGAGTTGGCAGTCTTCAGAGCCGTATCTGCCAGTCCTTTACGTGCCCCATGGGTAGAAATGAAGTACTGCAGGACGTTCAGTCCTTCCCGGAAATTGGCGGTGATCGGCGTTTCGATAATGGAACCGTCGGGTTTAGCCATCAGTCCGCGCATGCCCGCCAGCTGACGGATCTGTGCGTGACTGCCGCGGGCTCCCGAATCGGCCATCATGTAGATCGAGTTGAACGATTCCTGGTCGACCTCCTCCTCATTGGCATCGATTACTTTTTCGACTTTGAGCCGGTCCATCATTTCCCCGGCTACTTCATCACTGGCGTGTGTCCAGATATCGACGACCTTGTTGTAACGTTCTCCATCGGTCAGCAGACCCGAACCGTACTGTTCCTGGATCGACTTCACCTCGTTTTCCGCTTTTCCCAGCACCCTTTCCTTGTTCTCGGGCACCATCATGTCGTCTACCCCGATCGATACACCAGCTCTTGCGGCCATCGAGAAACCGACGTACATGAACTGATCGCAGAATATGACGGTATCCTTGAGTCCAACCTTGCGATAACACTCGTCGATGATCAGCGATATCGCCCGCTTCTTCATTACCTGGTTGACTAGGTTAAACGACAGACCACTCGGAAGGATTTCGGAGAGAATCGCTCGTCCAGTGGTTGTCTCGTAAAGCGTCAACCGCTCTTCGAGTCCGTCTTCAGTCAACAGCGTTTCCTTGATGCGGACCTTGATCTTTGCGTGTAGAGACAAAACACCCGCATCCATCGCCCGGCGTGCCTCGGCGACATCAGTGAAGATCATACCTTCACCCGGAACATTGACTTTCTCCCGGGTCATGTAGTACAGGCCCAGCACGATATCCTGGGACGGCACGATGATCGGGTCGCCGTTGGCCGGTGACAGTATGTTGTTGGAGGACATCATCAGTGACCGAGCTTCCAGCTGAGCCTCTACCGACAATGGTACGTGTACCGCCATCTGGTCGCCGTCGAAGTCCGCGTTGTAGGCTGTACAGACCAGTGGATGCAGCTGAATAGCCTTGCCTTCGACCAGGGTAGGCTCAAACGCCTGGATTCCCAGCCGGTGCAGTGTAGGCGCCCTGTTGAGCAGCACCGGGTGTTCACGGATAACTTCATCGAGGATATCCCAAACTTCGGGTTCCTCCATCTCCACCATCTTCTTGGCCTGCTTGATGGTGGTCGCCAAACCGCGTAATTCCAGTTTGTTGAAGATGAAAGGCTTGAACAGTTCCAGCGCCATCTTCTTTGGTAACCCACACTGGTGCAGTTTGAGGGTCGGCCCGACCACGATTACCGATCGGCCCGAGTAATCGACCCGTTTGCCCAACAGATTATGCCGAAAACGACCCTGCTTGCCCTTGATCATATCGGCCAGTGATTTGAGCTGCCGTTTATTGGGTCCGGTTACCGCTTTACCCCGCCGCCCGTTATCCAGCA
Source organism: uncultured Gammaproteobacteria bacterium (assembly GCA_913051905.1). Next base: position 8,576 of record CAJXBY010000049.1, on the reverse strand, counting down.
AAGCATCCACCGATTCCTGGAGCATGCGTTTTTCGTTGCGAACGATGATGTCTGGGGCATTCAAATCGAGCAGCCTGCGTAACCGATTGTTGCGGTTAATCACACGGCGATAGAGGTCATTGAGATCTGATGTAGCAAAGCGGCCACCCTCAAGGGGTACCAGGGGCCTCAAATCCGGCGGCAGCACCGGCAACACGTCCATGATCATCCACTCGGGCTTGTTCCCCGAGCGAATGAATGCCTCAACCACTTTCAAACGCTTGATGAGTTTCTTGGTCTTGGTTTCTGAGGACGACTCTGCAAGTTGCTCCCGCAATATGGCCGACTCGGATTTGAGATCCATCGCTTTGAGCAATTCCTTGATGGCTTCCGCGCCCATCCCCGCGTCAAAATCGGCGCCATGTTCTTCCACAGCTTTGTAATAATCCTCTTCATTCAACAACGTCCCGCTTTCCAGTTCGGTCATGCCCGGGTCTGTGACCACGTAGGCTTCAAAATAAAGTGCCCTTTCGATCTCACGAACCGTCATGTCTAGCAACACACCGAGCCTCGAAGGCAGAGACTTGAGGAACCAGATGTGGGCAACGGGGCTGGCCAGTTCGATGTGACCCATGCGCTCTCGGCGCACCTTGGACAGAGTCACCTCGACACCACATTTTTCGCAGATCACACCCCGGTGCTTGAGCCGCTTGTATTTTCCGCACAAGCACTCGTAGTCACTGATCGGGCCAAACAGCTTGGCGCAGAAAAGGCCGTCCCTTTCGGGCTTGAAAGTCCGGTAGTTGATGGTTTCCGGCTTTTTGACTTCCCCCCATGACCAGGATCGAATTTTGTCCGGAGAAGCGAGGCCGATCCGTATCGAATCAAAATCTTCATTGTCGATATCGTTCCTGCCGAACTGGCTGAACAGGTCTTTCATTACTATTCCTCTAGCTGAGTACTGTTGGATACGCGTATTGCAGGGGATTGTTGATCCGAGCTATCTGCCCTGCCGCCGTTCGATATTCAGGCCAAGTGCCCTGATTTCCTTTTCCAGCACATTGAATGATTCGGGCACCGCAGCTTCCATTCGATGGTCCCCTCTGACGATGTTCTCGTACATTGCGGTACGCCCCATCACATCATCGGACTTAACCGTCAACATCTCCTGGAGGGTGTAAGAAGCACCATAAGCTTCCAGCGCCCACACCTCCATTTCGCCGAACCGTTGCCCACCGAACTGGGCTTTGCCACCCAGCGGTTGTTGAGTAATCAGACTGTACGGTCCAGTTGATCGGGCATGCATCTTGTCATCAACCAGGTGGTTCAGCTTAAGCATGTACATGTAACCCACCGTGACAGGACGATCGAACTTGTCCCCCGTGCGTCCATCCGTAAGATAGGCCTGGCCGCTTTCCGGCAACCCGGCGAGCTTGAGCATCTTCTTAATTTCCTGCTCGGAGGCGCCGTCAAAGACCGGGGTGGCGATAGGTATACCGCCTCGCAGGTTTTCAGCCAGCTCAACGATCTCGCTATCGCCAAGGTCCTGAAGGTCTTCGTTACGTCCGACATGGTTATAGATATCGACCACCTTCCTCCTGAGCTCCATCGCTGACACCTGCCGGTCGATCAACTCGCCGACCTGCCGCCCCAGATGGCTGGACGCCCAGCCCAGATGCGTCTCCAGCACCTGTCCCACGTTCATCCGTGAGGGCACTCCCAGTGGGTTGAGCACAATGTCGACAGTGGTGCCGTCTTCAAGGTACGGCATATCTTCCACGGGGATGATCTTGGAGATCACTCCCTTGTTGCCGTGTCGGCCCGCAATCTTGTCTCCCGGCTGCATCCGTCGCTTGACCGCAACAAACACCTTGACCATCTTTAAAACACCTGGTGCCAGATCATCACCTGCTTCTAGCTTGCTGCGTTTTTCTTCATAGAAAAGATCGAAGTTCTGCGCCTGCTCGCTGAGTTGCTTGCGGATGCCCTCGAGGGCCGTATTCGCAGATTCGTCACGCAGACGGACCTCAAACCATTTCTCCTTCGGCAGTTCCTGGAGATAGGATCTCGTCACCTTGTCACCAGCTTTCAATCCAAGCGGACCACCTTCGGCCACTTTGCCGCTCAGAAGCCTAGCGATCCTGTCGTAGATATCGTCTTCAACGATCTTCTGCTGATCGTTAAGGTCCTTGCGTATGCGCGACAACTCGTCGGCCTCGTTAGCGAGCGCCCGGGCATCTTTCTCGACACCATCACGTGTGAACACCTGCACGTCGATGACTGTGCCAGACATACCCGAAGGCATACGCAGGGACGTGTCCTTGACGTCGGAAGCTTTCTCGCCAAAGATTGCCCGGAGCAGTTTCTCTTCCGGCGTGAGTTGAGTTTCGCCTTTCGGCGTCACTTTGCCGACGAGAATATCTCCCGACTCAACTTCGGCTCCGATATACACGATCCCCGACTCATCCAGACGCGCCAGAGCAGATTCGCCCACGTTCGGTATATCGCGGGTTACATCTTCAGAACCCAGCTTTGTATCGCGGGCAAAACAGCTCAGTTCCTCGATATGGATCGAGGTGTAGACATCCTCTTGGAGCAGTCGTTCGGAGATCAGGATTGAATCTTCGAAGTTATAACCGTGCCAGGGCATGAACGCGACCAGCACGTTCCTTCCCAAAGCAAGCTCACCCAGATCGGTCGAGGGGCCGTCAGCCAGCACATCTTTCTTGGCAATACGATCTCCGACCTTGACCAGGGGCCGCTGATTGATTGTGGTGTTCTGATTGGAGCGGGTGTACTTGACCAAATTGTAAATATCCACACCCGAATCGCCCGCTTCAACCTCCTTGTCATCGACCTTGACCACTATCCGAGAGGCGTCGACCGCATTCACAATGCCAGGCCTTTCAGCCAGAACCACAACCCCGGAATCGGTTGCAACCGTACGCTCCATTCCGGTACCGACCAGCGGTGTTTCGGTCTGTAGCGTGGGAACCGCCTGCCGCTGCATATTCGATCCCATCAGCGCTCGGTTGGCGTCATCATGCTCCAGAAACGGTATCAGCGACGCCGCTACTGAGACGATCTGGGATGGGGCAATATCGATATATTCGATTTTGTCCGGCGTCGACAGGGTGAACTCGTTCTGGTACCGGCACGACACGAGGTCGTCCATCAGCTCCCCTTTGTCGTTGACCCTGGCGTTTGCCTGGGCGACCACGTACTTACCTTCTTCAATTGCCGATAGGTAAGTGACTTCGTCGCTGACTTTTCTGTCGATCACTTTCCGGTAAGGTGTTTCCAGAAATCCGTACTCGTTAGTCCGGGCATAGACCGCCAAAGAGTTAATCAGTCCGATGTTTGGACCTTCAGGCGTCTCTATGGGACATACTCGACCGTAGTGAGTCGGGTGGACGTCGCGCACTTCGAAGCCAGCCCGTTCCCGAGTTAGTCCTCCAGGACCCAGCGCTGACACCCGTCTTTTGTGTGTGACCTCAGAGAGCGGGTTGGTCTGATCCATGAATTGCGACAACTGGCTAGAGCCAAAAAATTCTTTGATAACAGCAGAAACCGGCTTGGCATTGATTAGATCCTGCGGCGTCAGGTTCTCCGACTCAGCCATTGACAATCGTTCCCGTACGGCCCTTTCAACCCGAACCAGTCCGATGCGGAACTGATTCTCGACGAGTTCTCCAACGGAACGCACCCGGCGGTTACCGAGGTTGTCAATATCGTCAGTCTCACCGTGACCATTTTTCAGCTCCACCAGTGTCTTGATGATGTCAACGATGTCCTGTTGACTGAGTGTTCCAGGTCCCTCATCGCTGCTACGCGCCAACCGGCGGTTCAGTTTCATACGCCCGACGGCCGAAAGGTCGTACCGATCAATATTGAAGAATAGGTTGCGGAACAACTGTTCGGCAGCGTCCTTTGTCGGTGGCTCGCCGGGTCGCATCATCCGGTAAATCTCTACCTGGGCTTCGAGCGCCGTACGGCTGATATCAGCCCTAAGGGTATCTGAAACATACGGCCCGTGATCAAAGTCGTTGGTGTAGATTGTCTCAAGTCCGAGGACCCTGGCAGTCCGCAGTTTCTCAAGCATTTCAGCTGAGATTTGCTCATTTGCCTCTGCCAGTACTTCGCCCGTTTCGGTGTCAACGATGTCCTTCGCCAGAGACCTGCCGATCAGGAAGCTGTCCGGCACCTGCAGGCGCTCAATACCCGCTTTCATAAGTTCACGGATGTGGCGAGCTGTAATCCGTCGACCGGCCTCAATCAAAACAGCGCCCTTGTCTCCGACGAGATCGAAGTCCAGCTCTTCTCCTCGCAAACGGTCAGCGACCAACGCAATCCGGGCGCCTTCCGGCAGCAAGGAAATCTGGTCGAACTCGAAAAACAGACTCAGAATCTCTTCAGTAGAGTAGTCGAGCGCCCGCAGAACAATGGTGCCCGGCAGTTTTCGGCGCCGGTCTATACGGACAAAAAGCAGATCCTTCTGGTCGAACTCAAAGTCCAGCCACGACCCGCGGTAGGGGATGACTCGGGCGTTGAACAAGAGCTTGCCGGAAGAATGGGTCTTACCCTTGTCATGGTCGAAGAACACACCCGGAGAACGGTGCAACTGAGAGACGATGACCCGTTCGGTACCATTGATGACGAACGTGCCGTTCTCGGTCATCAACGGCATCTCGCCCATATAGACTTCCTGTTCCTTGACGTCGTGAATGGTCTTCGCTCCACCAGATTCAGTTTTCTCAAAAACAATCAGTCGGAGGGTGGCGTAAAGCGGTGCTGAATAGATCAGCCCCCGCTGCTGACATTCCCGCACATCAAAAACCGGCTGACCGAGGCGATAGGCTACAAAATCGAGCGAAGCTGCGCCGCTGTAGCTCTCTATCGGGAACACCGACTTGAAAGCCGCCTGAAGCCCTTGATCGATTCTCTGCATCGGCGCTACGCCCTCCTGCAGAAGCTTTCGATAGGAAGACTTCTGGATTTCCAGCAGATTTGGGGTTGATCCGGTATCAGACCGTTTGCTGAAACTCTTGCGAATGCGCTTTTTCTCAGTAAATGTGTAGGTCATTAATTTCTCGCAATTCAGTAATGAGGTGGCAGAAGCCTTCGACCCATGGGCCGAACGACCATTTTCCGAGCAGACGAGGACAACGGCCCGCAGCTAGTGGTGCCGGCTTTCAAGCCATCCCCGAACAGGCGTTAACCGTTATAGCAGTCTCCGGGGCAGCTTTACTTGATCTCAACAGACCCGCCTGCTTCCTCGAGCTGTTTTTTGACATCTTCGGCCTCGTCCTTGTTCACGCCCTCCTTGATCGGTGCCGGCGCAGACTCGACCAAGTCCTTGGCTTCTTTGAGGCCAAGGCCGGTCAGGGCGCGGACCGTCTTGATGACACCCACCTTCTTCTCACCGAAGGAAGAGAGGATGACATCGAACTCGGTCTGCTCTTCTGACGAGCTTTCTTCAGCTGCTCCACCAGCGGCTGGCGCCGCGACGGCAACCGCGGCTGCCGCAGATACGCCAAACTTGTCTTCCATATCCTTGATCAGTTCAGAGAGTTCCAGAACCGACATTTCAGAGATTGCATTCAGTACTTCTTCACGGGACATTGCAGTTTCTCCTGCGTAAATTTATGGGATGATGTTGTTTCGTGAGTCTCCGACAACCTGTCAGGCCGCCTTTGTTTCCTGGCTGTCGCGAACAGCCGCCAGAGTGCGAACCAGTTTCCCCGGCACCTCGTTCAGCGTCTGAACAAACTTCACCAGGGGCGACTGCATCGTTGCTACCAGGGTCGCCAGCAATTCCTCGCGGGACGGTAGCTTCGCCAGTGCTTGTACCGTGCTCTGATCGATCAGGCCGCCGTTCATTACACCGACGGTGATCTTCAGCGCATCGTTACTCTTGGCAAAATCACTGACCACCTTGGCAACGGCGACCGGATCACCCGAAGAGGAGATCAGTACCGGACCTGTGAAGTGATCACTCAGGCATTCGAAACTGGTCCCGGCCACACTGCGCCTAGCCAGCGTATTCTTGACCACCCTGACCTCGACACCGTTTTCACGGGCCTGGGTACGAAGCTCGGTGATCTGCTCGACGCTGAGTCCGCGATACTCTGCTAGCACTGCTGCTTGTGCCGATGAAAAGACCTCCGACACCTCGCTGACAACGGCTTTTTTCTGCTCAATGCTAAGACTCATGAAACATTCACTCCCAACCACTTGTTAAACACATGGTGTCCTGCCCGGACACAGCCCGGGCCTGGGGCACCGCCTGCGCAGGCTGGTGTCATCACCATTAAGCCCTTACTGGCTAAATTGGCCAGTTCAGGCACCTGCGGTCTTCGACGAACTCCACCTGGCCGACAAGACCAGGCCAAGCCCCTCAAACCAGATTTAACGGACAAATGCCGTTCGATCGACCTTCACGCCTGGGCCCATAGTCGTCGACAACGTGACCCGCCTGAGATACTGACCCTTGGAACTCGATGGTTTTGCCTTCTCCAGCGCACCAACGAGAGCCAGCAAGTTTTCTTTAAGGGCATCCTGCTCAAAGGACGCCTTGCCGATCGGACAATGTATGACCCCGGCCTTGTCGATCCGAAACTGTATCTGCCCGGCCTTAGCATTCTGGACCGCTTTGCCAACGTCCTGGGTCACCGTCCCAACCTTGGGATTCGGCATCAGGCCTCGGGGGCCAAGGACCTGTCCCAGTTTACCCACCACCCGCATTGTGGCTGGCGTGGCAATACAGACATCGAAATTGATTTCCCCGCCCTGGATGGTTTCAGCCAGGTCATCCAGGCCCACCAAGTCAGCGCCAGCCTCACGCGCAGCATCCGCATCAGCGCCCTCTGCAAACACAGCCACCCGCATAGTTTTACCGGTACCTCGAGGAAGCACTGTTGCCCCGCGTACACTCTGATCGGATTTCTTGGCATTGACACCCAGATTGATCGCAACATCCACCGTTTCGTCGAATTTCGCCGAAGCGGTGTCCTTGACCATCTGCAGCGCATCATCAAGACTGTAAAAAGTCTGTCGTTCACGCTTGCCGGCCATACCCTGATAACGTTTGCCTCTGTTGGACATATCAGACACCCTCCGTCTCGATTCCCATACTGCGGGCGCTACCCGCAATGATGCGTACTGCCTGGTCGATATCGTAGGCACTGAGATCAGGCATTTTTTCCCTGGCGATCTCTTCCAACTGACCGCGGTCTACTTTCCCAACTTTTTCCTTATGCGGCTCACCGCTGCCCTTTTCAATGCCGGCAGCCCTCTTGAGCAGCACAGCCGCGGGTGGCGTCTTCTTGATATAGCTGAAGCTCTTATCGGCATAAACTGTAATCATGACCGGAATCGGCAGGCCGGGTTCCAGGTCCTGGGTATCGGCGTTGAATGCCTTACAGAACTCCATGATGTTCAAGCCGTGCTGACCGAGGGCCGGGCCGACTGGCGGACTCGGTTTCGCTGCTCCCGCCGGCACATGCAGCTTGATGTATGTCTCGATCTTCTTCGCCATACTGTTACTCCTTCGGGTCCTAGCGCCCCACGGCTCCCCTTGTGTTGTTTTAACCCTTCCGCCAACAACGGAAGGGCTGAGTCAGCCTTTCTCGACCTGACTGAAGCTCAGTTCGACCGGCGTTGAGCGGCCGAATATCGACACCGAAACCTTCAGCTTGCTCTTCTCAAAATTGACATCTTCGACAGTACCCTGGAAATCCTTGAATGGTCCGTCGATTACGCGGACGACCTCGCCGGGTGCAAATGTATATTTTGGCCTCGGATGTTCGGCGCCTTCCTGGACCTGTTGCAGGATCGTCTCCGCCTCCTGGTCAGTAATCGGTACCGGACGGGACGCGGTTCCACCCACGAATCCGGATACCTTCGGAACTGATTTCACGAGATGCCAGGTTTGGTCGTTCATATTCATGTGGACCAGAACATACCCCGGAAAGAACTTGCGTTCGCTGGTGCGCCGCTGGCCATTTTTGAGTTCTACGACCTGCTCGGTCGGCACCTCTACGCCCCCGAAATGTTCTTCCATTCCTTCCCGGGCGATATATTCTTTCAATGATTCCTGCACCCGTTTCTCGAAACCGGAGAAAGCCTGAATCACGTACCACTGTTTCGTGTTTTCCATTCCGATCGCCTGTCAGTTACCGAGCCCCAGCACCAGGTCATAGATGGTCCAAAACCACAATTTATCCAGCAGCAACAGATAAATGCCGACGGCCACGACCATCAGGATCACCACCAGGGTCGACTGCATCGTCTCCCGCCGAGTGGGCCAGATGACCTTTCGTATCTCGGCCCGGGTTCCGACCGCGAACTGCCATGCCAGTTTTCCCGGAGCCGACGTCAGCACGATACCCCCAGCCGCGACCACGCTGACCACGACAATCAACGCTCGCACCAGCGCAGAGATGTCGCCGAAAGCATAAAAAACCGCAAGGCCAGCAACCAGAACCACTGCTGCTGCGGCCAGCTTTAGGTTATCAACCAACCTCTTCTCAACCCCGAAAGTATGGCAGGCCAGGAGGGAATCGAACCCCCAACCTGCGGTTTTGGAGACCGCCGCT
>CAJXBY010000048.1 GCA_913051905.1 uncultured Gammaproteobacteria bacterium | reverse complement strand
TCTTCTTCCTTATCGTTGGATTCCTCAACGTTTACGTGGCATTTTATTTCCGCCCGGAACTCAGTGAACAGGTTCGTACCGACTTCTGGGTCAATTTCAAAGTATTCGGCCTGATGGGCCTGACACTGGTATTCGCGGTGGTTCAGATGCTCTTTATCGCTCGCTATATGGTACCTGACGACAGCGAGTCGTCCTGAATAACGTGAGGTACCTTTTCGCTTATTTCATACCAGACGCCATTTTTCGGTGCCCTCAGACTTGATGGAACCTGCTTCAGACAGGGTTGAGATGATCCGTCAGAGATTGTCAGAACATCTCAATCCGGAAACCCTTGAAATTGAAGACCAGAGCCATCTGCACGTTGGCCACGCCGGCGCCGCGTCAGGTGGCGGTCATTTCGAAGTCCTGGTGGTGGCAAAGGCATTCTCAGGACTGAATACCCTGGCGCGGCACAGACTGGTCTACGCGGCTCTTGAGAAGGCCCTCAGGAAGGAGATTCATGCGCTCAGCATCAAAGCCTACACACCCGATGAGCTCTAAGCTCACGGCTGGCATGCAATGGCCGATGGAAACGAGAAAAGTTTATAATGGATTCATGGTGCGCATGGTCCCTAGTCTCTGGTGAATCTTCACGTTTCTGACCCCCCACTCGCGTCCGATGGCTGAACGAACGCCGTTGTACGCCCTACACCTCGAACTCGGCGCCAAGATGGTGGAGTTCGGGGGATATGAGATGCCTCTCAGTTACCCCGACGGAATCATCCGCGAGCACACCCAGGTTCGTTCATCTGCCGGGCTCTTCGATGTTTCCCACATGGGGCAGATTGTGGTCGAAGGGCCCGACGCAGCGACTCTGCTTGAATCACTGATCCCCACCGACCTCGCCGGCCTGCCAAACGGTCGCCAGCGCTACGCGTATTTCACGACCGAACAAGGGGGCATTCTGGATGACCTGATGATCTCGAATCTCGGTGACCACTTTCGATTGGTGGTGAACGCAGCCAACAAACACACCGTAATGAGTCATCTCCGGTCCGAGATCGGCGACCGGTGCCGTGTTGATCTGCTCACCGGACACGGACTGCTGGCCCTCCAAGGTCCGGCAACTCAGCAGGTCGTTAACCGTCTTAGCAGCATGCTAGGTGAACAGCGCTTCATGGAGGTTACCCGGACCACAATCGGAGAACTTCACTGTCTTGCCCACCGCAGCGGGTATACGGGAGAAGACGGATTCGAATTTTCACTGGCCGATGCCGATACCGAACCACTGGCCCGTCTGCTCCTAGAACAGGAGCAGGTCAGACCAGCCGGTCTTGGTGCCAGAGACTCTCTGCGCCTCGAAGCAGGGCTCTGTCTGCATGGCAATGATATCGGTCCCGAGATCACTCCTGTAGAGGCAAACATCGCCTGGGCCATTCCCGCCTGCCGCCGTGCAACCGGTGATCGGAGTGGCGGATTTCCCGGAGCCGACCGCATACTGTCCGAACTCTCTGACGGCACTGGTCGGATGCGCGTAGGGATACAACCCGAGGGACGGGCACCGGTTCGAGCCCACGCATCGCTGCAATTGCCGGACGGTGAGTCCGTGGGTGAGGTGACGAGCGGAGGATACGGTCCTTCACTCGCCAGACCGGTCGCGATGGGCTATGTTGAGAATGCGTATTCATCGGAGGGCACCGGACTTCAGGCAATCGTCCGGGGGAAACCCGTGCCGGTAACGGTCTGCAAGTTACCTTTCGTGCAACATCGATATCTCAAATCATAATCTTCGATCGATCGTTTAATGTTAAACAAGGGGAAACAGGCACTATGAGCGAACGGCTTTTTACAGATGATCATGAATGGGCGCTTGCCGATGGGGATACGGTGACCGTAGGCATCACAAACTACGCCCAGGAACAATTAGGCGAACTGGTCTACGTTGAACTGCCTTCCGTCGGCACCACGGTGCACCAGGGAGACGAAGCCGCTGTAATTGAATCGGTAAAGGCTGCCGGAGACGTCAAGTCTCCCGTAAGCGGAACAATCAGTGCAGTCAATGACACGCTCAACGACGCACCTGAAAAGGTCAACGAAGACCCAATGGCAACAGGCTGGTTCTACAAAGTGGCCATGAGTGATCCACAGGAACTTGACAATCTACTGTCAGAGGATGACTACAACAACCTTATCGCCACACTCGAGTAACCAACATCGACATTATTTCCGGGGGGGAATGCAATGACGACGACTCGCCAGAGCCTGACTGATCTTGAAATGCACGGCGACTTTATCCGTCGCCACATCGGACCGAGCCAATCGGATATAGAGGCCATGCTCGAATCAGTGGGCTATGAAACACTGGATGCCCTGATCACCGATGCCGTGCCCGAATCAATCGTCAGTGAACGGCCCCTTGATCTGCCTGAACCCCGAAGCGAAAGGGCAACCAGCACTTACCTCAGGCACATGAGGCACAGAAACAACGTCTTTATCTCGATGATCGGCTGCGGTTATCACGGCACCATCATGCCGCCGGTAATCAAAAGAAATGTCATGGAAAACCCGGACTGGTACACCGCTTACACGCCCTACCAGCCGGAAGTGAGTCAGGGACGCCTGGAGGTGCTCCTCGGGTTTCAGCAGATGATCATGGATCTCACCGGAATGGAGATCGCCAACGCTTCTCTTCTGGATGAAGCGACCGCAGCCGCCGAAGCCATGACCATGTCCCGCCGGATCGCGAAAAGCAAGTCGAACGTGTTTTTCGTCGATGAGGACTGCCACCCTCAGACCCTCGCCGTAATCCGGACCCGTGCCGCATTTCTGGGTTACGAGATTGCGGTTGGAAACCCGTACGAAGCGCTCGACGACCAGGAATTCTTTGGCGCACTCATTCAATACCCGGCATCGACCGGCGCCCTACGGGACCCGAGCGACGCGATCGCAGCCGCCCACCGCAAGGATGCGCTGGTCACTGTTGCCGCAGATATCCTCGCGCTGACTCTCATTAAGCCACCAGGAGAGATTGGTGCCGACATTGTTATCGGCAACGCCCAGAGGTTCGGTGTACCCATGGGCTATGGCGGCCCGCATGCCGCCTTCTTTGCCACCCGGGATGCCTACAAACGCTCGACGCCAGGTCGAATCATCGGGGTTTCCATTGACGCCCAGGGACGGCCGGCCCTGCGCATGGCACTGCAAACGCGAGAACAGCATATAAGGCGAGAAAAGGCCACCAGCAACATCTGTACAGCCCAGGTATTGCTGGCAAATATTTCGGCGCTTTACGCGATGTATCACGGCCCGGACGGCCTGCTGACCATTGCCCGCCGGGTACACCGCCTGACTCAGATCATGGCGCTCGGCCTGGATCGGTTGGGTCATCCGGTCGCAGAAAGCGCATTTTTCGACACCGTCAGGGTCAAGGTACCCGGACTCGCAGGACGCATTGCCGCCAGGGCTAGAGAATCCCGCATTAATCTTCGCCAGATCGATGCCGACCATCTGGGGATCACCTTAGACGAAACAACCAAACGTTCCAATGTGCAGACACTGTGGCGGGTGTTTCACACCGCTGCAGACCGCAAGCTGGATCTCGCCGTTCTAGACCAGGAAGTTGAGCAAAACATCCCTGTAGAGCTTCAACGGCAGAGCGAATTTTTGACCCATGAAATATTTCACCGCTACCGTTCTGAAACAGAGATGATGCGTTACATGCGACGAGCGGCGAGCAAGGACATCAGCCTCGGGCGATCCATGATTCCGCTTGGATCGTGCACCATGAAACTCAACGCGACTTCCGAGCTGCTGCCCCTCTCCTACCGGGACTTCAGTAACCTCCATCCTTTCGCCCCGCTCGATCAGACCCAGGGCTACCAGCAGCTTTTCGAAGAACTGGAAGATATGCTCTGTGAAATAACCGGATTTCACGCAATCTCCCTGCAGCCGAATGCCGGCTCTCAGGGTGAGTATGCGGGCCTGCTCTGCATACGGGCCTATCACCAGAACCGCGGCGAAGGCCACCGGAACATCTGTCTCATTCCGTCATCGGCACATGGGACGAACCCCGCGAGCGCAATTCTCGCAGGCATGGAGGTCGTTGTCGTCGGATGTGATGATCAGGGCAATATCGATCTCAATGATCTGAGCGAGAAAGCGAAACACCACCACAACAATCTGGCCGCCCTGATGATCACTTACCCGTCCACACACGGTGTATTTGAGGAGGCGATTCGGGAAATATGCGAAGTAATCCATCAACATGGCGGGCAGGTCTACATGGATGGTGCAAACCTCAATGCACTGGTCGGTATCTGCCGGCCGGGTGAGATCGGTGCTGATGTCGCCCACATCAACTTGCACAAGACTTTTGCCATACCGCACGGCGGCGGCGGCCCGGGCATGGGTCCGATCGGAGTCCTGTCCCACCTTTCGCCCTACCTGCCGGGTCACCCCCTGGTCGAGGGCGTCAATCCTGCCGCAGCCGGTAAAAGCACTATTGGAACGATTTCCGCGGCCCCCTGGGGTTCTGCTTCGATTCTGCCAATCTCCTGGGCATACATTTCTATGTTAGGTGCCAGCGGAGTCCGCCGGGCCACTGAAATCGCCATCCTCAATGCCAATTACATTGCCCGGCGCCTCAATGCACACTACCCGGTCGTCTACACAGGGCCCGGTGGCCTGGTTGCACACGAATGCATAGTTGATCTCTCTGAGATCAAGGCCACCTGTGGGATCACGGTCGAGGATGTAGCAAAACGGTTGGTTGACTATGGTTTTCACGCCCCAACCATGTCGTGGCCGGTTGCCGACTCGTTTATGATTGAGCCAACTGAAAGCGAGTCCAGGGCTGAACTGGATCGTTTCTGTGATGCAATGATTCTGATACGAAAGGAGATCGACGATATCCAGAACGGTACCGTTGACGCGGAAAACAGCCTGCTACGGAATGCGCCTCATGCTCAACACCTCCTGACTTCTGGTGATTGGGATAGGCCATATACCCGAGAACAGGCTTTCTTTCCCACGGCCGATACAGAAAGGGATAAATACTGGCCACCCGTTGGCCGGGTAGATAACGTGCATGGAGACAGGAACGTAGTCTGCAGCTGCCCCCCAATGAGCGACTATGACCGTCAAGCCGCGTGACTGAACTCGGCAAACAAAGAGGCTCGGAGAAAGTCGCCCGAGTGCCGGTCAAATTCCCGGCCACGGAGCCGTCGGACCGCCTGCGAAAGCCGAAGTGGATTCGCGCCCGCTTTCCGGGAACCCCGGAGGTTGTACGGCTCAAGAAAATACTCCGGCAGGCCGGGCTGCACACGGTCTGCGAGGAGGCCGGCTGCCCGAACCTCGGGGAGTGTTTCGGCCAGGGAACAGCCACCTTCATGATCATGGGCGACCTGTGTACGAGGAGATGCCCCTTCTGCGATGTCGCCCACGGCCGGCCGGGGCCACTGGATCCGGAGGAACCCTCCAGGCTGGCGGTCACGGTAGCAGAAATGGGACTGGCCTACGTTGTCGTAACCTCAGTGGACCGGGACGACCTGCGCGACGGTGGTGCTGGTCACTTCCTGTCCTGCATAGAAGCAATCCGGGAGTCCAGCCCGGAGATAAAGATCGAGATTCTTACCCCTGACTTTCGAGGACGGCTGGACGTCGCTATCGATATCCTCGTCCAGTCACCGCCGGACGTTTTTAACCATAACCTCGAAACGATACCGAGACTCTACAAACGGGTTCGGCCAGGTGCCGACTACGCGCATTCTTTGAAGTTACTTCAGCGGTTTTCCGACAAATGCTCGGATGTACCGACAAAATCCGGGTTGATGCTCGGGCTGGGCGAAAGCTTGACGGAAGTCGAATCCGTGATGTCGGACCTTAGAAACCATAATGTGCGACTTCTTACGCTCGGACAGTATCTGCAGCCCAGTCGTCATTATTTACCGGTTGAACGCTACGTCACACCCGCCGAATTTGATGATCTGGCCCGCATTGGCGAAAAGATGGGGTTTGACCATGTGGCTTCGGGGCCGATGGTACGTTCGTCCTACCACGCCGATGAACAGCAAGCGAAAGCCACCACACCACACTGAACTCCGTATCCAGGTACTTGCCTGCCTGAGGCCTTCACTCTAGCGCCTGAGCAAGGTCGTCACAAAGGTCCTGTGGGTCCTCCAGGCCCACCGAAATCCGGAACACGCCGTCCCCGGCAAAAGCACGATATGCATCGAGTTGTGCACCCTGCAGCCCGTAGCTCGAAGCCATCAGGTCGTCCGTAGCAAGCCAGTAGATGAGACTGCGGTGATGCCCCAGGGAAACCGCATAGTGGAAGACCTTCAGGGTCCGCATCAACTTCACAGCCTCCTCGGGACCGTTGGCAACCTGGACAGCTATCATTCCGGAATAGTTCTCCATCTGCTGACTGGCCAAGTCGTGATGGGGGTGAGAGTCCAAACCGGGATAAAGCACCTTGATGATTTTCGGATGGGATTCCAGAAACCTTGCGAGTACAAATGCGTTGGACTCGTGAGCCTTCATCCGTACAGGCAGCGTCGCCAGCCCCCGGTTGATCAGCCAGGCATTGAACGGACTGATCACACCCCCCATATAAATCTGGCCGGTGGACTCAATGGTTCGCAGAGACTCCCGTCGCCCGAGCACTGCCCCGCCCATGGCATCGCCGTGACCACAACAGTATTTGGTGAGTGAATGAACCACATAGTCCGCACCAAACTCTAGCGGCCGGGTCGCGATAGGCGTGGCAAAAGTAGAATCCACCGCCAACTCGGCTCCATTGGCATGCGCAATCTCTGCAACACCTGCAATATCCGTAATTCTCAATGTGGGGTTCGCTGGTGTCTCACCCCACACCAGCCGGGTGCCTGGAGTGATCGCACGCTCAGTGGAACCCAGATCAGACAGGTTTGCGCTGACGACTTCTATGCCCAGTTGACTGAGTGTGGTCCTGGCAAACTCTGCGGTACCCGGATACAAGGCATCACTGATCACCAGCCGGTCACCCGGCTGGAGCGTGGAAAGCAGCAGCGCAGAGATTGCTGCCATACCACTTGCGAAACAGCGGCAGGCTTCTGCTCCTTCCAGTGCAGCGAGCTTGTCCTGAAGCACGGTAACCGTCGGGTTGTCCCAACGGCTGTATACGTAAGGTGAGTCGTCCGGTTTGTCTTGCGCCGAGAAGCTGACTGGTTGATCAATAACAAAAGTGCTGGACATGGTGATACTCGGTGCCGATGCACTGCTTCCGGCCTCGGGACCCTCGCCGGCATGGACAGCCCGAGACCGTATCCCCCTGATCAGTTCGCTCTGTCTGCTCAAGCGCTGGGTAACCCAGTGAACCCGCCGGCTGAATCAATGCGTTTGTGGAGCGGGCTGTTGCGCGGGAAATGCGCCAGCAAAAAATCCATCTGGTCGGCCAAGATGCGCCGCCCCGACAGGTAAATATATTCCGCATGGGTCGGCACAAAAGGCACCGCCAAAAGCTGTAGCCCAGATTCTTCAGGCGTGTTGCCCCCTTTACGGTGATTGCATCGCCTGCAGGCGGTCACGACATTCTGCCAGATGTCTTTACCGCCTCGGCTCAGCGGCTGAACATGATCCCTGGACAATTCGCCGGACCGGAACTGCTCACCGCAATAAAGGCACAGATGGGCATCTCGTTTGAACAGTGCCCGGTTGTTCAGCGGAGGTGTATATGAGGGATGTCGTTTCAGATGCGCCCTAGAGTGGCCAAGCGTACAGATGATCGAGTACACATCAAGAGTGCTGCGTCGGCCCGATCGGGCATTGATGCCACCGCGCACGGTGTACAGAGGAGAACCCATCGGATACAGAATCTGGTCAAGACAATGCAGTTTGACTGCCCCTTCGAAGCCGATCCATTCGATCGGCATGCCTGATACGTCTGTGCGTAGTATTCTAAGGCTGGGTTCGATGGCACGTCTGCTCTGATCCATGTTCGCTACTGTGGGATAAACCGGACTCAGAAGCAACTCCCGGTTCAGACTGGACCCGGAGTCGACCGTTACAGTGCCGAAGCAGGTCGCCTAATCGGGTCCTCGTTGATCGGCCAATGGACCAATGCCGCCAACAAACCAAGCACGACCCCGGCCTGCCACACCATGTCATAGGAACCAGTCAAATCGTGGATATAACCGCCCAGCCATACACCGATAAAACTGCCGCACTGGTGACTCAGAAAGACAATACCGAACAGGGTTGCGAGGTAACGGATGCCAAATATTTTTGTGACCACTCCCGTTGTCAGCGGCACCGTCGACAACCACAGCAACCCCATGACCGATGCAAAAATATAGATGTTCAGCTCAGTTTTCGGCATCAGAAGCAGGCCCAGGATAACCACAGCCCGTCCGGCGTAAAGAAAACTCAAGCCGTTGGAATTGCTTCTATTCTGCCCGTAAAGCCCGGCACCGATTGCGCCGATGATATTGAATATTCCGATCAGGGAGAGACACCAGGCAGCCACATTCCCGGAAAGCCCCAGATCCACCACATAAGCCGGAAAGTGGACGGAAATAAAAGTCACATGAAACCCACAGACAAAAAAACCGATCGTCAGAAGGACATACCCTCGATGACGTATTGCCTCAGATAAGGCCATTTTCATCGTCTGATCTTCTGTATCCGGTTCCTCGACGCTAGCATGATTCGGTAATAGGAGCGCCAGCGGCAAGATGACCAACGTAGAGACGGACAAGATAACGAGACCGTCGTTCCATCCAAATCGGTCGATCATCGCCTGCATAAACGGTGAAAAGATAATCTGGCCCACCGACCCGGCAGCGGTGCCCGCACCCATGATCAAGGAGCGGCGTCTGGGGCTAACGGTTTTTACCATCGCAGCAATGGCAAGCGGAAAGCCAGTAAACGCGACACCCAGACCCGTCAGCACACCCCCAGTGAAAAAAAGCATCGCACCGGTCGTCGAGACGGTCATACCCCAGATGCCCAGCGCATAGATCAGCGACCCGCCGGCGATGACCCAGACCGGACCGTGGCGATCCACTGCCGCACCGGCCACAGCCATACCCACACCCCAGACGAGATTCTGAATGGCCATCGCCATGGCATAGGTTTCTCTGTTCCAGTCCAGTTGACTGGTCATCGGCTCAAGGTACAGCCCCATGACCGAACGGGCGCCGAACCCAAAGGCAGAAATCAGGCAACCCGCAAGCAAGATGACTGCAGGCGTTTGCCAAGCCCGATTCAAGGAAGTTTCCGCCATAGGCTATCGATGATAGTTCAGGGAAGTGAAATACAACGGGTGGGAGTGATACTACACGCCGTAGGGGCAATAGGCCCAGAACTACACGAAATTGGCAAGACCTCTAAAGATCATGCGGGCCGGCTTCAGCAAATGGACGCACCCGTCGGGGCAACTCCGCGGCGCCGGCGGTCCATGAGACCATCCAGCCAGTCGGGATCCATCTCCGGGACTGATGAGAGCAGTAGCTCAGTATAGGGTTCGTGGGGAGGCGTCAGTATATTCCGCTTATCACCTTGCTCAATGATCCTGCCACGATACATGACTACGATATCATCTGCTATGGCCTTGACCGTTGCGAGGTCATGGGTAATAAATAGGTAAGAGAGATTGAGGTCGTTCTGGAGGCTCTGTAGCAGCTCCAATATGCCTTCAGCGACCAGCTGGTCGAGTGCAGAAGTTACTTCATCACAGATTATGAGATCGGGCTCTGCGGCCAGGGCTCTCGCAATACAGACACGTTGTTTTTCACCACCAGAGAGCTGGGCCGGATAACGATCTACAAAGTCCTCCGGCAACTCAATCTGCCGCAGCAACTGCCTGATTCGATCACTTTTCTTTTGGCCGTGCATACCGAGATAAAATTCCAACGGTCGGCCTATGATCTCACTGACACGGTGACGCGGGTTCAAGGCAATATCAGGCATCTGATAAATCATCTGAATAGCGCGTAATTGCTCTTTCTGTCGATCGAGTAATGCGGGAGGAAGAGAACTGCCCTTAAATGACACAACACCCTCTTGAGGTGGAAGCAATCCAGTGATCACCCGGGCCAGCGTACTCTTGCCGCTCCCTGATTCACCCACCACCGCCACAGTCGTACCCTTATCGACACCTATCCTGATATTTTCGAGGACGGTTTCAGTGGAATTCGGATATCTCGCGGAGACTTCATCTACTATCAGCAGGCTCGTATCCTCCTGCCGGACCAGCTTGTCTTCGCGGAGAGAGCGTACTGAGAGAAGGCGACGGGTGTATTCCTCCTTTGGATTCGCCAACAATGTGCGGGCATCGCCCTCTTCAACAAGGTCTCCGTAGCGCAACACCATTATTCGATCTGCGAGCTGCGCCACAACTGCTAGGTCATGCGTAATGTAGATCGCTGCCGCACCTCTGGAACGCACAGCTTCCTTTATCGCTGCTAACACCTCGATCTGCGTGGTCACGTCTAGCGCGGTCGTGGGCTCATCAAAAACAATTACATCCGGTTCACAGCCCATGGCCATGGCTGTCATGGCCCGCTGAAGCTGGCCGCCCGACACCTGATGCGGGAAGCGTTCACCGATCCGCTCCGGATCAGGCAGGTCGAGTTGCGTATACAGTTGCCGGCCCCGCTGCCCTGCTTCCGACTTGGTCATCCTCCCGTGCTGAACCGGTGCTTCGGCGAACTGTTCGATCAGTCTATGGGCCGGGTTGAAGGCCGCGGCAGCACTTTGCGCAACATAGCTGACCTGGTTGCCCCGAATACGTCTTAGCTCGCCCTCGGGAAGTGTAGTCAGCTCTTGTCCATGGAGTTTTATCGAACCCGACACGATTCGGCATCCAGATTTAGTGTAGCCCAACGCTGCAAGCCCGAGGGTCGATTTTCCCGCACCAGATTCGCCGATTAATCCAACCACTTCACCTTCGGCGAGAGAGAGATTGAGACGATTTACAATGGGGCGCCACTGGCCGTCAATTTCGGCTTCGATCAGCAGTTCTCGAATGTCCAGCAGCACCTGCACGTTCGATAGTCCTTAAGCCCAGGTTATCCTGCCCGGGACAAGTGGCAATCAGTCGTTGTTTACCTTACCGTTATACGATCAAAAAGCAAGCATTGTGAACACTGCCACCAGCACGGTCGACTCCTGACTCTGAGATAAAATACCTGGCCCGACATAATCGGCTTGAACCTTTGATACGTGGATTGGCGATCACTCAAACCTGACGATCTGGCGCGGTCTTACTCACCCAGCAGTAAAGTCGGTGATATCGAACCCTTCATCCGCCGCTATAAAGAATCCTCAGTCGAAGCCAAACGCGGTCTATGCCGCCAACTGATCGAGAACATTTCTTATGGTGAGGCGGAAGAAGAGCGGCTGGATCTTTTCCTTCCGGAACGTTCACAGGGTGGCCCCGGTTTTCCGCTCGCCGTATTCGTCCACGGCGGGTACTGGCAGGAACTGTCGAAAAACGAGCACGCGTTTCCAGCTCCGGCCTGGCTATCGGCAGGATACGGCTTTGCGGCCCTGAGTTACGGACTTGCACCCGACGCTTCAGTTGCCCGCATGATTACCCGCTGTCGGCAAGCCATTGACTGGCTGGCTGACAATGCCGGTCAGTACGGCTATGACCCTGACAATATTTCGGCTATCGGGCATTCCGCCGGTGCCCACCTGATTGCCAGCGCCATATCACCCAATCTTGCCGGCGAGGGCAACGGTAGACTGCTCAAACACCCCGCAAAAAGTATACTGATCGGCGGCATCTATGATCTGGAACCGATCTGTCACACTTACGTTAATGAGCCCCTGGGATTAGATCCTGCGTCAGCGAGAAAGGTGAGCCCGCTCTACCATTCACCCGACCCCGCAGTAGAACTTGTAATCATCTACGCAGAACGAGAAACCGATGAATTCATCCGCCAGTCGAGGGAATACGCACAACACTGCCTAGGCGTCAGCCGCCACCTGCAGATAATCCAGGTAGACGGACGCCATCATTTCGATATTATCTTTGACATTGCGGATTCACAGTCATCACTCTTTCAGAAAATCTCGTGCCAAACCCGGCCTGACCTATCCCAGTGAACCCAACACTCCAATCCTTACGCGAAAGCAATGATCCGGGACTCAAGCACGCCCGCAGTCTAGACAATGAAGATCCCCTCTCGGACATTCGGAAGAAGTTTGATCTTCCAAGTGAACTGATTTACCTCGACGGGAATTCCCTTGGAGCGATGCCAAGCAATGTACCTCAGCGCATGCAAGACGCTGTCCTGGAGGGATGGCGCACCGGCCTCATCCGGAGCTGGAATGCTCGAGACTGGCACATACTGCCACTGACACTAGGTGACCGGCTGGCTCCACTCATGGGTGCAGCCCCGGGCGAGGTCCTGGTCGTGGATTCCACCTCCATCAACCTTTTCAAACTGCTTTGCGCAGCGCTGCGTCTGAGACCGGATCGCAGGTCAATCGTCTCCGAAGGGGATAATTTTCCGTCAGATCTTCACATCGTGCAGGGCGCGCTCGACCATTTCTATCCAGAACATCAGCTCCTGCTCGGTGGTGCCGATGACGATTCAATCGTCGACCTGATCACCGAGGACACCGCAGTGGTGACCCTCACGCACATCAGCTACCGCAGTGGTCTTATTAGAGACATGCAACGCATCACGGAAAAGGCCCATGCATGCGGCGCCCTGGTCCTTTTTGATCTCTCCCATTCCCTAGGCGCTGTACCCGTTGACCTTCACGCCGCCGATGTTGACTTCGCTGTCGGCTGTACCTACAAATACCTCAATGCAGGTCCTGGCGGTCCGGCATATCTATTTATCGCCGATCGTCACCTCACAAATGCAGACAACCCGCTGACGGGCTGGCAGGGACATGCCGACCCGTTCTCCTTCGACACGCGATACAAGCCAGCCGACACCATCGATAAATTTCGTTGCGGAACACCGGGCATCCTGTCGTACATAGCTCTGGAGGAGAGTCTGGACCTATTCAAGACAGTGGATCTTTTGGTTGTACGGCAAAAATCGCAGCGCCTCACCGACTATTTCATTGAACTTGTCGAATCCATGTGCAACGAGCATGGGCTCGTCCTCGCGAGCCCACGGGACAGCAGTCGGCGGGGCAGCCAGGTCTGCTTCACTCACGCGCAGGGCTGGCCGATGATGCAGGCCCTGATTGGGCATGGCGTGATCGGTGATTTCCGTGCACCTGACATCCTGCGCTTCGGTTTTGCACCACTCTATCTACGTTACGAAGACGTCTGGATAGCTGTCGCTATGCTGGCAGAACTCCTTGAAAAGGATATCTGGAAAGACCCGGTTTATGCACAACCCAAACTGGTCACCTAGCCACTGGATCATGCCGGAAGAGATTGTCTTTGCCGTCATTCGATGCAAGAAAGGACCGGTGCTGAACAACTTCTACATCGATGCTTGAAACTTTCAATATAGATCAGGAAAACGGATTTCTGCCTGGCAATCCCCCGCTTCAAGCGCTTCCGCAGTTGTACACCCCGTGGGAGGAATTGGCCGCCAGTATCTCCGCGCTTCTCAACGCCCGCGCATTCCGTTCAGCAGCAGAAACCCTGCCGCTCATTACCGATCTCTCCTCGCTGAAAACCAAACCCGAACTCGAGCGAGCTATGCTGCTTCTGTCCTGTTTCGGCCATGCGTTTGTGTGGGAGAACTATGAGTCCTCTGGATATGTGCCGTCCTGTATCGCGGTGCCTTGGACGAAGGTCGCAGAGAAGCTGTCGCGCCCCCCCACTTTAGCCCACGCATCCCTAGTCCTTCAGAACTGGCGATTGATCGATCCCGATGGCCCTATTACCCTGGGGAATATCGCAACCTTGATTCAGTTTCACGGCGGACTGGATGAAGCATGGTTCTACCTGGTGACAACCGAAATCGAGTCCAGAGGGGGCCGCATCCTCAAAGAATTCGCAACCATCAACGCTGCCTTGACAGCCGCCAAATTAGATACCGTTACCAAGTCATTAACCTCGGTATGCGATAGTCTCACCCAATTAAGAACAACCTTGAACCGGATGTACGAGCACTGTGATCCATATATCTTCTACAACCGTATACGGCCGTTCCTGGCTTCGTTTGAAGGAATCGAATATCGAGGCTGTGATCCTCTCGTGCGGGACTACTTCGGGGGTAGCGCGGCGCAGAGTTCGCTGCTGCAAGCGATAGATGGCATGTTCGGCATCCAGCACCATGATGAAAATGCCAGAGGCTATTTGAAGGAGATGCGCAATTACATGCCACGCAGGCACGCGGCGTATATCCGGCATCTGGAGACCTCTCCATCACTGGTCGAGTCGACCCGTTCTCATGACCGTTGCCGGCGCGCACTGGAGAGCTGTGTCGAAGCCCTGGCCGAATTTCGCAAAGACCACCTCAAGATGGTGGGACGCTACGTTATGGCTCAGTCCAGTGATGCCGGACCCGGACATACCGGAACTGGCGGAACCGACCCTATGACCTTTCTCAGACACGTTGCCCAGGGTACGCGAGTCCGTAGCACCTAGCGGGTCCAGGACACCACTACGCGATCGGACCACCCGCCACAACCACAGCGATAGCGACCACAACGATAACAATCATCCGGATGCCACATAAATTTCCCGTTCCGCGTATAGACGAGCTGCCATTGATGGCACCGGAGATACTTGCCGAGCCCGACAACCTGCCTGCCCCGGACACTATTCGTCTTAACCTGAACGAAAACCCTTTACCGCCTTCCCCTCGGGCCATCGAGGCGATGCGCCAGGCGGTCCAATACAGTCATCGCTATCCAGACCATTCCTGTTCGGCACTTGCCAACATTATCTCTAAAAGAACCGGCATTGTTGCCAACCGCATCGTATTCGGCAATGGCAGCGGAGAAATGCTGGTCGCATCGGCGGCGGTGGCGCTACAACCCTCTGATCAGGCAGTTCTGCCCCATCCTACTTTTCCCCCAGTGGGCAAGTGCGTTCAACTCGCCGGTGGAGATGTCTTACGGGTACCGGTCCTCACCAACGGGGCGAACGACGTTTCGTCCATGATTGATGCTATGACGGAGAGGACGTCTCTGTTCTACCTGTGCACACCGAACAGTCCTACCGGGGGCCTTCTGGACAGTGATGACCTGCGCCTTGCTGCCAATACAGTACCCTCCCAGTGCCTGTTGATGGTCGATGAGGCCTACCATGAGTTTGCCAACTACGAGGGTGGCCCGGACGTGCTGTCTATTCTGGCTGAACGACAAGGGCCCTGGGTCGTTGTCCGGACTTTCTCTAAGGCGTATGGACTCTCCGGCACACGCCTTGGTTATGCTCTTCTCAGCGATGACCAGCTCGCAAGCGGCTTTTCAAAAATGCGATCGGGCTTCAATGTTAATCGGATTGCGCTCGCTGGTGCCTGTGCCGCAATGCAGGACCAGGCCTACCTCGATCATGTTCTCAGTGTGGTCAGCTCGGAAAGAGACCGCCTAACCAACCGGATGACGGGGCTTGGCCTGTCTGTTTATCCTTCCGCAGCCAACTTTGTTCTCGCTCGTTCAGCGGCCCCGGCACAGGCGCTGGCCGC
>CAJXBY010000047.1 GCA_913051905.1 uncultured Gammaproteobacteria bacterium | reverse complement strand
GAAAAGGCCCGCTGCATGACCCAGGGCGTGCTCTCCGCCGAGACAATGCGTGTCGCCCACTTGGTGACCGGGCGCATCAGGGAAACTGCGTCCAGTTCCTGAAAGGCGCCCTTACCATCGGCGTTCATTGGCACGCCGTTGGTCAAAGCGATCACCGGCAGTGAGGCCGAGGTTGCCTCCAGCAGGGCGGTGGCCATGTTGGTGATGCCCGGACCGGGGTTGCCGTAACAGACCGCCGGCTGGCCGGTGATTCGGGCATAAGCATAGGCTAGAGAGACCCCGGAGTGTTCGTGTCGGACCAGGATATTCTTGATTTCACTGTGCCGGTGCAGATCGTCAACCAGATGGATGGGATTGCCCGGTAGGCCGAACACCCGATCAATGCCTTCGGCATTCAAGGCTTCGACGATCATTCTCCAGGGACTCATTCTCGGCATCAACTGATCCTCCTATTCACATGGGGTGATATATGTCCCACGGGGACGGCTGCCTGCCATTGTAATCTGGATTAAGAAAGCCATAGTTTTGCCTGCACATATCTGTGCCCAGCCTGATGGCCGGACGGTCTCGACACGACGGGTAATGAGGTTACAATCCGATGGGTCCGATGGCAGATGTCAAATGGCGCCAAGTCGCCGTTGTCGCATCCGGAAGGTGCGATTCAAGAAACTCTGACTTGGACGACCCACACGCCACACACAGAGGAGGACAACATGGGCGTCAATAAACAACGCAGAAAAGTAATCAAGAGCGTCGCAGCAGGGGCAGCCGCCTCGACGCTCCCCTTACCATTCATCAGCCGGTCGGGTTTTGCCAGTGACCCGATTGTGCTCGGTCTGCCGCTTGCACAGAGTACGGCCGGTGGTGTCGCTGACCACCTGGATCACCTGCAGGGCGCGATCCTGGCCCAGGAGGAGATTAATGCGGCCGGCGGTATTCTGGGGCGGGAACTGAAGTTTAAG
This sequence comes from uncultured Gammaproteobacteria bacterium, assembly GCA_913051905.1. The sequence goes on along the minus strand of CAJXBY010000047.1, from coordinate 15,066 downwards.
GTGGTGGATATTGATATCTTTTCACCGGAGGGCTGCCAGACCTCTATGCTCAAACTGGTCGATGAGAAAGTCCACGCGATGACCACTCCGTTCACGTTGGCGCCTATTCCAACAATTGATGCAACGGTCAAGTACAAGGCGCCATTGTTATGGGGTGTAACGCAACGGAATTACACTGATCATGTGGCGGCCAACCCAGACAAGTACAGCCACTGTTTTCAGACGGATCCATCGGAAGTGCATTATGGATATACGTTCCCGATTTTTCTCAAAGACATGAAGGATCGCGGCTTGTGGAAGCCCAATAACAACGGTATTCATATCGTTCAGGAACAAATCGCGTACTGCCAGACGATCTCCAGAACACTTCAGGAAGCAATTCCTGCCAGTGACTTTGAACTGGCCGGTATCACCGATATCCAGTTTCCAGTCCAGAACTGGGAGCCGGTGATTCAGGAAATCAAACGCATTGGCGCCGGCACGGTCATGCTCGATCACTGGGTTGCCGCCGAATATGCTGCGTTCTGTAAACAGTGGCGTGCAGACCCGCTTGAAAATACGCTGATCTACATGCAGTACGGCCCATCCCAGCCTGAGTTTCTGGATCTGGCGGGACCGGCCGCTGAAGGCTTTATTTGGAGTACGGTCCTCGGCGTGTATGCCGACGAAATGGGCACTGCTTTCCGAGAGAAGTACAAGAAGCGCTGGCCGGGCACGATGGGGCTTTGTTACACCGGTAATGCCTATGATACGGTCTATTTCTTGAAACAGGCCTGGGAACATGTGGGTGACCCCAATAAGTTCGAAGAGGTCTGTGATTACGTCAGGACGACGAAGTATCGTGGTGTTTGTGGGCTGCTTGATATGAACAATAAGTGGCAGGAAGCTGCTCATTATCCTGATGATGGTCATCCAGTTACAGCCAAGAGATTGGAAGATGGTATGGGCCAGTTGTACGTCCAGGTTCAAAACGTCGAACATAAGATCGTTTATCCAGACGTTCTGAAGGAGTCTGAGCTCCGACCCTTCGGATGGTAGAAACGTCGGCGGGTGCTGCGAACGAGCAGCACCCGCCTGACGCCCCCCTTTTTGCGTGCAAAGACATCTCACTCGACCTGGGGGGTCGAGAAATCCTGAAGGACATCTCTCTGCAGGTCGCCAAGGGAGAGGTGCTCGGCGTGATCGGTCCCAATGGCGCGGGCAAGACCAGTCTTTTCGAAGTCTTATGCGGACGTTTCCCCGCAAAGTCCGGTAGCGTGATGTTCAAGGGTCAGGATGTCAGCACTTTGCCGCTCTACCAGCGGGCAAGAATCGGTATCGGTCGAACCTACCAGACTCCTGTTGTGCCGGACGAGTTGACCGTTGGGGAAGTGTTCAAGGCCGCGCGCCAGGCGCACAAGCCGTATCTGAACCGTTGGCACGCTGTTTGGGCTACGCGGTTGGTGCGATTCTCTGCGGACCCGGATATGCCAGCGGCCCAGTTGGACACGCTGGACCGCCGAAAACTGCTGCTCTCCTGTCTGATAATGCGTAAACCACCACTGTTGCTGATGGACGAGCCAGCGGCAGGATTGATCAACTCAGAAGTCGATGAGTTCGATGACTTGATTCGCATTCTGGCCAAGGAGTTGAACGTGGCTATCGTTATAGTCGAACACCGGATCGAACTGCTGGATACCATTGCGGACAGGGTAATGGTGATGGATGCCGGAGAAAAAATCTCTGAAGGCGATCTGGACGCGGTCCTTAAGGACCCGAGGGTCCGCGCTGCTTATTTTGAAGATGTTCATTGACACTGCACACCCGATCGTATGACTGATCACCCTGTTCCAGTACTGCAGATCGAAGGCCTGTCGGCGGGATACGGTCCGATGCGGGTCATCCACGATCTGGATCTTAGGGTGAGTGCCGGTGAAAAAGTCGGTCTGGTCGGGCTTAACGGTCACGGCAAATCGACGCTCTTTCTGGCGATCGCCGGTCTGACCCATTGGCAGCGTGGCTCGATCAAGCTGAAGGAGAAACAGATCGGCCGTAACCGGAGTCAGGGGCCAGGTCGCTACACCCACCAGATCGTTCATCAGGGCCTGGCCTTGATTCCACAGGGTGATGAGATCTTTCAGGGACTCAGTGTCAGGGACCATCTCGACAGTGGTGCCTACACAAAATCGGCCTGGCGGAAGCGCGCCCACAGACGCCAAGAGATTCTCCAGATCTTCCCGGCACTAGAGAAGTTAATGGATACCCCAGTGGGACGATTGTCCGGTGGGGAGCGGCGCATGGTGGCCATCGGCCGCGGCCTGATGGCCGAGGCGTTTCTTTACCTCGTGGATGAACCGACACTGGGCTTGGCGCCAAAGCTCGGGAAAAGTGTCCTAGAAGCCTTGTTCGATATTGAGCTCGGCGAATCGGCGATGGTGATTGCCGAACAGAACGTCTCCCTGCTGGACGGCCGTGTGGACCGGATAATCGGAATGCACGTGGGAAAGCTTAAGGGTGAAGCCGCAGCATCGCTGGCCTATCAGACAAAAAGAGAGGCATAAGACGTGGACTGGAGTTATGTGATCATCAACGCCATAGTGCTGGCGTGTATTTACGGCACGCTGGCCATCGGTGTGTCCATCACCTGGTCGAGTCTCGGCTTGATCAACATGTCTTTCGGCTTTATTTTCTCGTTTGCCGGATATGGCGCCTGGCTGGCAGCCCAGCATATCTCCCACAATGGGATCGTGATTCTGGCATCCGGAGTGCTCACCGGTGCGCTTGGGGGTGTGATTGTTTGTGCCTTGGCCTTTATTCCCTTGCACGACAAGCCCAACTTTACGATCCGCGGCATGATTGCAACGTTGGCCATCAGTCTGTTCGGAACACAGGCGTTGTTATGGTATTTCGGCCCGCGGGTAAAGAATATTCCTCCGGTGTTCGGATATGGCTCGATCAAGGTCTTTGGATCGACCATGACCTATGACAAGGTCGGCGCAGTGGTCACGTCCATTCTTATGCTGACGGCGGTATTGCTTTGGATGAAATCGAGCCGGCGGGGACTCGAAATTCGAGCCATGATGCAGAACCCGCACGCAGCATCGATCGTGGGCATCGGTGTCCGCCGCACCGGCTTTTATGTAATGGCAATTACAGGTGGTCTCGCAGGGCTTGCGTCCGTATTGCTCTCGCAGACCTATTACCTTCAGGCTTTCGGCGGCATTACACCGATGATCAAAGGCCTCAGCGTTGCATTGTGCGGTGGATTGGGATCGGTTACGGGCGTCGTGATTGCCGCTGTGATCCTGGGGATCAATGAAGCCATGACCTCCCGTTTCTGGGGTGGTCAATATGTGCTGATTACCCAGTTTGGCTTGATCATTCTGATCCTGCTGATTCGCCCCCGCGGTATTGCAGGAATTCTCGACAAGGCGCGCGAAGCCTAGACCGCATGGCGACCTGGAAAGATCCTTATTCGACTTGGGACCCGAAAGGTCCCATTGATGAGATCCCCACCAATGAGTGGCGCTCCCCGGAGAGCAGTTGGGACGCCGCCCGCGAGTACAAGGTGCCGACCCATCCGGTCGGGCGTTTACGGTATTACTACAAGTGGCCGGGACACGGAAAGAGGTTATGGAACAAGGTGCGGTACTTTCCGACCCGGCGCACCGTGTTGCGATTTCGCGGGGAATACAATCCCAAGACACTGCATCGTGAGAAAACCATCGTCGATAAACGACCGATCTGGTGGATGCTGGGGTTTATAGCGCTGATGCTGGCGCCATTTGTGATGCCGGAGGGGAACCAACGGGTGCTCCTGTCGGCGGCCGCAGTGTTCTCGATCTATGCGGCAATCAACTTGTGCTGGATGCTGGTGATCGGCACGGCAGGTATTTACTCGCTCGCAACATATGCTGTTGTTGGCGCCGGGGCGTACGGTTCTGCTTATCTCTCGATCCACTTCGGACTGCCGATTCCACTGATGCTGATGGTCGGGGGCCTCATCGGTCTTGCCTTCGGAATACTGATCGCCATACCAGCGGTGCGTCTTGAAGGTTTTTATTATGCGCTGCTGACCCTGGGGGTCGTCGAATTGTGCCGTGTCTACATTATCCAGTCCAAGGCTTTTGGTTCAGAGATCGGAGGGCTATATGGAGCGGCGTCCTACATACCGGAGGCCTGGGATGAGTTCGATCAGTTGCGTTTAGGGTACTACGCAGCGGCAACAGTACTTGTCGCGGCGTTGATACTGTTCCGTTTTATCAATGGCAAGCGGTTGGGGCGTATTCTGCGAATGGCACCGGAGAAAAGGGAGGCCTTTGCCGAGGCAACTGGTGTGAATTACCGGGTCGCCCGAATCCAGGTATTTCTGATCTCTTCAGCCGCGCTGGGTGTGATCGGTGCGTTCTATGCGACACATTTTCGTGGTGCATCGCCGAACCTGTTTGGCTTTGACACCGTGGCCATGGGTTTGGCGATGCTGGTGATCGGTGGTCTGGGCAGAGCCGAGGGTGCAGTGCTGGGGACATTGATTGTGGTGTTTATCGATCGGGTGCTGATTGATTTGGGGCCATTGAGAATAGTGCTGATAGGCGTATTGATGTTATTTGTGGTTTTGTTTCTGCGCGGCGGTGTGTTTGGTATCAAGGCTCAGTTCCGCGTGTGGAGAGACAAAAAGAAAAGTGAACACCGTTCGGCCCGTGCCGAGAAAGGAGGCGAGATGCTGCCTGAAGAAGCGACCGAAGTCCGGGATAAAGATGAACTGGCGTTTCGTCGGTACGACAAGAACCAGCGAGATTTTCTGAAAACGCTAGTCACCGACGAGGTCATTGAGGAATTCAAGAACAAGCCGCTGGGTCAGCACAGCGAGGCCTTGGAGAGGCTGCTCACCTACTTCCGACGCCAGCCGATGGTCGATAAATATGCGATCAAATGTGTTGAACCGTTCAAGGCTTATCAAATCGTAGCGCTGTCAGGTATACCTGGCGTTGCACCGCGGCTGGTGGAGGACAAAATTTATGCCAGCCAGGAAGACGCGTACGTTGGTGTATTCACGCGCCGGATTCAGGATCTGCTGGAATCGTAGGAGGGAGGGAAGCTGGCCAGTTGGAGTCGCTGAGGCCGGTGTCTGTACGAATGATGTTGCGCCATTAACGAGGAATAAGGCATGGCAGAGGTTAAGCTGTTCGGTTACTGCAACAATATTTCCGTTCGACCGGGGGACGAACAGACGTTTCATGTCACGGCTGACGGAACAAGCACCGCGGAGGCTCAGCTCGTACGCCTTATCCACGGTGACCAGCATCCGGATGGTCCCGGATTTATTGAAGAAGAGGTCGACTGCGAAATCAACGGGACCTGGGAGGTCAAGAAACAATATACCCAGGTGGGCTCCTACCTGCAGGTTGCAGACCCTGAGAACCGCCTCTGCGTAGATGGCAGTTTTTCGATGTTTGCCTACATTTGGCCCTCACTACACCCTAAAGTGGGTGCTCAAGCTGTTTTCGGCCGTTACGACGACTACAATTCTGTCGGTTACGGTATCGGTATTGAACCCACAGGGAAGCTTCTATTTATCGTAGGGGACGGAAAAGAGTTCGACCACGTTGAGGCAGAGATACCTCTGCAGCGTCATATCTGGTACTTCGTTGGCGCTTCCTATGATGCAGCCACAGGCAGAGCGACGCTGTACCAGGCGGGTGTGGTGAACCGGTATAACTCGCTCTGGGGCAAGGTCACGCCCATGGATTACGACTCACATGTTTCCGAGGTCCTGCGTTTCAAGCCGGAACATGCCCCTGACATTTCTTTTCTGGTCGGGGGGACATGGGATTATCACAGTAACCGTGGAAAGTTCGTCAACGAACTTTATTCAGGCAAGATCGACCGTCCGGGGATCGTCTCGCGGGTCCTGTCCCGATCCGAATTCGATCAAATCTGTGCGGGCGGAAAACCACCCGAGAATGACATTCTTGCGTACTGGGATACGACCGTCGGTTACACCGATACCGGTATTGGTGACACCGTCACGGATACTGGCCCGCATGGTTTGCATGCCACCGGCATCAATAAACCGGTTCGGGCACAGACCGGCTGGAACTGGAACGGTCGTAACGACTGTTTCCGACTGGCACCGGAGGAATACGGCGGTATCGAGTTGCATGATGATTCAATAATCGATTGCGGCTGGGATGTGACGAACCGATTGACGATTCCCGAAAATCTTAAAAGTGGGGTTTATGCGATTCGCCTGTGCGCCGGCGACGGGACCGGACTCGGCGAGGAATATCTGGTGTTTTTCGTCCGGGCCAAAATACCGAAAGCGCCGATCGCATTGCTCATTCCCACTGCCAGCTACCTGGCCTATGCCAATGATCACCTCACTTTCGATGCCCAGATGGCCCAGCCCATTGTTGGACAAACACCGATAGTGTCTGACATCGACATCGAGGTTTATCAGAGTCCTGAATTTGGCTTGTCGACCTATGATCACCACCGGGATGGCGCGGGGGTATGTTACTCGTCCTACCGTCGGCCAATAGTGGCCATGCGCCCTAAATACCGTCAGACGATGAGCGGGGTAACTTGGCAGTTTCCTGCCGATCTTTCCATAGTCGCCTGGCTGGAGCATTGCAACTATGATTACGAGGTGCTGACGGACGAGGACCTGCATAAGGAAGGAGTTGCTGCACTATCACCCTACAAGTGCGTTATCACCGGTACTCATCCAGAATACTATTCCGAGACCATGCTGGATGGGACCGAGGATTTTGTCGCAGGTGGAGGACGGTTGATCTACATGGGTGGCAACGGCTATTACTGGAACGTGGATTTCTGTAAGGATGAACCCTGGTGCATGGAGGTACGCAAACTGGATTCCGGAATGCGGGCCTGGAACGCAAAACCGGGCGAACATTATATGCAGACCACCGGACAGAAAGGGGGGCTCTGGAAGAATCTCGGTCGGCCGCCCCAGAAAGCACTGGGCGTGGGTTTTATCTCCCAGGGTTTTGAATCATGCCGTCCTTTCCGGCGTATGCCAGACAGTTGGCACCGCACGGTATCGTGGATGACCGACGGAATCGAAGGAGAGATCATTGGTGACTTTGGCCTGGCCCACGGGGCGGCCGGCGGTATCGAAATGGATCGCTATGATCTGGAGAAAGGCACTCCGCCACATGCAAAAATCATCGCATCCTCAGGCGGACACACGGACAACTACATGCTGGTCTGCGAAGAGGTGCTGTATGCCTTTCCTGGAATGACAGGGTCCTACGATCATCGAATCAGAGCTGACATGGTGTATTTCACGTCTTCCAATCATGGTGCGGTGTTTTCAACTGGCTCGATCGCCTTTGGCCAGGCGCTGCCTTGTAACGGCTTTGTTAACAATGTATCGAAATTGCTCGCCAACCTGGTCGATGCGTTCTCAAAAGCGGGTCCGTTGCCCGGAGGGGCGTGGATCGCGGATGAGAAGCAGTGGCGCTGACCGGCTTGAAAACATGAGGTGTTTTCCAGGGGGTTATGGATGACTGAAGAAATCAGACTCGTGATCCACGGGGTCGAGTCGGCAGAAGAAATACCCGGCATTGACCGGATCAAGAAGAATACCCGAATTCATTGCGCGCCGGATCTTGAAAGTCTTCAGCGTCATCTGCCTGAGGCGGAGGCTCTCTTGGGCTGGAATTTCCGGGCCACGGAACTCCGGGAGGCCTGGCCTCTGGTGGACAGCCTGCGCTGGATTCAATGGGGTGGGGCAGGAGTGGATGCGGTATTGTTCCCGGAACTCGTTGCCAGTGACGTCCTGCTGACCAATGTCCGCGGTGTGTTCGACCGCGCCATGGCCGAATACACACTGGCGCTAATTCTTGCCTTTGGCAAGGAACTTCCCGAGACCTACGCGGCACAGCGTGAACACCGCTGGTCCTATCGCTGGACCGAGCTTGCCGCGGGTCGGTCGGTGCTTGTGGTCGGTGTCGGCAGCATCGGTCGAGAGATCGCCCGGATCCTCAAGCGGATGGATTTCGTCGTTTCGGGGGTGGGCCGCTCCGCCCGTGATTCCGACCTGGATTTTGGCAAGATCCATGCGGTCAGCGATCTGGACCGCTGCCTGGCAGAGGTGGACTACGTTGTACTGGTGACACCATTGACACCCCAGACCCACGGTCTTTTTGGTGCCGCTCAGTTCTCGGCCATGAAACCCTCAGCGCGATTCATTAATCTCGGGCGGGGGGAGTTGGTCGATGAGGCTGCGCTTCTTGAAGCGCTCAAAGACAATCAGATCGCGGGTGCCGGGCTTGATGTTTTCTGCACCGAACCCCTGCCAGCCGAGAGTCCGTTCTGGGATCTCAACAACGTGATCGTCTCTCCGCATATGTCCGGTGACTACCGGGGACACAAGGAAGCTATGGCTGATGTGTTTCTGGAAAACTTCGAACGGTTCCGGGACGGTCGCGAACTGGTCAACCTGATCGACAAGTCTCTGGGCTTCGCCAGAACCTGAATATCTCAGCAGGTTGCATCGCGAGGCTGGCCCGCCGCGGCACCCGCATGTTCAACGGATGCTGTCTTGGGTCATGTCTGCCGTGAGATCGCAATGCCGGCGATCAGGAACGCGATGATGTAGACAATCGTCCGATAGATCACCATTGATCCCGGCGGTATGCAGATGAAAGACATGCCGGTCAGTCCGCGCAGCCCGATCTCGTGAGCAAGACGGATGATCTCGTAGTCCGACATACCCATGGGTTCTGCCAACTCTCCCAGGATGTCGCCGGGTGCAGGGCCTGCGCCGCCGAGAATGTCCATGTCGAAGTGGACATAGACGTCTTCCGTACCGTCGTAAGCATGCTTCAGTTCACGGCAGAGGCCATCGATACCGAGTTCACCACGGACCTTCCACATAGGATAGAAATGGGCGCCACGGTCCCGATAGCTGCGGACCATCTCGGCACGTTCGAGCATGCCGCGCTCTCCGATCTCGACCAGGTTGGGTACCGAAAAGTTCTGGTGGGTGTTGTAGGTCTTCGATTTCCAGTTGCCGCTTCCGGCGATGCGCGAATCGCCGGTGAGGTAGTCCAGCGGTCTTGAATCCCAGTGCGTGTCCGTGCTGATCATGCCCACCTTTCCTTTGCTGCGCTCAGCGATGGGCTTGGCGATCGCGTAGGAGCCGCACGGGGAGTTCTGCCCGATCACAACGGGTATCGCACCAGCGTCTAGCGCCTGGTTAACCAGCGACTCGACGGCGGTCTGGGCTTTGAGAATGTTCTCGGCCGTGGGATGGGTATTGACATCAGGAGAAATCTCGGCGTCACCCATGTCGACCACGCGCAAATGCTCGAATATGTCGATGTCCAGCTCTTGGATGTAACCGGTAGGGTAGCGTGCAGACTGTTGGCGGACCCGCTGGGGTGCGAGCACCCACTCTGCTTTGTCCACGCCGGCATACTTGCCGGCAGATCCGGCGACATAGGGCGCACCGATGATGGCCACATCGGCACCCGCAAGTGCTGCAAGATCGGATGCCCGGGGAACGCCCATAAAAGTCGGGGTCTGGGCATCGAGCATCGGCAGCTTCCCGCTGTCAATTTCGGTGTAACCGCCCATTCCCTCCCAGGGAGGTTTATCCATAGGGTTATCTCCTAGCCGTTAACGGGCTGCCGCTTTATTGGCGCTGCGCAGCTGGAAGTGTATCCAGACCGAATGCCGCAATAAAGAGCAGACTGGTTAGATGATCCCGCCGTTGACGTGGATCACCTGACCGGTGATATAACTCGCGTCTTCGCTCACCAAAAAGTCCACCAGTGCCGCGACCTCTTCGGCCCGGCCTAGCCGGCCGAGCGGGATCAGCCCGCTGATCCGTTTGAGTTCCTCCGGGTCAAATAATTTCCCCAGGTGCTCGGGGTTGGCATTGATCATCCCCGGAGCAACCACGTTGACCGTTGTCCCGGTCCCGCTGAGTTGCACCGCGAGCGCACGGGCGAGTGCTTCGATGCCGGCCTTGGCTGCAGCTGAAGCCGGGAAAACCGGGAAATCGTTGCGGAACGTATGGACATTGAGGCTGCTGATCGCGACCACCCGTCCATGACTGGATTTTTCCAGATGAGGCATCGCTGCAGTGGCCATCTGACAAAAGCCGGCACTGATGACCCGGTAGGCATAATCCATGTCTTCGGCTGTCACATCGCCGAAGCCTTTGAGAATTGGAAACCCGGCATTGGCTACCAGCACATCCAGGCTCCCAAAGGCCTCGATCGTGCTTTTGACCAGGGTATCGGCAACGTCCGGATCAGACAGGTCTCCCAGTACGATCTCGGCTTCTGCACCGGCTGATCGCACTGCTTCAGCTGTCGCTTCACATCCCGCACGGTTGTTTCGGGCGTGTAACAACAGGCAGGTCTCGGGTCGTGCCAGGCGTCGGGCTATTGCGGCGCCAATACCACTGCCGGACCCTGTCACCAGAGCGGCTCTGGCTGGATTTTGGGCGATTGCGCTCATGGCCTTAAATTCCCTTCCGGCATCAGAGTGGTCAGCAGGCAATCAGTAACGGTTACCCCGTGCTGGGTCGACCCCTTCGTAAAGCACCCGGCGCCTGATCTGGGCATCCTGCCGGCACATTTCGAAATCTGCTTCGTTCAGACGTCCCCGGGGGGAACCAGCGATGGTGAAATGGCCATAGCGGTCTTCACCGTTGACGAGCGCCACCAATGTCCTGTCCTGGGTCTTTTGTCTCATGGACGTCGAGATATAACGAATCGCTGCACCGATTCGTCGGTCGTTGGTCGTGTTGGGCCCGGAGGCATGAATCAGGTGACCATGATGCAGCGAAGCCTGGCCGGTTTTGAGGATGACGTCGACGCCGTCGCTGTCATCCACTTCCACAGCAATCTCCTGGCCACGGGACAGTAAATTGTTTTCTGCGAAGGTGTCCACGTGCGGTACGAGTTGCCGGGTGTGGCTACCGGGGACGAACCGCATGCAGCCGTTAGCGATGTTCGAGGGTGAGAGGGCGACCCAGGCGGTAATTTCATCGAGTTCGTCAAGTCCCCAGTAGTTGAGATCCTGGTGCCAGGTCACGATGCCCGGAGAGTTTGCTTCCTTGAGGAAAAGACCGCCGCTCCAGACCATCAGATCGTCGCCCAGTATGGGCGAGACAGCCGCGATTAAATTGGGATCGCGGATGAGGCGGTCAAACGAGGGCAGCAGTCGGTCAGGGTAGGATTGAAGCAGCATCAGTTTTTCCGGGTCGTCTGCCACTTCGGCTTCGGCCGCTTCAAGGTCCGCGCGCAGGGCCTGCGCTTGCGTCTCGTTGATTACGTCGATGGGAAAGAAAAATCCGTCATTTACGTACGTCTCACGGATGGGCTGGCTGGCTGGCATCATCACTGGGTCCCTTTCGGTTCCGGACGGGTTAGAACGCTGTTGTCACTTTTCGAGTCATCGAGCCCGGCTCAAGTGACGGTTTCAACAGGTTGTCATAATAGCGTAGTATAAGATTTTGGTGTCTCGTTTGTCTGTCACGGCCCGTTCGGCGGGACCTCTGTTCAGCAGCAAGTGGGGTCCGCGGAGATTCTGCCGCAATAATGAAGATCTCGAACATGATTCAGGCTATCGACCTGCACGCCTGCGGTGAGCCGGGGCGTGTGATCGTTGGAGGCGTGCTTGATGTTCCGGGGCGCAGCATGTTCGAGAAGATGCGCTATCTGGAAACCGAGGCCGACGATCTGCGCAAAAGGATGTTGCGGGAACCGCGGGGCTACCCCGCAGCCAACTGTAATCTAATTCTACCGCCCACCCATCCGGAAGCTGATGCCGGTTTCGTTATCATGGAACAGGTGGAATATCCGCCGATGTCCGGCACCAACACGATCTGTGTGGTCACTGCCCTGATAGAGACCGGAATGGTGGCAGTCGAGGAACCCGTCACGCACCTGACCCTCGATTCTCCTGCGGGTCTGATCGGGGTTGAGGCTGAAGTCAGAGATGGAAAAGTCTGCCAGGTGACCTTTGAGAATGTCCCGGCGTTTGCGGTCCACCTGGATGTGCCGATCGAGGTGCCGCACCTGGGTACGGTCAGTGTCGATGTCGCCTGGGGAGGGATGTTCTATGTGATTGCTGAGACCGCCCCGCTGGGCCTGGAACTCACGCCGTCTCGAGCGGGCGAGGTGGCTCGTGCTGGTGAGATGATCAAAGCCGCTGCTGCGGCCCAGCTCGATTGTGTGCATCCGGACAATCCCAAAGTCTCCGGTGTGACGATTGCGGTCATGTCTGGCCCCGCAACCCAGCCGGGTGCGACGCTCAAGAACGCAGCGGTGGTCTCAACCGGACAACTTGACTGGGACAGACCGCAGACTTGGACCGCGGCCCTTGACCGCTCACCGTGTGGTACTGGAACCAGTGCAAAGATGGCGACACTGTACGCCAAAGGAAAGTTGGGACTCAATGAGGACTTTCATCACGAGGGTATTCTCGGAACCGTGTTTACCGGGAGGCTCATTCGGGAGACCCGGATCGGAGACTACACCGCTGTGGTGCCGACCATCTCCGGTCAGGCCTGGGTAACGGGTATGGCACAGTATGTCGTGGAGCCGGACGACCCGTTTCCGGAAGGGTTCACGATGGGCGACATCTGGGGTGGAACCATCGACTGAACACCGCTAACTGGGCGGGTTCTGTCCTCGACCTGTCTTTGGTAGTTTCGATCCCGCGGGCCGATAGAAGTGATCACTACAGGTTGATCAGGACGACCCCACCCACAACCACCGCCACGCCGGCCCCGATCTGAAGCGTGATTCTTTCTTCGCGCAGTGCCAGTGCCGCGAACAAGGTAAACACCGGATAGGTCGCGATCACAGGAGAGACCAGGGTAACGGCATCGCGAAGCAGGGCGGCGTACATGCAGGAAATGGCAACGGCAATACACATGCCGGACAGGGCAAAAGCGCCGACTCCGGTGCGTGGAATATGTAGCGGCAGCCGGCCATGGCGGATGCGGTAAATCAGCAGAACACCCAGTCCGCCGACAGTGTACGACAGGAATCCGGCCATCATCGCGTTGGGTAGCAACTCCAGACCGATCTTGCCGGTGGTGTTGACCAGACCCCGGATGATCGATGCGGCCGTGGCGAAAATAAGCGCGATCCGCATCACTCGGGTCACTCCGGTACCGGGTGTCCAAGTCAGTGACATGACGCCGGCCATGGTGATTAGTGTGCCCACCATGATCAGGGTGGTTATGGTCTCGCCGAGAAACAGGATGGCCGTGAAGGCGGCGAACAGCGGCGAAGTCGCAGCCAGGGTGGATGCGACAGTGACACCCGCCCGGTTCATCGACTCCAGCGTAAAGTAGACTGACAGCATCGGATTGACGAGGCCGGTTGCGACAAACCACCAGAAGCCCGGGACGAACCAGTCTGACGACTGCATCCACCAGGGTGAAGTCAGTCCGAAAGTCGCCACGACAGCTGCAATGCTGATCAGGGCGCCAGCCTGCGGATCCGCATGAGACAGGCCTCGTTTGGCCGGTATCGCTGAGAGCCCGAAAAAAAATGCCGCCGCGAGGGCGAACCCGAGTGATGCTGACATCAGGATCCGTTGTGCAACCGATTTTCGGGAGGAGTCAGAGTGTCAGGAGTGGCAATTCTGTAGGGGGGCAAGATTCAGGGCGGGATTGCGCTCGAAAAACCCGACAGGCTTCAGCATGAATCCGATGTACTCGACGGGCATCACGGGGAAGTCTTCTGGACGCGGCAGATGCACCACACCAATGTTATGCCACAGCACCACATTTGCATCGACGAGGGGCCGGTCGGCCTGAACCCATTCGGGGAGTCCCGGGCCACCCTCGTTCTGGTTAACGTAAGCGCCAGGAGCGTGTAATTGATCTGGATCATAAGCCGTGACCCAGAGGTCGTGGGTGAGAAACCCTGCCCGGCGCATGAAAGGTGAATCGGGTTGGTGCATGGGTTTGATATTCGGGCCGGGTACCAGCTTGTAACCTGGATGCCACCCCAAGTTGCTTGTTTTAGAACGATTGATCACTTTCCAGAAACGCCCGTTCCCCGGCGCGATGTCGCGCCCGGAAAGCTTTTCGGAGCTGATCACGGTTTCTTTGGGCCCGTGTGCGTTTCCGTAGGGATTCTCGGAACTCGTTGGAACCCGCTGTGACTCGACTTCCACCACAGTGTTCTGGTCACCGTCGACGCTCATGTCCAGGCGGACATTGAAATAATGCTCGTGCACCATGCCGTTGACCCCGGGTGCTACGCGGGCGCCATAAGGTGTTAGCTCGTCGTCCTCGATGGCGCGAAGGTAGAGGGTACCGGTGAGCTTCGCTTCAAATTCAATTGACCCGTCCAGGTACAGATACCAGAATATTCCGTAGTCGTAGTTGCCGATAGTGAAGAAGGACGATATCACCAGTCTCCGAGAGCGGCGGACCTCGGCATTACCGGTAGATGTGTCCGTATGCTTCCACAGAACACCGTAGTCTTCTTCATGCAGGCAGACAATATTCGGCATCTCTTTAACCTCGCCCAGGTCGTCGGCCATATCAAAGCTGAAGTAATGAATCTCCCCCAGGCAGTCGCATCCGAGCCGAAGGGAGTTAACCTGGGAGCCGAACATCGTCTCACCCAGATCAAACGAGTGGTTCATATAATGATCCCCGGCCGTGTCGCCGTAGGGCACGACCAGTTCACTGAGTGAGGCGCGGTAGACCAGTGGACGGTCGTGAATTCCATCCTGAAAGGACAGCGTATACAGGACCAGACCTTCTTTGGGTGTAAATCCCACCCTGAAACGCCAGTTCTGCCACTTGACCTGGTTGCCTCGTACCGTAAAGCCGGCCCCGCCAGGCTGGGTGATCTGAAGCTCCGCAAGCGGTGGTTCGGGTGTGAGCCGATCGGCGCGATAATCCCCTGGGTCCGGGGGTAAAGGTATGACGCCATGATCTTCTATGCGAAGCACGGCCATGGCATCCAGATCGACCACAGGCACCAGACCTTCGATGGGCCTGGCGTACGCGTTGTCACCGGGCTTCTCGGCATAGAAGCAGTGAGCACGGGTGTGGCGCAAGTGTTTTTCTTC
>CAJXBY010000046.1 GCA_913051905.1 uncultured Gammaproteobacteria bacterium | reverse complement strand
ACGGAATTTTTACTTCTTTGATCAATTCAAATCCCTCCGGGGATGGACCAAAAGGAAATGCTGGTGACGCTGTACTTTCTGATTGGTTCCCCGGATGCTTGGCGCTTTTTGTGAATAGCTGGGAATCGGCGCCATAGGTGTAAATATATGAAATTTCGGGATGTGTCTCGCGAATATTCCGAAGTGAGCTATACCAAAGGCTCAGGGTGTGACGATACGCTCGGGCATGTTGAGTATTTACAACCATATTGTTCGAGAGAACCGAACAGTCGGTATGATAGGTGATGAAATGGCCGTCGCTGGGGTGGGCTAGAATGATGCCAGGATTTTTGGCACATTCTGTTTCCATCACCGAAAACATCTCTCGGTTGAGGCTATAAAGAAAAACACCACCCGAATGAGATCTTTCAGTTAATTTGGGAAAGACAGGATAGTGGGCACCCAGCATCAGGACCGCCAGGAGGCCGGCAAGAAAATTCGTCCGTCCCGGGAAACGGTTTAGCAGCCAGTGCCCGCAGAGCAGAGGGCCGAAAATCAGGACTAAGGACCCAAAATAGTGCAAGCGGATCATCGCGGGTAAGAGAGCAGCGCCGCCCATAACCATGAATGCGAAGAAAATCCTGTCAGGATTCACCTGGCTGAATGGCCAGCGTATTACCACCAGCAGGGTAAAGGGCAGAGTGAGTAACAAAACGGAGTATAAGGCGAGTGTAGGTTGAAGTCCCCGGGTTTGATAGAACTCGAAGAGGCTGGCCCCTTCTTGTGGATGAAATTTAGTCGTCTCATCAACGTAATACCCACCCATGACGAAGTGCAGCCCAGAGTGCAACTGGTGCAGTATTACCAAGAGTGACAGCAGGACAGCCAGGATCAACCAGACCAGGCTTCTCTTGGATGGTGCAATGCGCGCCAGAAACTGGACAGTGACCACCCCGCAAGCAGCGATGTAAAGGTGGAACCAGGAAAGGGTGTAATAGAGGAACTGTCCATCCCAGAAGGGCTCCGAAGGGAGAAGAATTACGATCGTTGTACCGGCGAGACCCAGAGAGAATCCGTTGGCCGCCCGTGTTCCCGGGCGTGGCATGCGACGCAACCAGATAACCCCAAGGGTAAGCAGAATCGGTAGTTGAAGAATGAAGAGGGCGTTGTGTATGCCCGGAGCAATTCCCAGAGCCATGCCGAGAAGAAGAGCACGGCGGGGATCGTCCAAGCGCTGGAACCAGTGCAGCCCTGCCAGAAGTGTCGCCAGAACGCAGAAAAGCTCCATGAAATGGTGGTCAATCCGTCCCGGGAAGTGCAGGTGGAGAGTCAAAGGAGAGGCAGCGAATGCAAGAACTGCGAGAATCTGCAGTACACGGGAAAACTTAAACCGCTGAGCGATAAGAAGCATTAACCCCGTATTTATCGTTGCAAATAACGGGGGTACGTAGGCCAGAATTGCCATTGGATCATCTGTTCCGGATGCCGCCATTCCAAGGCGAGCGACCTGAACCAGAAGCCAGTCGTAGAGCCAGGGCCAAGTGTGCCAGGTCCCGTCTGGTGCGTAAGAGCGCGGGTCAAATTCCCAGAGACGATGGGCGGGGTCAGCAAGGGTTTCCAGTACGCGTCGTGCGTGATAGAACGAATCGACGCCCCAGGGGATGAACTCGCCATCCACCCGTATCGCCGGAATATGGTAGATGACCACGGCCAGTACAACCGTGCTGCCCAGCAGCCAGATCAGGGCACTCTTGAAATTCTCGCTCATGCCCGATTCGGGTTAAAAAGAGATGGTTGAGAAAGTGTAACTGGGAAATCACCCCTGTTCGCGAACCCGCCTGAGCGCATCGAGCAGGCGGCTGACATCAGCGCTGCTGTTGTACAGGTGTCCGGACACCCGCACACGTCCATATTCGCCCCAGATCAGGACGCTCTGTTTTTCGAGTAGCTTACGTGTTTCCTCGGCATTGCTGTCCAGAAAACAAGTGTTGCCGGATCGTCGCTCGCGCTGTTGTGGTGTGATCACCTCGAGCCCCAGTTCTTCCAGGCCCTGGCTGATCATTTGACACAGGTCTCGCGCGTGATTTTCGATTCGCCCGATGCCTACTTCCAGTAGCAGACTCAGCGATGTCTCGAGAAACATGATGATCGCCAAGGCCGGGTTTCCAGGCTCGAGTATCTCGGGCATCCGGAATTCTGCAACCGGCAAGGTCCGTTCTGCGCCCTGAGCCGGCCACACATCCAGATTGCGCCAGCCAAAGGACGTAGCCCGGACCATATTTTCGCCCTTTTCACTGAGATAACAGGGTGCTGTACCGTGCGTTCCCAGTAGCCACTTGTAACACGAACTGATGCAAAGGTCGGTGACCTCGGCAGGGACATCGATCACGCCTGAGGCATGGGTCGCATCGACAGCCAATAAGGTTTCTGACCCCGCCAAGCCTTCACCCAGCGCTCGGATGTCGTGATTCTGACCGGTGTAGAAGCTGACCTGGCTGATCGCCAGAACGCGGGTCCTGGAGTCTGTCGCATTCAGCAGATCCTCTTCAGAGACCTGCCAGTCGCGGTGCGGGATGAGCCGTATCTCTACACCTCGTTCAGACAGGTTCTTCCAAGCGTACGCAACAGATGGAAACTCAAGGTTTGTGGTAACAATGTTGTCTCCCGGGCGCCAATCGAGCCCCCGGGCGAGCCAGTTCATCCCTTCAGCTGCGGAAGGCATAAAACTGATTCTCCGGCTGTCGACGCTCCAGAGAGTGCCCATTTTCTGCCTGCAACTATCGAGGTACTGAAATAGGCGGTCACGCCCGTGATAAGAACTGCTTTTTAGTTGGCAAAATTCCTGAAAAACTTCAGCCTGCCTTTTGAGCCAGGGGGACTCCCCACCACTACACAGGTGTATCAGGCCATCCAGGCCGACAAATTCGTTGGGCGAAACCAGTGGGTCAATTGTGGGCATGAGTGAGTAGGTCTTGCGGCAGTGTGGAATCGCGACACCACTTTAACCTGGTGCCGTCAGGACACCAGAATCGGGAACGGTGGTAGTTCAAATGGACGAAGACCAGAGCTCTGTGCTGAGATACCGCTCGCCGGTATCGGGCAGAATCGCGAGAAGTTCCGAATCGCGAGCGGATTCTTGTGTCGCATGGGTAATCATGCCGGCCACAGCAGCTCCACAGGAGATTCCGCAGAAAATGCCTTCATCTTCCGCCAACTTGCGTGCTGTACTGAATGCCGCTTCGGTTGTAATTGGAATAATGTCATCGTAGGCATCCTGATCCAGGGTATCCGGAATAAACCCTGGTGCTGTTCCCATGATCTTGTGCCGGCAGGCGATCCCCTTGGACAAAATGGGTGAGTCAGCGGGCTCCGTCGCAATGATCAGCAGCCCCGGAATGCGGCTCTTTAGGTAGGTCGCAAGCCCGGAGATCGTGCCACCGGTACCCGTCGTACAGATTACGGCATCTAGGTCTTCGCCGAAATCGTTGTAGATCTCGTCCGCAGTTGAGCGATGAGAGGCTGGATTGGCCGGATTATAATGTTGGCCTACGAAGAAATATCCGTGGGTTTCTGCAAGCCTGCGCGCTTCTTCTATGGCGCCAACGGTGCCTTTTTCTGCCGGTGTAAGGACCAATTCCCCACCGTACGCCGTCAGAATCTGTTTTCGTTCGGCGCTCATATCCTCGGACATTACGAATACCGCCCGATAGCCTTTGACCGCTGCAACCATTGCCAGACCGATACCGGTGTTTCCGGAGGTCGGTTCAATGATCGTATCTCCCGGTTTGAGTACACCGCGTTGCTCAGCGTCGTTGATCATATTGAGTGCGGGTCTGTCCTTGACCGAACCCGCGGGATTGAAGCTTTCCAGCTTGACCCATAGCGCCTTGGCTAAGTGATCTGAGAAACTGTGCAGGCGTACCACGGGCGTTTGCCCGACCGTTTCGAGAATGTTGTCAACTTTCATTCTGAGAGATGCAGGTTTGCCCGGTCAATTATTCTGGAACTCACCCTATAGTGTATACCGGCAACTGAAGAAAGTGAGTTTCGTTCGTGGAGATTGCAGCGGAAATTACCTGCTCAAGTATTCCCCAGTTCTTGAATAATTGAAGGGTTACGGTATTGTGAATCAGGACCATCTTGATCCCAGGTCGATTTCTGAAGCAGAATTCGCCCCTTGCGATTTGCAATGGCAATATTCCGTTGGTTCTATGGACCCCTGATTTCGGAATCGGATTGATCACCGGTATGCCCGATAACGTCCAGAACGGCGGTTGTTGCGGCCCGTTTTGTCGGGAGGTAGTGTGAAACGAATCTGTGTGTTCTGCGGTTCTCACAGCGGCAGCCGTGAGGCATACAGCCGGAGTGCAGAAAGCCTTGGCCGTGCGCTTACGCAGCGCGATATAGAACTGGTCTATGGTGGAGCGAGTATCGGCGTGATGGGGGTTCTCGCAGATACGGTCATCGCTACTGGCGGAACGGCCATTGGTATCATTCCGCAGTCACTGGTGGATAAGGAGATCGCCCACCAAGGATTGAGCGAACTACGTGTGGTGGAAACCATGCACGAACGCAAAGCCACTATGGCGGCGCTTTCCGATGGATTTATCGCACTCCCTGGGGGCATCGGAACGCTTGAGGAATTGTTTGAAATTCTTACCTTCGGCCAGTTGGGATTTCATCGCAAGCCCTGTGGATTATTGAATATCGAGGGGTATTACGACTGTCTTCTCGATTTTCTAGAACACGCAGTGCGCGAATCCTTTGTCGGTGAGGAGCAATTACGTAATCTGCGGGTCGGAGCGGAGGCAGACTATTTGCTGGACAGCTTTGAAGCATCGCTGTCAAAGGAAAGCCTTTGAATAATGAATGCTGATATGCCTCACCCCAGGATGCAGCAGAAAAGCCCATGCTGACACCGGTTATTCTATGTGGGGGATCCGGTACGCGGCTGTGGCCGCTCTCGCGACAGTTGCACCCCAAACAGTTTCTCTCGATCAGCGGAGAACAAACGCTTTTGCAGGATACTGTCGATCGCCTGAACACTCTCGAATGCGATCAACCTCTTCTGGTTTGTCATGAGAATCACCGTTTCAGTGTTGCCGGTCAGCTCAAGGAGTTGGGTGTCGAGCATGGGGCTATACTGCTGGAACCTGTCAGTCGCAACACTGCGCCCGCGGTGGCCGTGGCGGCTCTGGAGTCTTTGACGCGGGCTGACGAGCCGGTACTGCTGATACAGCCGGCAGATCACGTAATTTCAGACCAAGCTGCTTTCACTACCGCCGTCCAGACAGCCGTAACAGCGGCCCGGGAAGGGTGGCTGGTTCTGTTGGGTGTAACACCTGATGGCCCACACACGGGTTACGGGTACATTTCCCGTGGCGACGAAATTGCAGCAGGTCTGCATACGGTTGAGGCATTTTTCGAAAAACCCGACTCGAGTACAGCCCGGGACTATTTGGAAAGCGGCAAGTACCTCTGGAACAGCGGTATGTTCGTGTTCGGGGCACAGCGCTATTTGGAGGAGCTCCAGAGACACAATCCGCTGATGTACGAGTCGTGTCTCGAAACGCATAGTAAACTTCAACGCGACTCCGATTTTGCCAGGCTTCCAAGAGAGTTGTTTGAAAGTTGTCCCGCAGATTCGGTCGATTATGCGGTTCTCGAAAAAACCTCAATTGCAGCAGTAGTGGCACTCGATGCTGGCTGGAGCGACGTAGGTTCTTGGTCTGAGCTGTGGAAAACCGGCGCACAGGACCAGCAGGGAAATGTTACTTCCGGTGATGTTCTGACGGTAGAGAGTCGTGACACCTACATTTACTCCAATCATGCGTTTGTGTCGGCAGTGGGTGTTGAAAACCTGGTTATTGTCCAGATGCCCGATGCGTTGCTGGTGGCGGACCGTAAAAAGGTCGACAAGGTGAAGGATGTTGTGGCATGGCTTAAGGACAATCTGCGTTACCAGTCAGAACACCACCGCAAGGTCTACCGTCCGTGGGGCAGCTACGATACCGTCGAGACAGGCGATGGATTTCAGATCAAACGAATCACTGTTAATCCGGGTTCGCGTTTGTCTTTGCAGTCGCACCAGCACCGCGCCGAGCACTGGATCGTCGTAAGTGGTGTGGCGCGGGTGACCCGTGACGACGAGGTGTTCACCCTCCACCCACAGCAGTCCACGTTCATTCCGGCACATAGCCGCCACCGCCTGGAAAACCCCGGGGAGATGCCACTCGAAGTCATCGAAATACAGACTGGAAGTTATCTCGGTGAAGACGACATCATTAGGTTTGAAGACGATTTCAATCGACAGTCATCCGACCTTTAAGGCCGTTCGGCCATTCGAGTTGCCTGATCAGAGGGCGGCTATACGTCGAAAAAGCCAGGGCGGCCCGATACCCGGTTGCAGCCGGCAGGTCATGGATTTGTGTGAGAGCGAGGTCTGCCGGTTGCCAGGGTGTCGCGGTCAAGCGGGCTGGCTCGTCGGGCTCGACGTTGACAGAAAATCGAGCGAGCGGTAGCGACAGCCCCAGGCCATGAAGCTTGATGTAAGCTTCCTTCCGCGCCCAGCAAGCAAAGAAGGCGTCCTCGACACGGGTTTCCGGTTGTGCCGTGAGCGATGTGAACTCTGATTCTGAAAAGAAGCGTCGGGCAAGTTTAAGGCGGTGTTTGCGATCGGCAGGTCTCATCCGTTCAATGTCAATGCCGAGCGGGCATTTCAAAGCCATGGCGTAAACCGCCCACTCGCCGGAATGGGACAGGTTGAATTCAGGCGCAGTTACCTCTTCATGATGCAGTCGTGGTTTGCCATGTTCGCCGTAAAGAAACCGTAGATGGTCTGCTGGTAGTCCTGTATAACCAGACAGCAACCGACGCAGAATGCTGCGGGCAACCGTGAATCGCTCTCTGTCCCGCTCAAACAACAAGCGATCGGCTCGGGATCGTTCGTCGGGCGACAACAGTCCAAAGAGTTCTCTGATTTCGCCGGCCTCTGCGTTCAGTCGGGCGCACCAGACATGGACCTCGCCAGGATTTAATTCCAGCAGAGGTGCTCTCATTTTTTGCTTGGCGGATTCTCTGATTCTGGCCGGGTCCTGGCAAAAAGAATGACAGCGACTCCAGACAGTACGATCCCTCCTCCGGTCAGAATCTGGGGGGAGGGTCGTTCGCCTAGCATTAAAACGCTCGAGATAATTGTGAATATCGGCAGTAGCAACAGCACGGGCATCACCAGCGACATCGGGTTTCTGGACAGAACCGTGAACCAGACACCATACCCTATCACGGTCATGATGATACCGAGGTAGGCAACGGACCCCCAGCCGACCCAACTGGCATTGGAGAGCGCATGGATCTGTCCATCCTCGATCAGAAACGAGGCGAGCAGCATCTGAGGGCCGGCGAATACCCCGATCCAGGCGATCAATGGCAGCCCCGCAACACGGCTGCCGAGTCGCTTGACCATGAGTTGACCCACGGCCCAGGTGAGCGCTCCCCCGATTGTCAGCACTATGCCGGTTACTTGCCCCGTTACCTGTGGTTGACCTGCGATCAAAGCGATGCCGACGAATGCCAGCATCATGCCAAGCCAGCGCTGGTAGCCAGGTCGTTCGCCGAGAACGATCGCGGCGAGGAGTACACTGAAGGGTACCTCGAGGTGAACGATGATAATCGCAAGTGAGGCATCGATGTAGGACAGGCCCGTGAACGTCAGTCCGTACTGGATTGTCGATCCTACCAGCGCAATCCAGAAAATGTGTTTGAAATGATTGCGGGGCAGGGGTACGAACCAGACCAGCAAGAGGGCGGCCAGGGTAAATCGCATGCCCATCAGGAATAAGGGCGGAAACTCGGCTAAGCCGGCTTTGGCGACCGTGAAACCCAACCCCCAGAGCAGTGGTACACTGACGGCCAGCAAAAGATCACGAGTTTTCAAAGAAAAATTCCAGAGTTACCGTGCGGTTTGGCGAACAAATGGGTGGCCTAGACTAACAGGTCGAAGGGTCGACTGACGGGTTACCGGTTTTGGCTAATGTCCCCAATGTCGGAAGACCCGGATCGGGGTCGTGGGCTGGCACATCGGCCGAAGAGTCTCAAAATTCAGGAGGTGATATGGGTTGGGTGATAGCCATTCTGAGACGACTGCTCCCCATTCTGCTATTCGCGTGGGTCTTGGTTCCCACCACTGTGTCATCCTCTGGAGCGGTTGAAACTCATCCGGTTTGGCTGGATTCTCACACCGCTACGCAGTGGGGCCGGCTCAACTATGTTGCGGCGTTTGCCAATGACGACCGTCTTTATGCCGGTGGAATGATAACCGGAGCAGTTGGCGGGGCTGCCTTCATCGGAGATGGCAGTGGTTTGTCGACACTGACCAATACCTTTGTGGGTGCTGATAGCCGCCTGTTTCATTCTGAGACAAATCAGGACGTTGAATACCAAGGGGCTGTTCTGTCCTATAGTTCGCCGTTTGGCACGGTCGCTGCCGGGGGCTCACGGGTCGCCGCCGACCACGTCGGGGATCGAATGACCTGGTATGGCGGGTTCAAGTCCCGGCGCCTGAATGGGAATCTTTTTCGCGTCTCACGTACCGACGGTGTCGCAGCCTATGCCGGCATACTGTCATTTCGTATCGGTAGAACTGCATTCTCCTTCCAGCATGTCGATGCTGGATCCGGAACGTTTTACCGTCAGGTCGTCCTGAACCATTCGCTTCCACGTTTAAGTGCCTTTGGACTGCATGTGGACCAGGGCAGGAGCACGCGTTATGAAGATGCCGGTGACCATCGGGTCCTGTTCACCTTCAAAGGAACATTTGGCCCGCCGGATGCCAGTGTCTTCTATGCGGCGGACACGGGAGAGAATCAGACCAGCGTTCAGGATACTGCCATGCTGGGTGCTGCTGCTGTCGCAATCGCCCTCCTGGCGAGCTCAGGCAGCAGCAGTTCGGATACTGTTCGTCGTTATACCGTTCAGAACGATGCCGCCTGGACGGTGCTGAATGGCACCAACCCGACATCTGTCAGGGAAAATATCGAATACGGCGGCTGGGTTTATCGGAACAGCGATGCAACGTACAGCGCGACGGCGCCAGTCAAGGGCAGGGTCGACGGGGTGAACATCGGAACACCGGATAGAGTGCCGGCGGGAACGCTCGCGACCAGCAGCTACCATACACATGGAGCTTACGATCCGCGATTTGTCAGTGAAACGTTTTCCCCCATGGATCTGATACAGGACAATCTGTGGAAAGTCGATGGTTATCTGGCTACACCATCGGGCAAGTTCATGTTCCACGACCATGAGACCGGCAACGTGACACAGCTGGGAACAGTCGCCAACTGATTCCTTTTTCAAGGGGTCCTGCCAGCTGAAACAGGACCGTTTCCAAGGTCTTCGCCGTTGCAGTGTCATCATGGTATTTGGACTGGCCACAAGCTACCATCCGGGTCTCATGCCTAAAAAGCCGGATGGTCTAGTGACAGAACAGAGCGAATCGACAGCTGTTAGCTATGATGCCGTGATTATCGGTGCTGGTATTATCGGTTGCGCAATCGCCTATGAACTTTCCAAGCGCGGCCTTCGTACATTGAACGTAGACCGCCTGCCAGCCGCGGGATATGGCTCAACCTCGGCGTCCTGCGCCGTTATCCGTGTTCATTATTCGACTCTTGACGGTACCGCATTTGCTTACGACGGTTATTTTGCCTGGAAAGACTGGGCACGCCACCTCGGAGCCGAAAATTCTACAGAGCTTGCCAGGTTCCGGGAAACCGGGTGCCTGGTGATGAAAACCGAAGGGAACGAGTACCTCGAAAAAATTATCAAGAACACCCAGGCACTTGGAATCCCCTTCGAAGAATGGGATCGGAAGCAGATTAAGGGTTCTCTTCCGGTCTATGACCTGAAGCAGTTTGCACCTGCCAAGTGTATGGATGACCCGTCCTTCGGGCAGCCTACCGGTGGGGTGATCGACGGTGCGGTCTATTTTCCGACAGCGGGCTATGTGACCGATCCGCAGCTGGCCACGCAAAATCTTCAGGCTGCAGCGGCAGCCAGGGGGGCAGAATTCAGATTCAACAGCCGGGTAGTCGAAATTCCGGTCCGAAGTGGTCGGGTGAGGGGGGTGACACTGGCCGACGGCACCACGATCAGTGCGCCCGTGGTCGTCAACGTTGCCGGCCCCCACTCATCGAAGATCAACGCACTAGTGGGTGCACAGCAGGACATGAAAATCTCCACCCGGGCGCTGCGTCAGGAAGTCGCTCACGTGCCATCTCCCGAAGGATTTGATTTCGAGAAGCTCGGGCTGGTGGTCTCCGATAATGATATCGGGGTTTACTGTCGTCCGGAGAGCGGCAATCACGTTCTCGCCGGCAGCGAGGACCCTGCCTGTGACGCACACGATTGGGTCGATCCGGATGATTTCACCAGGGATTTCACTGACCAGTGGACGGCCCAAGTCCTGCGGCTGGCTCAAAGGATTCCCGAGCTGAAAATCCCGAACCAAGCCAGAGGTGTGGTGGACCTTTACGATGTCACCGAAGACTGGCTGCCGATCTACGACCGTTCAGCAATCGATGGGTTCTATATGGCCTGCGGCACCAGCGGCAACCAGTTCAAGAACGCGCCTTCAGCAGGAAGGTTGATGGCTGCGTTGATAGAGTACTGTGAATCGGGCAACGATCATGATGCACGGCCGCTCCAGCATCAGTTGCACAACATCGATTACGTACTGGATACCGCTTCAATGTCCAGGCGGCGAGAAATTAACGCCGAAAGCAGTTTTTCGGTCCTGGGGTAAAGTTTCCGTGAAAGCAGCGGTGTGCCGAGCTTTTGGAACCGCATTGGACATCGAGGAGGTATCTCTTGCGGCACCCGGCCCGGGTGAGGTGCAGGTCCGCTTGAAAGCCTGTGCGATCTGTCACAGCGATATCACATACATGGACGGCGGATGGGGTGGACAACTGCCGAGTGTATTCGGCCACGAGGCGGCCGGTATTATCGAGCGCATCGGTCAAGGTGTGAGCCGCGTGTCAGCAGGCGATCATGTGATCGTGACACTGCTGCGTTCCTGTGGTGGGTGTTACTACTGCACAAGAGATCATCAGAGCCTCTGCGAGACAACTTTCGCGCTCGATGAGGTATCGCCGCTGTGTGATATTGATGGACATGCATTGGGTCATGGTCTGCGGACAGGGGCATTTGCCGAAGAAGTAGTCGTCCACGAATCCCAGGTGTTCGGTATTCCCCCGGACATACCCAAGGCGAGTGCCGCGCTGCTGTCATGCGGCGTAGTCACAGGTGTTGGTGCGGTTCGCAACGTTGCGGATGTGACTTCCGGTAGCAGCGTAGTCACTATAGGAGTGGGTGGTGTAGGACTCAACTGTGTCCAGGGTGCCGCGCTGTGCGGAAGTGGCGTTAACATTGCTGTCGATCTGTCCGGTGAAAAAGTTGAGGCAGCGCTTGGTCTGGGCGCGAGCCACGGTTTCACTTCTGATCAGCCGCTTGTGGCAAACGTGGGTGATCTCACGGCCGGGCGAGGGGCGGACTATGTTTTTGTTGCCGCCGGCAGTGCCCAGGCTGTTGAGCAAGGCCTGTCGCTTGTCCGCAGGGGAGGCACAGTCGTGCTGGTTGGAATGACAGCCGAAGGCGTGAAGGCGCGGTTGGAGACACTTGACATCGCTAACGATGCGATTCGGCTGCTGGGCAGCAAAATGGGTCAAACACGGCTTGATCTTGACATGCCCTGGCTGGTTAGACACTACCTCGATGGCAGACTGAAGCTCGATGAGTTGATTTCCGGACGTTATCCGCTGGAAGGTATCAACGATGCCATCAGGGACGTCAAGAAAGGCCAGGCACTGCGTAACGTCATCGTCTTCGAGGGCTAAATACAAGCCCGTATCAGTCATTCGTAGCTGGTGGACTCAGAATGAAAATTGCAAGCATCGAGACCTTCAGTCGGAAGTTTCTGGCCTTTGTCCGTGTAACGACACATGAGGGCCACATCGGCTGGGGCCAGGTCGCTCCTTACAACGCGGACATCACAGCCCGGATTATGCATCGCCAGATTGCACCCTGGGCGCTGGGCAAAGACCCGCTGGCTGTAAACGAACTGAATGATCTTATTCCGCGAAAGGAACACAAGTTTCCTGGCTCATACCTTCGCCGAGCACTGGCGGGTCTGGACACAGCCTTGTGGGATCTACGCGGCAGATTCGAGGAGAAGAGTGTTTGCGAACTCCTGGGGGGTAGACCGGGAAAACTTCGTGCTTATGGCTCGAGCATGCGCCGTGATATTACACCAGCGCAAGAGGCCGAGCGCCTTGTCCGGCTGCGGCAAACGCACGGATTCGACGCTTTCAAATTCAGGATAGCTGCAGAGTGTGGTCGGGATGTGGACGAGTGGCCGGGAAGGACTGAGGCCATCGTACCTGCAGTGCGTCGGGCGCTCGGCGACGACGTCTCGATTTTGGTCGATGCCAACAGCGGATACTCACCGGCCCGAGCAATTCAAGTCGGTCGTATGCTTGAGCAGAACGGTGTAGAACACTTCGAGGAACCTTGTCCCTACTGGGAACTGGAGCAGACACGTGAGGTGACTCAGGCTTTGGAACTGGATGTGACCGGCGGTGAGCAGGACTGCGAGATGCCGACCTGGCGGCGGATGATCGAAATGCGGGCCGTCGATGTCGTCCAGCCGGACGTATGTTACCTGGGTGGCCTGACTCGAAGCCTGCAGGTTGCCGCGATTGCTCAGTCTGCCGGCCTGTCGTGCACCCCACACTGTGCCAATCTTTCGATGGTAACCTTATTCACGATGCATCTTCTGCGTGCAATCGGCAATGCAGGCAAGTACCTGGAGTTTTCGATCGAGGACCCGGAGTATTACCCCTGGCAGGAAGGTCTGTTCGCGGAATCCCCCTACGCAATAGAGGACGGCCAGGTCACCGTAACCGACGTTCCGGGTTGGGGTGTCGAGATCAACCCGCTTTGGCTCGAAGCATCGGACCGAGAGATCAGTACGCTGGAAAATTGATCTCGGCCCATTTTCCGCAGGATTTCGGTCGAGTACGTCGCGCCACCCCGTCTGGGTCGCGGGCTTTGCTGGACCAAAGCAAAGCGTTCCAGGTGGACACTATGGTCGCGCATTGCCGAAAAATGCTTGCTCGCCATGAATTTCATAACTGTTGATGAGGTTTTGTCCGGCAGGTCCGAGCATCCAGTCGATAAAAGCCTGTCCGTCGTCGGCTCTGACATGGGGATGAATTTCTGGGTTAACGAGTATGATTCCATATTGATTGAACATGGGTGGGTCGCCCTGAAAGAGTAATGTGAGATTCCCCTTGTTGCCAAAGCTGAGCCAGGTACTCCGGTCGCTCAAGGTGTACGCGTCCATTGAACTGGCCATATTCAGTGTTGCGCCCATGCCACGACCGGTTTCTCTGTACCACTCGCCATTGACGTCGCTAAGATCAATTTCGGTACGACCCCAAAGTTCAACTTCTTTCTTGTGCGTGCCACTGTCGTCTCCTCTGGAGAAGAACAGACTGCGATGGTTAGCGATCCGCGTGAGGGCGTCTGCGACGTCCACAGCATGCCGGGTACCGGCAGGATCAGAGCCCGCCCCAACGATGACATAGTCGTTGTACATCAGGTCGTAACGCCTGACGCCGAAACCTTCTGCAACGAACTGTTCTTCTGATGGACGGTGGTGGACCAGAAGCACATCCGCGTCGCCATTGCGGGCAACACGGATAGCCTGACCAGTGCCGATGGCCACCACCCGAACTTCAATATCGGTCTTGCTCGTGAAATGCGGAAGCAGATAGCTGTAGAGCCCGGAGTTTTCGGTCGAAGTCGTGGATGCTACGACGATGAATCGTGTGTCCCCCAGTGCCTGAAATGAAAGAAGCAACAGGCACAGAGTCAGGACAAGGGTTATGCGAAGATCCAGTAATCGATGTGCGGATGACACGCGCTGTAGGTACCGAGGCGGCAAAATGGATCGCGTTTATAACATACCCCGAAAAAGAACCGGCTCTTTAAGAGGCCAAATACTCGACAAACCGGTCGGCTGAGAACGGGCCTGAGATCAGGCCGAAGGCACTTGAAGCCTTTGCGTGAAGTTCAGCCGGGCTGCTGTGGTACACCAAAGGTCTTACCGCCTGAGTCGAGGAAATGCTGCTCCTCAACCGTAGACCGGCGGCCTAGGGCCAGGTTTCGGTGCGGAAAGCGGCCGAATCGCAGGATGATGTCACGATGCAGCTTGGCAGATTCGGCAGCCGACCGGAAATGGTCTTCCGTACCGGTCGGTGCCCGGTCGTTCAGCGACTCGAAAAGTGCGACGGATCGTTCCTGAAGTCTGGGATCTTCTGCATGCTCGAGCGGCAGACACATAAAGACCGCCTCGATGGGGTGGAGTTCACGGTGGAGCCCGCGGTCTAGAGCAGACAGGGCGGTCTCCAATCCCAGTGCATCAAATTCGAAGGCGCGCCGCAGACCACGATAGAGGTTGCGTGGGAACTGGTCTAGGACCAGGATCAGAGACAAGGTTGAAATTCGATCATGATGCCAGTGTTCCAGTTCTCCGCACACCGCTGCCGTCGGTAGTGTCCCGAAACGGGTCCGGATTTCGTTATCAAAAGATGGCGGCCCTTCGAACCATTTGGATTTTTGCACTGACAGTTGTTCCGCACTGTCCAGGCTGTCGGCGAACCAAAAATTGTAAACCTGAAGAGGGTCTGGAGTGGTCAAAGTGACTCCACGCGCTGTTCACTGGGTGGATAGGATGACTTCGAGCACCACACGAGAGCCGAAATAGCCCAGCACGAGCAGGACGAAGCTGGTCAGCGTCCAATTAACCGCAGTGCGTCCGCGCCATCCGAAGAGCTTTCGCCCGGTGACCAGTACAGCAAAACTCAACCAGGCCAGAAGAGCGAGTATGACATGATGGTTAATTATCAACGCCCGGCCAAAAAGCTGTTCCGAGAAGATGCCTCCACTGATCAGGGTGATGGTAAGCAGTACAAAACCAGAATAAATCAGTTGGAACAGCGCATCTTCCATTGTTTCCATGGGCGGCAGGTTGACCAGGAATCCAGCCGGGTGCCTGCGCCTGATGAGTTTCTCCAAGGTCACCACTAACAGCGACTGAGCGACCGCCAGGCTGAGCAGGCCGTACGCCAGACAGGCGATGAGCATATGGGCGAGAGCACTGATACTGTTCACGAATGGTGTATAGGCGGGTCCCGGGAAAACCCAACCGATCAGGGACGCCAGCCCCGCGGCGGGTAGAACCAGCACACCAAGGGTCATTAGCGGCCGCCGCAGGCACGTGATCAGAAACAACAGTACGATGATCAAAGCGACCACCGATACCGTGGTGCCAAGGGAGAGGTTCGGTGGCGTACTGCTGCTCAAAAGAAGTGTTAAGGATAATGCATGCAGCGCCGCGACGATCGTGATACTGAGCATCACCGGCCTGGCTCCGCGGCCACTTTCCCGACTGCCATTGATCATCCAACGGGCGGTCAGAAATGCGGTCAGGGCATATCCTGTCACAACCAAAAGATTCAATACGCCCATGATGTCTTTGTCCCTTCGTGATCAGCCAGGCGGCCCGGAATCATCCGGAACTTCGCTGGTGAGCCTAGAGTGTAGAATTGCACCGGTTAATTGGAAAGCCTCCGAACCGCCACAGAAAATTCCTCAGACCAGCTTCCGGTCATAAGAAGGAGAAGGAAAAGTCATGTTCAGCCAATTGGGTGACCGACTCAAGGATACATTCCGTGATCTGCGGGGCAGAGGGCGGTTGTCCGAACGGAACATCAGTGAGGCGCTGCGCGAAGTCCGGGTCGCGTTGCTGGAAGCCGATGTAGCCCTGCCCGTTGTCAAGTCGTTTGTAGACGAGGTACGTGGCCGCGCGGTCGGTGAGGAGGTGCTTCGCAGCCTGACACCGGGCCAGTCGGTCATAAAGATCGTGCATGACGAACTGGTCAAGCTGATGGGTGCGCGTAATGACGCACTGAACCTCGCTGCCCGGCCTCCCGCCGTGATTCTGCTTGCCGGCCTTCAAGGTGCCGGTAAAACAACCACAGCCGCCAAGCTCGCCCGTTTCCTGAAAGAGAGGGAGAACAAGAAAGTATTGCTGGCGA
>CAJXBY010000045.1 GCA_913051905.1 uncultured Gammaproteobacteria bacterium | reverse complement strand
ACTCGCGGGTATCGTTCCGCCAGGCGAGCGTTTCATACTCCGACCGGTAGTTCTCCCGAAGCACTCTGGGGTGTTCTTCCAGTATTGCGCTGTAGAACTCGCGCCAGACCAGTTCGTCGAGCCAACGCTCCGTGCCCTCGGTCCGGGCCGGGTCATCCCGACCGGCCGTGAGGCCTTTGGAAAAGCATTCACGCACGGACACCGTGCCGAATCGAAGGTGCGCAGAGAGGCGGGAAGTCCCGTCGCGGTCAGGCCGATCACGGTCAAGGGCATAAGCTGCCACCGGACCCTCGAGAAAAGCACCCAGCCGATCTTGTGCAACACGCTCTCCTCCAGCCGGGCGAGGTGTCATCGCGGCTTTGCGATCCGGCTGTAGAAGGCGGGTCGCATCATCAAAGACGATATTCCGGATCGGTCGTGGGAACTGGCCCGTCGGGACCTGGGCAGGTTCGTTCTGCGCATAACGTTTCCACCAGGATTTCCTGTAGGGTGTATAGACGGTATAGGCGCTTCCGTTCTTCGTTCGTATATCCTGTGCGCTGAAGATCACATTATCCTGGCGGGGTATGACCCGTCCCGATGCTTTCTCAACGGCTCGCCTCACGCGCTCATCACGGGTCTTTGCAAACGGGCTGACGCCGGTATTGAACGAGAGTAAAGATGCGGATAGATTGCCCATCAGGCGTGGTATCTCTGTTTCTGCAGGGCCTTTGATGACAATCAGAGAAACACCCTGCGCACTGAGATCCCCACGCAATGAATCCAGGCAGTCCAGCAGAAACCGGGTTCGCTTGTCCGGCGTTTTGTCTCGACTGATCAGCCTGGGTTCGACGACGAATACGGCCGCCCACTCGTCAACCTGCTCAAAGAGCCCCTGCAAGGCGGGGTTGTTGGTCAGCCGAAGATCATCCCGAAACCAGTGCAATCCTCTCAACGTAGGGTTTCCTGCTGTGTCTGACCAGGGAAAAAAGGGCGGATCATACCCGACTGCGTTCGGGTTCGATGACCTTCTGGCAGGAAAATTTAAGGGTCAGCCGTATAACTGACCGCCCAGATACTTGAGTCCGCTGTCGCAGCCCAGTGTGACGACCCGGTTTCCCGGCTTCATCTTTTTTGCCAGTTCGATCGCACCTGCGACGTTTAAGCCCGTCGAAGTCCCACAGAAGATGCCTTCGGTTTGAGCAAGGCGTCGGCACATGGCAAATCCAAGAGTCTGGTCGATTGCACGAATGTCGCTCAAGACGGACCGGTCTAGAAAGGGCGGTTCGAACCCAACACCTACGCCTTCCACGCGATGAGCGCCGCCTTTGCCGGTTGTCAGAAAAGGGGACTGCGCAGGCTCGAATGCAATCACGTTGGCTTTTACGCCTGATTCGGTCAGGCCCTGCCAGGTCCCCATGAGGGCGCCTCCCGTACCCACAGCCGAACAGAGCACATCGACTTTGCCGTCCAGCGCTTCGGCTATTTCTCTGCCCATGGGTTGGTAACCGAGGGTCACGTCGGGGGAGCCAAACTGGTCGGCGTAGTAACTGCCCGGGTTCTGTGAAAGACTGTACGCCCGGTCTTTCATCCGTTGTATGAGTGCCGGCGTAATGCCTTCGCCTTGGCTTTTTTCAACGATAACATCCGCACCGAAAGCCTCCATGGTCTGTTGCTTGCTTTTTGAAAACGCATCAGAAAAGACGGCGACGAACTTCAATCCCAGCGCGGCCGAGACGAAGGCGAGGGACGAGCCCGTACTGCCTCCGGTGAACTCGACGACGGTGTCGCCTGGCGATAACTCACCCCGGTCCTGCGCATTCTTGAGAACCGACAATGCCATCCGGTCTTTGTACGAGCCTGTGGGGTTTCCGGCTTCAAACTTGAGCCAGACCTCGGCAGCATCGTCGGGTACGATTTTCTGGAGTCGGATGATCGGTGTGTTTCCGATCAGGGCTAAAGCGCCATCGTCTGGTAAGTTCATGCTGACTCCCGGTCAAGAAGAATGGTCAACGACGAATCCTCCGGACCGGTCACCCTAGCATAGTTAGGTCCTGCCGCCTGGAGGGGCAGATACAATACGGTTCCTTTTTGCAGAAATACAGGATCCCATGACCGAGCCGTTACCCAGCCATGTGCAGACTGTCGTCATTGGGGGTGGTGTCATCGGGGCGTCAATCGCATTTCGCCTTGCCGAACTGGGCTCACCCGACGTTGTTGTACTAGAGAGAGGACAACTCGGTTGCGGTACCAGTTGGCATGCGGCGGGAAACATCCCGCTGATGGAAACCCTGCCTGAGACGGTGCAGCTCAACCGCCTGGCTGCTGATCTGTATGAGTCCTTTGAACAAGAACAGTCGATCGGCTGGAAGCGTTGTGGTCGCGTCACTCTTGCCCGCACCGGTTCACGGATGACGGAGTTCGGATTGCTGATCGACTCGGCGCGGCGTGCCGGTGTTGACGCCAGCCTGATGTCTCCGCAGGAAGTCGGCCACAGACTTCCCGGATTTCGGACGGACGATCTGGTCGGGGCGTTGTGGAGCCCAGCTGACGGACGGGTGAACCCGACTGACCTGATCAGCACCTATGCACGCAAGGCCCGCAGCCGGGGCGTCCGGTTCATCGAGGACACAGAAGCTAGGAAAGTGAACTTACGCGATGGGCAAGTGACCGCCGTGGAGACCGATCGCGGGTCCTGTCAGTGTGAGACGGTAGTCAACTGTTCAGGCCTCTGGGCCCGGGAACTGGGGCTTGGCAGTGGGATAGACATCCCGGTTTATGCCGTAGAGCATTTTTATGCGCTGACCGAACCGGTCGAGGGCATCACAGCGGATATTCCGACGTTCAGGGATCCCGACGCCCTGATCTACGGACGGGAAGAAGTCGGTGGACTGCTCATCGGTTGTTTTGACCGGAATGCCAAACCAGTGTCGCCCGCTGAGCTGCCGGAAAACTTCTCGTTCGGGCTGCTCAATGAGGACTGGGATCAGTTTGGCCCGTACATGGAGCGTGGCATCCACCTGATTCCCGCGCTGGCTAAAACAGGTATCAGGTCGCTCGTCAACGGGCCCGAGAGTTTCACCCCGGACGGCATTCCGATCTTGGATCAGGTAGGCTCGGTGAAGGGTTATTTCGTGCTCGCCGGCATGAATTCTTCCGGGATTCTGCGTTCTGCAGGCCTATCTCTCGCCATGGCTGAATGGATCGTTCATGGGGACCCGGGCATCGACGTCAGCCGTTTCTCGCTCAGTCGCTTCTCGGCGAAACAGAATGACGAGGCCTGGCTGAGAGAACGGATACGGCAAGCCCCCAGCGGGCATTTCTCGATCGGGAAAGGCTGACTACGGAAGGGGGCAGTCGGGACTCATGCCGGCAGTCGTGTCAGATAAACGTTGATCTGATCGTTAGCAGTCGGTGTGTGCCGCACCAGGTAGTTGGCGCCTTCCGGGTCGAAGCTGACCGTCAGATAGTTCTGTCCGTTTCGATCGGCTTTTACTTTTTCCCACGCCTCCGAGCCGAGCATCTTCTGTGCGGAGTCGATATTGTATTTCTCAAAAAATTCCCGGGTCCTGGCGCCGAGTTCCACCAGGCTGCCGTCCAGCGACACACGGAATACCGGATCGGGTTTGCGTTCTGGAAAATCAGCGATCGATTCCACCCGTCTGTTCTTGTACCGGGCAGCAACCGCAGAATAGATGCCGACGCAGAAAGGGAAGGCATAGGCCAGAAACATCGAGACCAGGGTGAGGTAGGGTTGATGGGTGAGTTCGTCCTTGAAAACCGTAAATGGGTCACCGACATTCCGGATCCACGGGACAAAGAGCTGGCCATAGAGATTGATCAGAGTGCCCACGATCAGCGCCACCGCGTAAGTGGTGCGATCCCGCAGTTTGCCCAGAATTAAGCTGAAAATTAGCGACATATCACTTTCCTGTATCTGCTCGAGGCTCTCAGGGCCGCTTCGGTGGTTCCAGGGCAAACTGGGGTTCATTGCCCGAATGGATCATCAACAGCGAAAAACGGAACCAGCGCGTTCGAGGAATCCCGTAATTCCGGCGGCCCCTGCTGTGCACGACCCGTTGCACGGCGTATTTTACTGCTTTTGGTCCAGCGACTGGATTTGTATTCGGGTCTGGATGCAAAGGAGCGAAAGGCGCTATATCTGAGAGAAAGATCGTCTGCCGTCTGACTTGACTGTCTCGAAGTCGGACCGCACTATCGTGTACCGGTTGATGAGTGGTCTTGAGAGTGGGTTGAATAACGCTACTGTAAAGGTGATATCCCCCGGGGAGTTTTAAAGACCCGGTGACGGGTTTAAACGGGAAAAATTATTGAAATCAATACTGTCGTTGATTTTGAACGGTCGGCAACGTGAAGACGCGGTAGCAGATAACCTACTGCTGCTGGACTACATCCGTGAGGTCGTCGGTCTCACCGGGACCAAACAAGGATGCGATGGCGGTGAGTGTGGTGCCTGCACGGTACTGGTCGATGACAAGCCGCAATTGTCCTGTCTGACCCTCGCAAGATCGTGCAATGGCCGGCACGTCGAGACCGTTGAGGGCCTGGGTACGAACGGCCGAATGTCACCCGTGCAGAGAGGTTTCCACGAAAAACTGGGGTCTCAATGTGGTTTCTGTACGCCTGGCATGATCATGG
Organism: uncultured Gammaproteobacteria bacterium; assembly: GCA_913051905.1. The sequence continues at coordinate 11,663 of CAJXBY010000045.1, read as the reverse complement.
CGGCAGAGGGGTTGCTGCGCCGTAACCCGGATCCCGCCGAGGACGAAATCCGCAGCGCGCTCGGTAGCAACATCTGTCGCTGTACCGGTTATGTGAAGATCATCGAATCGGTCCGCTTTGCGGCAGAGCAGGGCAAAGGCACATGAGCGTTACCCGGAACCCTGCAATAGGCATCCCTACGCCGCTGATAGACGGCATCGAAAAAGTCACCGGCCGTGCCCGGTACACGGCTGATCTTTCGGATACCGGGGCGCTGGTCGGGCGCATTTACCGCAGTCCGTACAGCCACGCCGAGATCGTAGCCGTGGACATCTCGTCGGCCAGAGCCCTGCCGGGTGTCATCGCCGTGATCACTGGAGATGACTGTGATGAGCCTTTCGGCGTTCTGCCCATTGCCCGCAGCGAATTTCCGTTGGCCCGCGGCCGGGTGCGCTACCGGGGGGAACCCGTGGCGGCTCTGGTCGCGGTCGATGAAGTGACCGCTGATGCGGCGCTCAAGTTGATCCGTATGGATGTCAGGGTGCTTCCGGCCTACTACAAGATTACTGATGCCCGCCATCCCGATGCCTGTCTGATTCACGAAGACAAACCGGACAATCTGGAACGCGAGATTCATCATGAGTTCGGTGAGGTGGACCTGGGGTTTGCCGAAGCAGACATCGTGCGCGAGGAAAACTACCACTGTGCCGAAGTCACCCATGTGCAGATGGAGCCGAACGTGTCGCTTGCCGAGTACGATCCGGAGCGGGACCGCTTGACTTTGCATACCTGTACCCAGGTGCCCTACTACGTCCACATGATGGTGGCCAAGTGTCTGAAGCTGGATGAGGCCCGTATACGCGTCATCAAGCCGTTTATCGGCGGCGGTTTCGGGCACCGTTCGGAAGCGCTCAACTTCGAGATCATTGCCAGTCTTCTTGCCCGAGCGGCGGGTGGAAAGGTCAAGCTCTATCTCAGTCGTGAGGAAACTTTCCTGACCCATCGCGGCAGGCCGGAAACCGAAATTCAACTGAAGATCGGCATGCGGAAAGACGGCACGATCACCGCCTGTAGCTGCGAAGTTCTGCAGGCAGGCGGTGCCCATGCCGGTTACGGTATCGTGACTATCCTTTATTCCGGAGCGCTGCTGAATGCTATCTACGACATTCCGGCGGTCCGCTACGACGGCTACCGCGTGTACACCAATACACCGCCCTGCGGTGCCATGCGTGGCCACGGAACCGTCGATGTGCGTTTTGCGTTTGAGTCCCTGCTCGATGCCATGGCGGTAGAACTCGGTCTGGATCCGATCCGGTTGCGTCGCAACAACCAGTTGACGCCCCCGGTCCGAACCATCAACGACCTGATGGTGACGAGCTATGGTCTGCCGCAGTGTCTGGACTGGGTGGAGAGCGCATCGGGTTGGCGTGAGCGCCGAGGTCAGCTGGAACCGGGGCGCGGTCTAGGAATTGGTTGCGCACATTACGTCAGTGGTGCTGCCAAGCCAGTCAACTGGACCGGAGAACCGCACGCGGTCGTCAACCTCAAACTGGACTTTGACGGTGCAATCACGGTTCTGACCGGTGCGGCGGATATCGGCCAGGGGTCGACTACCATCTGCGCTCAGGTCGTCAGCGAAGTGCTGGGGGTCGACATGGGTCGTGTGCGAGTTATCACCAACGACAGCGCTGTTACGCCGAAGGACAACGGATCGTATTCCTCCCGGGTGACTTACATGGTCGGCAATGCGGCCATCGAGGCGGCTGAGAACCTCAAAAATGTCCTGATTCGCGCAGCGGCACGCAAACTTGATGTGGCACCGGAAGATGTTGAGGTTGATGGTGAGACTTATAGCGTAGCCCACAATAAGGATGCGGCGCTGGACTTCAACGCTGTCAGCAAAGAAGCATTGACTGACTCTGGTACGGTCACAGTCAAAGGCACCTATACCGTGCCGCGCGATTTTCAGGGGGGCAAATACCGCGGCGCCGGTGTCGGACCGTCGATGGGGTTCTCCTACGCGGCCTGTGTGGTTGAGGTGGTCGTGGACGAAGATACAGGGGAGGTGACCGTCGACCGGGTGTGGGTGGCTCACGACTGCGGCTTTGCGATCAACCCATTGGCTGTCGAGGGACAGGTCCAGGGTGCCGTGTGGATGGGCCTGGGACAGGCGCTCAGTGAGGAGACCCGCTACGAACCCAAATCAGGTCTGCCGCTGGGCGCCAACATGCTCGACTACAGAGTGCCGAGTATCGCTGAATCCCCGCCCATAGAGGTCGGCATCGTGGAGTCGATAGATCCCAACGGTCCTTTCGGGGCTAAAGAAGCGAGTGAGGGAAGTCTTGCAGCGGTTTTACCGGCGCTCGCGAACGCAATATTTGATGCTGTCGGCCTGCGGGTCAACGCCACTCCATTGTCTGCGGAGCGGGTCCTGGATGCCATGATTCGCAAGTCCCGTGATGACCGGCGCGCTGCCGAAAAAGAGGTTGCGTAATGGATGCGTTGCCCGACTTCAGGTACATGCGGCCGAGCAGTATTGCCGAGGCAACGCAGATGCTGGGCAGTTGTACCGGCAGTCGATTTCTCGCCGGCGGAACGGATCTCCTCGCTAACATCCGCCGCGGTCTTTCAGCTCCGCGCACACTTATCGACATCTCGGGAATTCCGGATATGGCCGGGATTCATCTTGACAGCGGTCAGCTTGTCGTTGGTGCAGGGGTAACCCTTGCCGATCTTGCCGCCGACCAGCGGGTGACTGCCGAATTCCCTGTCATTGCTGCGGCTGCTTCGGCGGTCGCTGGCCCCACTCACCGTAACGTCGCAACTGTCGGCGGAAATCTCTGCCAGGACACACGCTGCGTCTACTACAACCAGAGCCAGTGGTGGCGTGACAGCAACGACGGCTGCCTCAAGTACGAAGGCAGTGTCTGTCACGTTGCGCCCGGTGGTGATCGCTGCTGGGCCGCTTTCTGCGGTGACCTCGCTCCGGCACTTCTGGTCATGGCGGCTGAGGTTGACGTGGTGTCAGGGGAGCGTATTCGGCGAATGCTGCTTTCTGATCTCTACCACGACGATGGACAGGACCACCTTACCCTCGGGGAACAGGAATTTATCAGTGCGGTACGCATACCGGTCGGCAGCAGACTCTGCGCTGACTATGCGAAGTCCAGGCTGCGCGGTTCCATTGATTTTCCGCTGGTCGGTGTCGCGGTGGCATTACGGCGGGACGGCGATCTGCTTGAGCACCTGTCGGTCGCCTTGACAGGGACGAACTGCGCGCCGGTGGTGGTTGCAGACACGGCCCAACTGACCGGCAAAGCACTGGATGACAGGGCCATCGAACGGTTGGAACGAATGGTGAAGTCCAGCATTCAGCCGATGAACAGCACGTTTACGTCACATCAGTACCGCCGGCGGGTTGCCGTTTCCCTGGCCACGCGTCTAGCCGGAGAACTTTTCAAGAGCTAGCCCGTCGGGACCTGCCTCGCGCCCACAGGGAGTTATCCGGCGAGCGCCGAATCCAGCACATCGAATAATCGGTCTTCGTCTTCGTCGGTGACCCAAAGGTGGGGCGTTATCCGGACCGCATATTTGCCTCGAACACTCACATAGACCTTCTCCCGGGCGAGCCGGTCTGCCAATCCTTCAGGCACGCCGCCGGGAAACCGCAGTCCCAGGTAGTGACCGCCCCTGCGTTCCCGCGGCAATGTACCGATGCCCATAGCGGTCGCCCGTTCAGCAATGCGGTCGGTTCGCGCTCGTATTGTGGTCTGAATGTTCTCTACACCCCAGTCCAGCAGCTGCCGTAACGCGGTTTTCGCCATCGGCACCAGGTGGATATTGCCGCGTTCGCCAACGTCGAAGCGACGCGCCCCAGGCTGATAGCTGTCCCGGTACTCGACCAGGTTGGAGAAGTCTTCACTGCCTTCGCGGTCGATCCAGTTGTGTTCGATCGGCACGCCGTTCTGCCACTTTGGTGCCACATAAAGATATCCAGACCCGTAGGGTCCAAGCAGCCATTTATAAGAGGCAGATACCAGAAAGTCAGGTTGGATGGCGTTGACGTCAAAAGGCAGGGCGCCCACGGACTGGGTGCCATCGATGACCAGTGCGGCACCGACTTCCCGGCAGCGACTGGCGACACGTTCAAGATCGATCAGGGCCCCGTCAGTCCAGTGGACGTGCGGCAGGGCCGCGATCGCCACACGTTCGTCAAGCACCTCAAGGATCGCCCGGGTCCAGTCATCGTCTTCCGGTTGCGGCAAAGTGAGGATGTTGCCGCCGTGTTCCTTCGCCAGTTCACGCCAGGGGTATACGTTTGAAGGAAACTGATCGTTCAGCAGGAGAATCCTCTTTCCCGCTTCAACCGGCAGATTGCGGGCTGCGGTCGCGGTGCCGTAGCTGGCGGCCGGGACCACGGCAATATCGTCTGCCGTCGATCCGATCAGTTCAGCGAACAGTGCCCGGTTCTCCTCAGCATCGGTGAAAAAGTCGGGTGGCAATATCTCCCAGGGGTGGCATTTACGACTGGTGCTGGCGGTGCCAACGTCGCGCACCGAATTGAGCAGCGGAGAGATATAGGCACAGTTCAAATAGGCAACATCATCGGGTATATCAAACAGGTGACGCTGAGAGTCGAGCGTTGTGCCGGAAAGGGATTTGTCTGCTGATGACATTGTCTTGCCTCTGGTCGCTCGGTAGGTGTTTACGGGTTTGCCGGTACAGCGGCTTAACGGGTGGTTGAACCGACGTTAACGCGGCCGAATGGATTCCAACGGACTCATGTTAACCACGGAAATGTTCCAATGCACGTGCCAGCGCGGTGATGCCTTCTTCGTTGTTGGGGTGCGGCCAGGCTGAAATGTGACTGACACCCAGGTCTTTGAACTCGTGCAGTGCCTCGGCAATCTCTTCGGCTGTACCTGACAGTGGCTTCATATCCGGCGACTGGGGCGCAACACCGGTGGGACTGATGCGTGGAGTGACATTTCGCACCAGGGTCTCCGGATCGCGGCCATGCCGTTCACACGCCGCGAGTATATCGTCGCGGATTTTGATGTACGCCGATGCATGGCTGTCGCCACTGGCCAGCCAGCAGTTCCACTGGTCTGCGTATTGTGCGACCAATCTTTTCATCCGAGGTCCACGGCCCAGTACACCGATCAGCAAGGGAAGTCCGTCAGAGCGGGGTCCCCGGGGCAGATTGACGGCGTCTCGAGTCTGGTAAAACTCACCGTCGAAGGTCACATTTTTGCCAGCCAGCATCGGGCGGATGATCTGAAGCGCCTCTTCAAAACGACTGATACGGCGTTCCCAGGGATACCCGAACGCGTCATGTTCTGTCAGGAAGTCTCCAGCACCCACACCGAGAGTAAAACGCCCGTTGCTCAATTCGTCGATGGTCTCCGATATGCGTGCCAATAGTGCGGGGTTCCGGTAGCCGGTGTTGGCAACCAGAGTTCCGATTTCCACGCGCTGGGTTTCACGTGCAAGGGCAGCACAAACGGTCAGGCATTCCCATGCGCCGTAGAGTTTTCCCACCAGATCAGGTGGAGCACTGGCGCCGAGTGCTTCCATCTCTGCCGCAGCCGAGTAGCAGAAATGATCGACGATCCAGACTGAATCGAAGCCTGTGTCCTCCGCAAGCCGGGCGAGCCGCATGACCTCCGCACCACTCGCGGTGTCCCCGGCCATGGCCTCGGTCTCAGTGGGCAAGCAGACACCGATCTTCATTTATTTTGATTAGCCATGTAGTAGTTTGAGTCGTAGATGGATCGAAGCGTATTAATTATCCGATCCATTGTTCTGCACCACAACATTAATTTGATTTCACATTCGGCATGAATAGGCAAGACCTGGCATGATTTCGGTTTGAATCGGAGCTGCGCTATGATCTAAATATTATGAGCGACGCTATTGAGATCAACAGCCAACGGATCGACGAAGCCGAACTCGATCCTGATCGCGGGGTTGGCGGGAGCCCCAGTGGGCGGTCTGAGACATCGGATCAGGTACAGAAGATCGAATCCCGGCGGCCTGCGGGCCTTTTGAGCGACCAGCAGCTTAAGGAGTTCAGTCAGCGCTCAGACGGTATCGCCCTGGCCTATTTTTTGGCTCACTACGGCTTAATCGGATTTTTGGGGTGGCTGATCTGGCTCGCCTATCCAGGTCTTTGGTGTATCCCGGTCATTTTGTTTCAGGCTTTTGTTATTGGATTTTTGTTCTCTCCCCTGCATGAGTGTGCTCATGGGACGGCTTTCCGGAGTCGCTGGCTCAATGAAAGTGTTCTGTGGATCACTGCGGTGGTCTATATCGTTCCTCCCTATTTTTTTAGGTATTTCCACCTTGGACATCACCGTTATACCCAGGTTCCCGGGAAAGATCCTTCGCTGGTGCTGCCCGAGCCCGCGTCCTTCAAACAGTATCTATGGTACTGCGCGGCTTTCTGGTTCTGGTGGCGTAATCTCAGTTGGATCGTCAGGCACGCCATAGGCCGGGTTGATCCGGCGAGCAATACGTATGTACCCAAAGCAAGGCTTCATCTGATGGTGTTGGAGGCGCGGATTATGCTCGCACTTTACGTGTTGCTTGCTCTGGTCGTGATCTCGACCGACTATGGCTGGGTGCTGTTCGTCTGCTGGTTGTTGCCACGCCTGCTGGGTGAGCCGATACAGCGCATTCTTCGGGTCGCCGAGCACGTGGGCTGTGAAGAGAGTCCTGATCTGCTCAAGAACACGCGAACGACCCTGAGTAACCGTTGGATTCATCTCATTGCCTGGCAGATGCCTTACCACGCCGAGCATCATCTTTATCCCAATGTGCCTTTTTTTCGATTGTCAGCGGTTCATCAGGCGATTGCCGGTCAGGTCATTGTCGAATCCAACGGCTACGTGCAGGGCCAGCGCGGGATAATCCGCTGGCTGCGGGAAACCCCGTCTGAGAACCAAAGTCATTCATTTCACTCCCCAGTGCTCTAACGTTTGATTCCCTTTTAGTCTGCCAGTCAGTAGTGTGCGGCCATCGAACGAATCCTGCCCTGATCAGCCCGACTTATCTGGTTTTTTCATTGCAAAGGTATCGATTTCGATCACCATGGACTCATAAGCTAGCGCCGGCAGCGGGATGCCCGTTGTGGCAGGACCCGGATCACGAAAATAGCCAGCCCTAATGCTGAGATTTCCATGCAGGGTTTCCGAACCACAGTCACCTTGATAGACCGTCGTGATTTTGCAGACGTCGTCGTAGTCGGCACCGAGTTCATTCAGAATCGTACCGATATGCTGCATCGCCTGGTGCGTTTGGGCAGGCAGGTCGTTGGGATAGAGTGCCCGGCCTTTTTTATCGAGTGAGACTTGTCCTCCCAGAAAAATCATTTCTTCGCAGGCAAGGCCATGTTTGTATGGTAGATGGATATGCCAGTCCCAGAGTGATTCAGGCCAGACATGACGTCTAGATAAATGGGTTCCGTCTTCGCCGAGCATCGCAACGACACTGATCTTTATCGCGACGTCGGGGTCTGCGTGGCGGGGCAGGGGAATACCCGTTGCTGCGGGGCCCGGTTCATCGAAAAATCCGGCGCAGGCCAGGGCGGCCGGCTCAAAGTCTTTGATCCCGACGTTGCCGGCGTACCAACGGTTCAGTTTGACTACATCCCGGCAACTGGCACCGAACTGGCCGAGCAATGCAGTGACGTGTTCCATGATCCGGCGGGTCTGGGCGACGCTGTCACCCTGATGGTAGACCGTTCCTTCGGCCAGACGTGGGTACTGACCGGATACAAAGATCATCTTTCCACTGCGAACAGCCTGACTGAATGGAGTCGGTAAAGGGCAGAGCGATTGATGGGACGCGACGGTCTTCTCGATTCGACCGCCGTCTTCACGACGCATGGCATAGCCTTCAATCTCGACCATCATTCCGGGGTAGGCCAGGTAGGGTACTGGTACGGCATTGATGGCTGGGACAGCGCCATCGGGCAGGCAGGAGGCGACTTCTTCAAGAAATGCACCTTCGTCGACTGAACCGTCGTTGACGTAGAAACACAGCAGGAAAACCAGGTCTTCGAGGTCGCATTCCAGGGCGTGTAAGGCACTTGAAAAGTGGGCCATCGCATTGCGGGTCTGCAATGGCCGTTCACTCGGGTTGCAGACCACACCGGCGGGTGTGAGATCAACCTGACCACCGACCCAGATCATCTCTCCGCATCGAACAGCGTGTTTGTGGCTAACGTCGATGGGCCAGTTCCAACAGCCCTCGGGCCAAGCATGGGTCTTCTTCAACTTTGTGGCTCCATTATCGATGGTTTAATCTGAAGTACTACTGAGGACCGGCCATACTAGGAACTTGAATTAAAGTTCACATCAGGTTGCTCAGCAACAGATGATGACAGGTAGCTATGCTGCCAGAGCTGTACCCCAGATACCAATGGGTCGTCTTTTAATCGGAATTGAATAATAGGCTGAGTACCCGGACAGTATCTGATGGTATGGAGTTCTTTATCGAAGTTCAGCAGATCAATGTGCTATGGTCCTCTAGCCGTCAATGTATTCACAGCGACGGTTCCGTAACGTCATTCTGATCGCTGATAATTTGAAGGAAGAATAATATTCTTCACTGGAGTAGAGATAAAAGTCATGCAGAAACTGTCTGGAGGACAAGCCGCCGTTAACTCACTCAAAGCGGAAAGTGTCCGACACGTGTTCGGGCTGATCGGTTCGGCCACCATGGAGATGTTTGATGCTCTTTATGACGAGTCCGGCATAGACTTTATTGGTGTTCATGATGAACGGACGGGTACGCATATGGCTGATGGTTATGCCCGTGCCTCAGGTGGTCCAGGTGTAATTCTCGCCGGCCAGAATGGCCCGGGTGCGACCAACCTGGTCACCGGGTTGGCACAGGCATCAGCGGCGTTCTCCCCAGTGGTGTCAATTGCAGGGGCCCTGTCTTCTGGACATGTTTATCGCGACGCCTTTCAGGAGGTTGATCAGCAGGCGCTGTTTCGACCGGTGACCAAGAACACCTGGACGGCAACCTCTGTTGACCGCGTACCCGAAATGGTTCATCAGGCGTTCCGCGTGGCGATGGCGCACCGACGGGGCCCGGTACAGCTCAATCTGCCTCGGGATGTGCTGGCGGCAACGGCTGAATTTCCACTAATAGGCCATCCTCAAAAGCAAGGACCTGGAAGTGCACCTGCCGGGTCGGCGGATCTGATTGCGCAAGCGGCCGCTCTGTTGGAGGGCGCCCGGCAGCCGGTCATCGTGGCGGGTGGCGGGGTTAAGAACAGTGGCGGATATGTCCCGGTTCTGACACTCGCCGAGAAGCTCAATGCTCCTGTGGTCACCTCTCCCGGGCATGGTGATGCTGTCCCGTTCGGCCACCCTCTGAATGCTGGTCAGATGGGACCGCGTGGTAATCCTGTGGCATCGCGTCTTGCTAAAGAAGCAGATGTGATTCTCGCGCTTGGCACGCGCCTGGGATTCAACTCGACTTTCTATTCTTATGACAACATCAACGAAAGCGCAGCAATCATTCAGGTCGAGCTCGATCCAACTTCCATAGGGCGCTATTTCCCGGTCTCTGTCGGTATCTGGGCAGATGCACCGACCGTAGCCAGACAGCTGATGGAATCATTGAATGAGATTGAACAGCATGCAAAAGTTGCGGCCTGGACCGAAAGCTATCGGGCCGACCGGATCGCCTATCTGCAAAAGCAGGATGCTGACGCCGACGTCGAATCCCACCCAATCCAGCCTTCAGGGCTTTTCAAGGTACTGCGTGATGTGCTGCCGCGCGATGCGGCGATCACCCTGGATGCCGGCACACTGTGTCTACAGGCGACCGATGCACTGAACTACTGGGAGCCGCCGTGCCTGTTCACACCGCTTGATTTTGGTCTGGTGGGTTTTTCGTTTGCCTGCGGCCTGGGCGTCAAAACAGCCAGACCGGATCGTGCAGTGGTCAGTCTGATGGGTGATGGAGGATTCGGCATGACACTGTCTGAGTTGAGTACTGCTGTGGACTACGGAATCAATACAGTGACTGTTGTCATGAACAATAAATGTTGGGGTGCAGAGAAGGCCTACCAGAGAGACTTCTTCGGCAAACGCTATATCGGTGCAAATGTCAGCAGCCCACCATTTGATAAGGTTGCTGAACTCTACGGTGGAGCGGGATTTCGAGTAGAACGTACGTCCGAGTTCGGTGATGCTCTTGAAACGGCTCTCCAATGTGGCAAACCGGCTGTCGTGGATGTTGCAGTTGATCCCGAGGCGCTTTACAGCTTCCGCCGCGACTCATTCAAGCACAGAGGAGGTTAACGCAATGTCACAGAATGAAATGACTTACCCCAAAACCGATGAGCACAAGGCAAAAGGGGACTGGAACCCTTTATGGGACACCTTTCACGAGCTTGATCCTGACTTTCTAGAGGCCTATCTTGCTTTTCGCAGTGTGCCGCAGGATCAAGGGCCGCTGCCGCAGAAATACAAAGAACGGGTCTTGATTGCGATCAATGCTGCTACAACACATCTTTATGGACCTGGTGTGCGCCGCCATGTACAGAACGCCCTAAAGGCTGGTGCGACCAAAGAAGAAATCCTCGAGGTGATAGAACTCACGACCGTCATGGGGATTCATTCGTGTAACGTCGCAATTCCAATCCTATTGGAAGAGGTCGCTAACATCGAAGGGAAGTAAGGGTGTTGGCGTCAAAATCAGCCGGGTAACATTGATCGGATTATTCTCTTCGAAATACTAATATCGGTGTAACAGAATTCACTGGCGAGACTCTAGAGGTAAATGGTTCACACAAAGGAAACCGGTTCGTGTAGGTCCTGGGTGCCACGTCATGAAATCTTATCAACTACAGCAGAAGTTACTGGATACTGTTGGTAAGGAGATACTGAAGAATTATGATTCTTCCTGGGTGGCGTTCAGAGAAATCAATAAGTTTTGATGAAATAAACGTGGCTGGAGGTCAAAGTGATAGATATTGATCGAGCAGTAAAGGCGCGGGAGTCACAGGCGGCTGATTTGTTTGACAAATTACGTGTGGCGACTTATGACGGGGTCGGGATAACACGACCTTCATACGGGGAAGGTGAGCAGATAGCTCATAATCTTGTTAGGGAGTACGCGAACTCGCTTGATTTGGAAGTGGGTCGCGATGCGGCAGGTAATACATTCATGGTATTGCCAGGTATAGATCGCAAGGCACCACCTGTGCTCGTAGGCTCTCATTTGGATTCTGTTGCGCAGGGTGGAAACTTCGATGGTGCCGCTGGGGTTATCTCGGGATTAGTTGCCGTCTCGGCGTTTCAAGATGCCGGAGTGATTCCTGCGCGGGACATCTGCGTAATGGCGATCCGTGCTGAAGAAGGAGAGTGGTTCGGAGTATCCTATATCGGCAGCCGTAGTGCGCTTGGCACACTTCCCCAGTCCGCCCTAGACGACGCGAGTCGCGTCGACACGGAACTCACATTGGCTGAGCACATGGTCCAAGCAGGTTGCGACCCCGACGAAATCCGAGCCGGGAGAGCATCTCTACCACCAAATGGGTTGCATGCGTGTATAGAGGTGCACATTGAACAGGGCCCGATTCTGGACGAGGCATCTATCCCGGTAGGACTTGTTACGGGTATTCGGGGAAACAGTCGATTGCCAAACGCACGTTGTATCGG
>CAJXBY010000044.1 GCA_913051905.1 uncultured Gammaproteobacteria bacterium | reverse complement strand
GTCAGAAAAGCCGGCCTGAACATCATGATGTCCATGAAGGGGGACGGCAAACCGGTCTCGTTCATCGAGGACTGTGCGGTGCCTCTGGAACATCTGGCCGACTTTACCGAGCGCCTGAACGGTATCTTCCACGACCACAGCACCAGTGGCACATGGTACGCCCACGCATCCGAAGGGTGCCTTCATGTACGGCCGATACTCAACATGAAAAGCGCGGCAGATGTGAAGAAAATGCGATCCATTGCCGAAAAAGCCTTTGCCATGGTCAGGGAGTATGGGGGCTCACATTCCGGTGAACACGGAGACGGTATCGTCCGATCTGAATTTCATCCGGTCATGTTCGGGGATCGCATGCTCGATATCTTCGGCGACATCAAACGCGCTGTTGATCCCAAAGGGCTGTTCAATCCCGGCAAGATTGTTGAGCCACCCAGGATGGACGACCGCAGTCTGTTCCGTTACCAGCCGGACTATGCCGCTACGAATAAGACGACCCGCCTCGACTGGTCGAACTGGGGTGGATTCGCCGGTGCGATCGAGATGTGCAACAACAACGGGGCCTGTCGAAAGCGTGACGCGGCCGTGATGTGTCCTTCCTACAGGGCCACGGGAGACGAGCAGCACTCCACCCGCGGACGGGCAAACGCTCTGCGCCTGGCAATCAGCGGACAACTCGGCAAAGACGCTTTGACCTCCGATGCGATGCACGAGACCATGTCGCTATGCGTTGGCTGCAAGGCCTGCAAGCGCGAATGCCCCACGGGCGTGGATATGGCGCGTATGAAAATGGAGCTGCAGGCCATGCGTGCCCGGAAAGTAGGCCTCACGGCCGGTCAGCGGCTGGTCGCTTACCTGCCGCGCTATGCCCCACTGCTGGCGCCCCTCGCAGGACTGCTGAATTCTGCTGCTGCCCTGCCAGGTTCGCGGCGCCTGCTGGAATTCCTGACGGGACTTACCCGGCAACGGCCACTGCCGTTGTGGGAGCGGGACTCAGGCCTGGCGCGTATGACTTCTGCCGGGCCTGACACGGGTACCGAAGTGGTCGTGCTGCTGGATACATTTACCCGCTGGTTTGAACCCGCGAACGGTCAGGCGCTGGTGGAGGTCTTGACGGAAGCAGGCTGCCGCGTGCATGTCGCGCGGCCGGAGAAAGGCCGACCGCTATGCTGTGGCCGCACGTTCCTTTCAGCAGGCTTGATCGATCAGGCCCGTACTGAAGCGACACGCCTGATTACAGCACTGAGGCCCTACCTAGAGCGCGGCATTCCACTCGTGGGAATCGAACCGGCCTGCTTGCTCACCCTCCGGGATGAGTACACGGGCCTTTTCTCATCCACCGAGCTACGGGGTCTGGATAAGATGGCGCTGCTTCTGGAGGAGTATCTGGTCCGGCACCAAAGTTCGCTATCACTGAATCTTGGTCCGTTGCCAGTCAACCACGCCGCGCTTCACTGCCACTGTCACCAGAAGGCGTTTGCCACGGCCGGTGACGTCGAAACTGTTCTAGGATGGATTCCGGATCTGCAGGTAGACCCCATTGCCAGTAGTTGTTGCGGCATGGCCGGGGACTTTGGTCAGTGGGCCCAGACCTACGCGGTCTCGATGGCTATGGGCGAACTGTCACTTCTGCCTGCAGTACGCGATCTTACCGCTGAAAGCGCCATTGTCGCCGGCGGCACCAGCTGCAGGCAGCAGATCAGTCACGGCAGCGGCCGCGCTGCGGTCCACTATGTGCAGTTGCTGCAAAGCGCACTGGCAGCCGGATCGAAATGACTGCGGTCCGCCTTGATGAGTGACTGCCACTTGGCCTGATCATTCGCTGATGCTCGACTACCCTATTCATGATCATCGGGCCTGGCTGGGTTCGGACCTCAGCCCGGAAGACTGGAAGGTCGTGGTACCCGATGAAGCCGTTGACGAAATCCGGGAACTCACAGCACACATTCAGCGGAATCCGTTGCCGACCCTGCTGAGGACACCGGCCGATTTTCCGATCCGTGCCACTGAGCAGGTGATGAAGCATGCCCGGTCCCTTCTAGACGCCGGTTGCGGTTTCACACTGCTCAGTGCCCTGCCGGTCGACGATCACAGTACCGAGCACATAGTTGCTGTGTTCTGGATCTTGGGACAGTTGATCGGCCGCCCTGTCGCACAGAAGTTCGACGGCACCATGATCTATGAAGTCATGGATACCGGGCAGGAATACAGCTACGGGGTGCGTGGATCGCACACTAACGTAGAACTCAATTTCCACAATGACAATGCCTTCGGCATCGCACTGCCTCGTTATGTCGGCCTGCTCTGCCAGCGGCCTGCAATGAGCGGCGGTATCAGCCGGTTGTGCAGCATCTATACGCTGCACAACCGACTGCTCGACAACAGCCCGGATCTTCTTGCCCGGCTTTACCAGCCGATCCACTACGACCGCCAGGCAGAACACCCGCCAGGTGATTCGAAGAGCGTACGACTGGCGTTCTTCGACTGGAATGGAGCAGAACTCAAGTGCCGTGCCAATGTCTCTTTGATCCGCAAAGGATTTGAAATCAAAGGCGAGCAGCCCGATGGGGCGCTGGCCGAGGCCCTGGACGCCGTCGAGAGGACATTGGCCGACCCGGCGTTATGGGTACAGATGGAACTCGGACCAGGGGACCTGCAGTACCTGAACAATACCACCGTCACACACTACCGCAGTACCTATCAAGACCACCCGGACCCCAAGCACAGACGGCACCTGTACCGCACCTGGCATCGCGACACAGGAGAGCGGACCTACAACGGCTGAATTTCACTGACCCGGGTGTGATACCGATGATTTTTTCTTCACCGGCTGCCCTGGCCCTGTGCTCGGCTCTACTCTTTGCCGTCGGGGTCCAGATTCACAATCTCGGACTCAAACAGGTTGACAGCCGGACGGGCACGTTGGTCTCAATATTTGCATCGACGCTCTTCTACTGGACGCTATCGCCATGGTTTCTCCAACGGGGCTACTGGCTGACTTCGGCGATAATCCTTTTTATGCTGATCGGACTGTTCAGGCCGTTTCTTTCGGCTAACTTCGCTCTGGCCGGCATCCGCCACCTGGGCCCGACACTTTCGAGCACCCTGGCCTCAACTGCGCCACTCTTCGGAGTGCTTTTTGCAGTGCTGATCCTGGGTGAGTCCATGACTCCGACTCTGTTTGTTGGGACCGGCGCCATTGTGACCGGCATCATCATACTCACCTATCGCAGGGACGGACCCTCATCGTGGCCGATCTGGGCGCTAGGGCTGCCGATCAGCGCAGCGGTGTTGCGGGCATTGGCTCACGCCCTCACTAAACTGGGGTTGAATGAGGTGCCTGAACCCCTGTTCGCCGGCCTGGTCGGCTATACGGTTTCACTTTGCGTTGCATTGATCGTAGGTTCGGGGAAAAACGGTCAATTTCATACTCAACTCAGATGGACCCCGGCACTGCTGTGGTTCTTTCTCGGTGGGTTGATCAACGGCGTATCCATATGGTCCCTCAACACCGCCCTTCAGATCGGGACCGTGGTGGGCGTAGTACCCATTGTCGCCATATCACCCCTCTTGAGTTTTCTGCTCGGGTATTTTGTTTTTCGCCGGGAGACCTTCACGGTTCGCATCATTGTCACCATGCTGCTTGTGGTTCCCGGTGTCGTCCTGATTGCAAGTAGCCACTGACTACATCAGCGGATTATCGACACGCTTCTGAAGCCCGATGCCAGGCGCTCTTCATGAAGAGAATAGCCCGCTTAATCCTGTTCGTCAGGCCGCCTGTAAGCCCTGTATAGTGACCCTCGACACCAGTGATCTCTGGAGGATGATAATGGATGAAGCCAGGCAGCGGGGTAGAAGAGAGTTGCGGCCTTCGAAGTATTTCGAGGACTTTTCCATCGGCGACCAGTACATCATTCCTTCACGTACCCAGACCAGCGGCCTGTTTGCGATGTTCCAGGCCGCATCGGGTGACAACGACCCGATCCACTACGATGTCGAGTTCTGCCGGGAGCGCGGCCACGAAGAACTTCTGGCCCACGGCCTTCAGGTCATGATCCAGACCGCTGCCGGTGCCGGTACGTTTCCCAGCGAAGTTGCCAATTCACTGATCGGCATGATCGAAGCCACAGGACGGTTTCTAAAACCCGTATACCGCGGCAACACCTTGTACCCTCTGCTGGAAATCACCGACCTCACCGAGCAACGCAGTACCGGTGTCATCACTATGCGGACTACCATTCACAACCAGGAAGACACGCTGGTGTTCGAGGGTACCCAGCGTTACCTGATCCGGAAACGCCCGATCTGAATCAGGCTGTTTCAGACAGCTCCAACCTCCCGCAACTCCGCGATCTCCTGTTCGCTATAACCGAACTCGGAGAGCACGGTGTCGGTGTGTTCACCCCGCTCGGGTGTTGGCTGGTAGGGAAACTCTGGAGCACCGCTTAAATTGACGGCATTCTTGACCACATGAATGTTGCCCAGATCAGGATGCCGAACCGGCTGCGCCATACCCATGTGAGTCACCTGGGGATCTGCAAACATTTCGTCTATTGCATAAATCGGACCGCAGGGGACACCGGTATCATTTAGAGCATCTATCCACTCCCGGCTGCTGCGGTTCTTAAGATATCCGGCCAGATCAGCGTTAAGGTCATCCCGATGCTCGAGCCGCAACTCCTCGGTCGCATAATCGGGGTTCTCGAGTAACGCCGGCGCCTCCAAGACGGCACAGAGTCTCTGCCACATGGTTTCGCCCGCTGAGGCGATGTTGATGTGTCCGTCGGCGGTCTCGAACACACCGGTCGGTATACTGGTCGGATGGTTGTTGCCGGCCTGGGGCGGTACCTGCCCTTCGATCAGCCATCGTGCTGCCTGAAAATCCAGCATCGCAATCTGTGCTTCCAGCAGAGAGGTGTGAACCCACTGTCCACGGCCGGTCTCTTCACGCTGCAGCAGCGCGATGAGAATACCGATGGCGGTGTACATGCCGGCCGCCAGGTCGGCAATGGGCACACCCACCCTTACCGGTCCCTGACCGGGCAATCCGGTAATGGACATTAGCCCCCCCATCCCCTGGGCGACCTGGTCAAACCCTGGTCGATTGGCGTACGGACCATCCTGACCAAATCCGGAGATACTGGCCAGAACGATCCCGGGATTTTTCTGCGCAAGTGACGCGTAATCAAGGCCCAGTCTATTTTTCACGTCGGGCCGAAAGTTCTCAGCGACCACATCTGCCTGTTCGACCATCCGCATCAGTGCCGCATGCCCCTTAGGATCCTTGAGGTTCAGGGTCATACTCCGCTTGTTACGGTGAATGTTCTGAAAATCGGGGCCGTGCCTGGCGCCACCCATGCCTCTCTCGGTATTCAAATGCGCTGGTGATTCGATCTTGATAACGTTGGCACCCCAGTCTGCCAGTTGCCGGACCGCAGTCGGTCCGGATCGGACCCGGGTGATGTCCAGTACAGTAAACCGCGCCAGCGGCATCCCGATTGTCGGTTGCGTCATATCATTCTCCTATAGAGCCCGATGTGCGGGCTTTGCCGGATAACCTGACCAAGATTTGATTTACCGATTATTTTGCCCTAAAAGGGCCTCGCCGTCGTCGGCGGTATCATCGGTCGGCGGGGTTGTATCACCGATACCCCGGCGTTAAGGTGGCCGCGGTTTATTGGAGGTGATTCAGTGTTACTGGAATCTGTCGGGCGGCTCACCGGTGTTCCTTTGGCAAAGCAGGGGCCGGCTTTTCTGGTCGGGCTTGGACACGGTACAACGCACTGGATAGCGGCGTTCTTCTATCTGTTGCTACCTTTTGTGGCCCGAGACATCGGCCTGTCCTACACGGACACCGGTTTCCTGGTCTCAGTATTTCATCTCAGCGCCCTGGTCGCTAATTTTGGCAGTGGACTCGCCGTGGACGTCACAGGCAGGCGAATCGTCTATCAGGTCTCCTCTTTGTTGATCGGCGGGGTGGCATTACTGGGCTTCGGTCTGACTCATGAGTTTCTGATCCTCACCGGACTGGTAGTCCTGCTCGGTGCTTCTAACAACCTCTGGCATCCGCCTGCCATCGCCTACCTCTCAGAGCATTACCCTAGGAACCGGGGCTATGCCCTGTCTGTGCACGCGCTTTGTGCGAATCTGGGCGACACGCTGGCACCTCTTGCGGCAGGGGCGCTACTGGTGGTACTCAGCTGGCAGGGCACCGCATTGACCGGCGCCGTTCCGGTCTTTGTCATCGCCGCCATTCTGATGCTGTTTCTGCGCCACTCGGTCGGCAACACCGGTGGGGTCCGGGACAACCACAATGGAATTCGGGACTATCTGGTTCAGGTGGGGCGGATAGCGAGAGACCGAACGATCCTAGCGCTTTGCGTCATGTCCGGCATGCGTAACATCGCCCAGAATGGCCTGTACGTCTTCCTGCCCCTTTACCTCGTCAATGAACTCGACTCGGGACCGTTGTGGCTGGGTGTTACGATGATGGCCCTACAGGCCGGCGGGCTGATCGCTTCCCCGATTGCAGGCGCCTGGTCGGACCGGGTCGGTCGGCGGCCGGTGGTCCTTGCCGGTTTGTCTGTCACCACCGTTGTCATTGCCACGATGACGCTGACCCGGAATGATCTCATCATTGTCGCCACCGTCTCGGTGCTGGGGTTTGCGCTGTTTGCAGTCAGACCGGTCATTCACAGCTGGATGATGGACCTTGCCCCACCCAATATCGCTGGCAGTGCCACCAGTATCCTCTTCGGCACCCAAGCACTTTTGACCACAATCATGCTACCGCTGGGCGGTCTGGTCGCTGATCGCTACGGGCTGGTTGCGGTGTTCTACTGCCTGGCCGGGACCATTCTTCTCGCCAATCTGATTGTCTACTGGCTGCCTCCAGAGACGAAACGCGGCAAACCCTAAGACTGGTCTAACCCGGGCGCCGCTATAATGACGTCTGTACCCATCGAATCGGCTGAAACAGTTTCAGTCCAACCAGTCTCCGTACAACTCACCGGAGGACAATCATCCAATGCTGAAAATTCTCGGTCGAAACAACTCCTCTAACGTCCAGAAAGTGTTGTGGGCCTGCGACGAACTGGGCCTGTCCTACGAGCGTGACGATATCGGGGGACCGTTTGGCGGTAACCGCGAATCGCAGTACCTGGCGATGAACCCCAACGGGCTGGTGCCCACCCTGTTGGACGGTGATATCGTGCTCTGGGAATCCAATGTGATCGTCAGATACCTGGTACGTAAACACGCGCCCAACGCGCTGTTGCCGGGTGATCCCGTGGGAATGGCGGTGGCCGAGCAGTGGATGGACTGGCAGCAGACTGTCGTCGGTCCGGCTATTGTCCCCGTTTTCTTGGGGCTGATACGCACCGCTCCCGAAGACCGTGATGCTGACGCCATCTCAGCAGCCCGCGATCGGCTGGAAGAAGCATTGGGTATGCTCGACACCCGGCTGTCGACCTCGAGGTTCGTCGGCGGTGAGGATTTTTCTATGGCTGACATTCCGCTGGGGATCATGGTTTACCGCTGGTTCAATCTCGAAATCGAACGCAAGGAGATGCCTGACCTTGCCCGTTGGTATCAACTGTTGACCCAAAGACCGACGTTCCAGAGCAACGTCATGGTCGGGCTGACCTGACACGGGTCAACGGGTGTAGTCCAGGTCCTGACGATGCTCGGCATATTCGGCAAGAAAGGCCAGGCCCGGCAGATAATCCGGGATACCAAGGCTATTATTCGTTCTGATGAAAGTGCCTATACCGACCGCCATCTAGGCAAAATCACCGCACTCACCGACAAGCACCTGGAAAGGGCAAAGACCGAAATCAGTAGTGGGGCAGATCCTGGCAAAGTCCCCCGGTGGCTGCGGGAAACACACCGCACGGCCCGCAAAGGCAGTGATCAGGCCGGCCTAAGCAGCGCGACATTGGCCATCATTTTTCTCAAGGCCAAGAAGCTCGGCGATGTGGCCCAACCGGCGTGTGATGCCATCGAGGCTTTCCTGGCACGCTGGCCGAAAATACCTGACGAAGAATCTGGCAGTTAGTCAATCCCGAATCCACCTGTAGGCGGATTAGATTCAGCACCCAAGGTGAACGGCAAGTTCCACAAAATCCTCTGCCACGATGTCGAAATCGGCTTCGGGTGACTGGTCAGTGACCTGATCCGGGCCATATTCGGTCGGACGCGGAACAAATGCTGTTTTGAAACCGCATGCGGCGGCGGCCAAAAGGTCACTGTTATGGGCGGCAACGAGCATGCACTGGCGGGGTTCCAGATCGAGCACTCCGGCTGATTTGAGGTAAGCCTCTGGCTGCGGTTTGTAATGCCCGGCAATCTCCGCCCCGAGTACAACATCCCACGGCAGGCCTGCGTGCTTGGCCATGTTGACGATCAATGCCACGTTCCCGTTTGACAATGAGCCAACAATAAATCTGTTCTTGATTCGGGTCAGACCCCGCACCGCATCCGGCCAGGGACTGAGTCGATGCCATGCCCGGTTCAAGTCCTGTTTTTCGGCTTCGGATAATTCCTCGATACCGAACTGTTCCAGAACCTGATCAAGGTTCATTCGGTGCAGCACGTCTAACCGGGTAAATGACAATTCACCGGAACGGACTCTGGACATCGCAGGCTGATACAGAGCCCGCCAGGCGCTGGCAAATTCCGTACCATCGACCGAGAACCCCTTGGCCTCGGCAAGACTGTTGACTTCCCGGGCAATACTGCTTCGCCAGTCCACCACTGTGCCGAACACATCGAAGGTGACCGCTTTCAATTCATTCTGCCAATTCATCGGCATGCTTTGTTTCTCTTCTTCTTTTGATGATCTCAGTTAAGCAACCGGATCGGTTTTCGGTTCAGCCAAGCAAGGACGTTCTCTACCGCTCCGCTGTAACCCTTAACATAGTTTTCCCTCATGACGTAACCAGTGTGCCCGGTCAGCACTGCGTTATTCAAACTACGCAGCGGGTGATCCGGCGACAGGGGTTCGCTGTCGTACACATCAAGCCCGGCACCGGCGATGGTGCCGTTTTGCAGTGCGGCGATCAGTGCGCTCTCCTGAACAATCGGCCCTCTGGCCGTATTCACCAGATAGGCCGTGGATTTCATCCGGGCGAACTCATCCGCACCGATCAATCCCCGGGTTCGATCTGACAGAACCTGGTGAATCGTGACAATATCCGATGACGCAAGCAGATCTTTTAGTTCAACCCGGATCACACCGTGCTCGGCGCAGTGTTCGGAGGTGAGATTGGCGCTCCAGGCCAGCACTTTCATTCCAAAAGCCAGCCCGACTGCAGCCACCTGGGCACCCAGCTTGCCCAGGCCAATAATACCCAGCGTGTTGTTTCGCAGACCCGTCGACAGACCCTGCTGCCAGCCGCCCTCGTGCATGATCGAGTCTTCTGCCGAGACCTGTTTGACCAGCGCCAGGATCAGCGCCCAGGTGTGCTCGGCGGCGGGATAACCGAGCATCGGTGTGCCGCACACATCGATACCCAGCTCACGGGCCGCTACAGTATCGATTGCGAGATTACGCATTCCGGTCGTCACCAGCAGGGACAGCTTGGGCAGTCGTTCGAGCAATTGCCGGGGGAATGGGGTCCTCTCCCGCATTGCCACAACAATGTCGAACCCGTCGAGGGCTCGCGCGATGGAATCAACATCACCCAGATGTGTATTAAAGACGGAAATGTCCACAGCCGGCTCTATCCGTGTCCAGTCCGCGACCTCAAGGGCGACATTCTGATGATCATCCAGAACCGCGAGCTTCATGAAGAAATCCCCGGAGGTATCAGATTCAATAATTGCCGGTCAGTGCTCCACGGGCATCGAATTCGCCCGCTGGCAGAACGGTGCACTTTAGAAGTTTTTCAGGACCAAGCGATTTAACGAGAGCGCAGTCTAGGATCGAAAATATCCCGGAGTGCGTCACCGAAGAGATTAAAACCAAATACGGCCAGCGTTATGGCCAGGCCCGGGAAGATCGGAACCCACGGAGCACTCTCAGCAAATTCTTCGGCACCACCCTGAAGCATCAGTCCCCAGGCCGGTGTGGGTTCCTGAACACCGAGTCCCAGATATGACAATGAGGCTTCCAGCAGAATGGCCTGTCCGACAAAGGTGGTCAGCATGATCAGGTACGGTGCCATGACATTGGGCACCATGTGGCGCATGATGATCCGCATGTGACCAAAGCCGAGCGCCTGCGCAGCATCGACGTACGGCATTTCACGGATCGCGAGTGCACTCGAACGTACCACTCTTGCGCACTGCGGGATAAATGGGATCGTTATCGCGATGATCACATTGACGGTACCAGCGCCAAGCGTTGCAACCACCGCCAGCGCCAGAACAATCAGAGGAAACGCCATCACAACATCGACTACACGCTGAAAAATCAGGTCGAATAGTCCGCCATAGTAGGCGCTGGCTACTCCTAGAACCAGTCCTGCCGTAGCTCCCACGAATGCAGCAGTAAACCCAACAAACAAAGCGGTCCGGGCGCCGTAAATGATTCGCGTCAGAATATCCCGGCCGAAGGCATCAGTACCGAACCAGAAGTCGCTGCTGGGTGGCACCAGCATGTGTTCGAATGACGCGGCTTCAGGATCGTAAGGGGACAATACATTCGCAAATATGGTTGCCAGTATCATCACCAGCACGATGAGGCCACCTGCAGCACCCAGTGGCTGCTTGCGAACCAGGTCACCGAACTGGGCAAACCAGGACTTGCGAGCTACGTCATCTACTGATTCCAACCTGGCTGTATCTGCTGTAACCATTTCCGCTTCAGCCATATCGAATTCTTGGGTCTAACCAGGCATATACCAGATCGACCACCAGGTTGGTCAATACCGCCGCGACCACGACGAGCATCACGAGCTGCTGGGTCAGATTAAAATCCTGCGCACCAACTGATTCGACGAAAAGCCTGCCTAATCCATTAAGATTAAAGACCTGCTCAGTAACCACTAGGCCGCCGATCAGAAAGGCGAATTCAATACCCACGATAGTCAGAACCGGAAGCATCGAATTTTTCAGGGCATGTCGGTTGATAATGATTTTCTCGAGCATACCTTTCGCCCTGGCTGTGCGAATGTAATCCTCACGCAATACCTCCAGCAGGGCTGATCGGGTCATTCTGGCGACAACCGCCGAATAACGGTAACCCGTAGCTACTGCAGGCCAGATAAGTTGAGACATGTTGCCCCAGAAATCCTTAAAGGGTGAGACATAGTAGATCGGAGGCATCCACGGGTCGCCGAAAAATTTCTGACTTCCGATCAGAAGGCCCAAGATAATGATGATGCCAAGCCAAAAAGAGGGCATCGCAATTCCCGCAATACTGAATGTCCGAACAGAATAGTCCACCCACGTATCTTGCTTAATCGCCGAGATCGCACCGAGTGGTATTGCGATAATTACGGCGACCAGCGTCGCCATAATGGCAAGCTGGACCGACAACTTGAAACGGATGGCAATCTCGTAGGTCACCGCTTTGCCTGTCCACATCGACTCGCCCAGATCCCAGGTAAAGTAGCCGCTGACAAAGTCATAGAACTGGACTAACAGCGGCTTTGTTAAACCGAGTTTTTCTCTACATAGTTCAATCTCGGCTTCATCGACATAAAGCCCGGTCCCCGCCAAGCGCACCTCACACACATCACCGGGTATTGCTCGAAGCAGAAAAAATACCAATAAAGCTGCGCCCAACAGCGTCGGTATCATCAACAACAAGCGCTTGGTTATGTATCGATGCACAGTACTACGCTCTTAAGAGAACAAACCCGTCAACTGCGCAACTGGCAGCTGACGGGTCTAATCATCGGCGAATTAAAAACGATTGCCTTTACTGCTCGATCTACTGATCCAACCAGACATTATCTAGATGTTGGTTCAGATAATGGCTGGGCGCAATGTTCCAGCCCTTAACATATGAGCGGTGCGGGTTAATCTTGTACCACCAGAGAGTAATACTGCTGCCGGCAAAATCCACTGCCGCTTTCTCATACGCACGCATGGCAGCACGTTGCTCATCAAGAGTGGCCGCCTTCATCAGACGGTCATAAAGATCCTCTATTTCTTGGTTATCGCACTGTGAATAGTTATTGCCTGCGCTACACAGGAATTTACTCACGTCTGCAATTGGATTGATGACCGACTGACAGTTAAAGTCGATTGAGACATCAAAATCATACTTTTTACGCAACGTTGCGTAAAACTGCGGGGAAGGCTTCACAGTCTGTTCTGGGTCCAATCCAACTTTCCGCCACTGGTCGACCAGCCAAGTACCGACAACTTTGTAGGGCTGATCCACGCCTCGATTGTTGAATGTGAACTTAAAGCCTTCTGGCACACCTGCGTCTTTGAGCAACTGCCTGGCCTTGGCACGACTGGCCTCAATGTCTTTGGAATATCCGACCAACTGTTCCATCTCAGCCTGATTAGCGGCCAATGGATGACCCGGAAAGACGATGCCGCCCACAGTCTTCACGATTGCGATATTTGAAAGATATTTGGACGCACTGTATCTATCGACGGCCAAGGTCAATGCCTGGCGAACTCGAACATCGTCAAAAGGCTTGTTCTTGGTGTTCGCTGTTGCCATCAATACGCAGTTCCAGTCACTTTCCTGGACAGTAATCTTGTCACCCAAAGCATTTACAAGGTCGTCACGCGCCTTCGGAGGAAAGCCTCGGAACTCGATGGAGGCTTGATCAGCTCGGATCGCATTCAGCCGAACGGCCATTTTGGGTGCAGAGATCGCTTTAAACCCGTCGAGATATGGCTGGCCTTCGAAGTGATAACCAGCATAGCGTTCACCAGCGACATGCTGGCCTGGAATATGCTCAACAAATTTAAACGGACCAGTCCCGTTGATGTTTTTCTTGTGCCACTCGTGTCCATGTGCATCCAGATCTTTCTTGCTGTAAACAAAGTTAAACGGTGTTGCTAGAGCTGGTATGAAAGACCCTGAAGGAAAATCCAGGTTAAACACGATCGTGTAATCATCCGGAGCCTCTACCGATCCAACCATTTTGAAAAACGCCTTACGGGAACTGGGCACGCCCTGAGGTGGGAAGATGATCTTGTCGAACGTCGCTTTGATATCAGCGGATGTCAGCGGCGTACCATCATGAAACTTGACACCTTTTCGGATCTTGAAGGTGTACTTGGTTCCACCGTTTTCCCCTGCCGGAACATCTCCTTCGCACAGATCGCATTTAAAATCAGCGGGATCAGCCGGATTGTCCGGATTTACTCGAATCAGCAAACTGTAAAACGGACGAATTGGATGAATCATGCCGAAAGTGGTTTCTTGGTGCCCGTCGTAGGACGGGATCTTGCTACCCACCACAAAATTCAGGATTCCTCCAGATTTGGGGCCGGCAACTGAGGTCAGCGTGACCCCAAGGGCTAAAAACGCCCCAGTTGCCACCGTGATTACAGACTTTAGTACTTTTGATTTCATTGCTAAGCGTCCTCCATTGCTACGTCAGTTTAGTTTGCTCGATCTTGCGGTCATTTCGATTACTGATGACAACTCTATCGAGCGCATCCTGATCACCATCTGATCAGAAATTCTTCTCAAAACAGTGCTCCGCGGCTAAACCTGGGTACAAGCCACACCATGACCGCTCACAATGTCACGGAATTCTGGCACTGAAGTGCGACAAGTGTCCACCGCCAGCGGACACCGCGGGTGGAAAACACAACCGCTGGGGGGATTTATCGGGCTGGGCACCTCACCCTCGATCACCTTGTGTTGCCGTTCATCTTCGACAACGGGATCGGGAATGGGCACAGCATCAAGTAAGGCACGGGTATAGGGGTGCTTTGGGTTATCAAATAACTCATCCCCATCGGCAAGTTCAACCAGATTGCCCAGGTACATGACGGCCACGCGGTTTGAGATATGACGAACCACGCTCAGGTCGTGAGCAATAAAGAGATAGGTCAGGTTGAACTCGTCGCGCAGATCCTCCAAAAGATTGATGACCTGGGCCTGGATCGAAACATCCAGCGCCGATACGGCCTCGTCGCAGATAATAAAATCTGGATCTAGTGCCAGTGCTCGGGCGATGCCGACCCGCTGGCGCTGGCCACCGCTCATCTCGTGTGGATAGCGATCGGCAAATTTTGGATCGAGTCCACATACGGAAAGGAGTTCACGGACCCTCTCCTTGCGCTTTGCGGCATCGGAAATTATGCGATGAACGCGCATGGGTTCTTCCAGCATCGCGCCGATCTTCATCCGCGGGTTGAGTGAGCTGTAAGGATCTTGGAAGATGACCTGAATTTTCTCCCGCACCGGTACCAGTTCTCTCTGATTCAGGCGGGTGAGGTCTTGTCCCTCAAATCTAATCTCGCCTTCGGTTGCCCGTTCCAGTTGCAGGATACAGCGCCCGATAGTCGTCTTCCCACAACCCGATTCGCCGACCAGTCCCAGGGTTTCACCTTTGGC
Organism: uncultured Gammaproteobacteria bacterium; assembly: GCA_913051905.1. Next base: position 2,296 of record CAJXBY010000044.1, on the reverse strand, counting down.
AATATCCAGCGACACTCCGTCAACGGCTTTAACCTCAGCCACGGTTTTCTGGAAGATCGTGCCTTCCGTCACCGGGAAATACATCTTGAGATCACGAATTTGAAGCAGTGGATCTGGAGAGTCCTCGTTATCCAACTGCGTTGCACTGTTTTGTTCGCTCGCCGATATCATGACGCATCTCTTAGATCTGAGATTTCATGGACACGCCAGCAGGCCGCCGAATGCCCATCATTAACTGCTTGCAATTCGGGAAATTCAGTTGCGCATTGATCAACAGCAAAACGGCAGCGGGGCCGAAACGCACAGCCTTGATCAAGCCAGGTCAAATCCGGCGGTTGGCCTTCGATCGGAATCAATCGATTGCCTCGTGGTTGATCCATGCGGGGTACCGAGGCGAGCAGGCCCAGCGTATAGGGGTGGTGCGGATCATGATAGATCTGCCGCGCGCCTCCCATCTCGATCATTTTTCCGGCATACATGACATTGACCCGATCGGCATAGCGGGCGACCACGCCGAGGTTATGGGTGATCACGATCAAAGCGACGCCCAGTTGCCGGGTGAGGTCTTTCATCAACTCCAGAATCTGAGCCTGGATCGTCACATCCAGTGCTGTGGTCGGTTCGTCGGCGATAATCAACTTGGGTTCGCAACTCAACGCCAGCGCAATCATGACCCGTTGACGCATTCCACCACTTAAGTGATGGGGATATTGGCTGAGCCGCCTCTCGGGCTCTGAAATTCCCACCATGGTCAGCAGTTCTACTGCCCTTTTGTGAGCCTCTGCGCTTGACAGTCCCAAGTGGTGTTCCATCGTCTCGGTCAACTGCAGACCGATCGAGAGAACCGGGTTCAACGAAGTCATCGGTTCCTGAAACACCATGCTGATCTGGCGGCCGCGAATTTTACGTATCTCATCATCGCTGAGGGACAGAAGGTCTTGCTCGAGAAACCGAATGGATCCCCCAACGATCTTGCCTGGTGGCCACGGGATCAGCCGTAGGATCGACAACGCACTGACTGACTTGCCGCAACCGGACTCACCGACCACCGCGACGGTCTCCCCTTCATCGATGTCAAAAGAGACGTTGTCCACCGCCTGCACAGTGCCTGCGGAGGTGAAAAACTGGGTCGTCAGATTCCGGACTTCAAGAAGCTTCGCCATCGTCGGTCGAGCTTGGGGAATCAGCGCACAGCGCTGTCACCCAAACTTGTTCTTCCTCCTCAATGTTCTAGTACCCGGGTGCCCGAGCGGGTCCCGGTTGATTTACCACAATCATAACATCCGCACTTCAGCACCGTGAAATCTCACTTTACCGGAAGCTCTCCTGCGTATGGCACTGAAAACCCACAGGAAATTCACGGTCCCTTCCATTGTCGAAGTAGACCCCAGGCTCAGAGGGCGAATTGAGTTCACCAATTCCCTCGAAAGTTCCGGCGATGCTTCAGTCCGGATTCTGCCAGGTCTCTTCAAATTCCCAGACTCTCTCAAAACCCATCAGCCGGTTAAAGGCCTGAAAATCGTACAGTGGCGTTTCAAGATCAGCCGTAGAGCCGGTGGATCGAATATGCGTGTATACCGACTCCACCGCCGCACCCATTGCGAGGAATGCAGTGCCGGGAAAGATCGCGAGCTGATATCCGATGTCCGCGAGTTCCTCGACAGACAACAACGGTGTACTGCCACCGACGACGATGTTGGCCAGCAGCGGCGTGTCGATGCTCTTGGCGATCGTAACCATCTCGTCTACGGTTTCGGGCGCCTCGACGAACACCACATCCGCACCGGCGTCGGCATAGGCCCGACCCCTGTGAATGGCTTCAGTCAATCCGTGACCGGTACGGGCATCAGTCCGTGCGATGATCAGAAAATCCTCGGACTCCCGTGCCGCGAGAGCCACCTTTATTTTTGAAACCATCTCGCTACAGGGTATCACTCGGCGACCGGGTGTATGGCCGCACTTTTTCGGTGACAGTTGGTCTTCCAGCTGTATGCCGCTGGCGCCGGCCTGCTCGTAACCGCGCACCGTATGATCGACGTTGAGCAGACCGCCATAACCGGTATCTGCGTCCGCAATCAACGGTGTGTCCGTGGCCGATGCGATCCTGCCCACGCGTTCGACCATGTCACTGTAACCGGCAAGCCCCGCATCGGGCAGACCAAGGCTGGAGGCGACAACACCGTATCCCGTCATGTAGAGCGCTGGGAACCTCATATGGTCAGCGATCCGAGCCGAGATCAGATCAAACACACCCGGTGCTGCAATGAATTCTCCTGCTGCCAGTTTCTGGCGCAGA
>CAJXBY010000043.1 GCA_913051905.1 uncultured Gammaproteobacteria bacterium | reverse complement strand
ATCGGTGTTAACTACGTCAATCGAAATGAAGAGTACGACGACACAGCGCTGCCGCCCTATCCCAGTGTTTTTATGCGGACCCCAGGATCTCTAGTCGGCCATCTCCAGCCTATTGTTCGTCCACCGGAATCGACCCAATTCGATTACGAGGGGGAGATCGCAATCATCATCGGCAAACCGGGTCGAAGAATCGCCGAACACGGGGCCCATGACCATATTGCTGGCTTGACAGTACTGCAGGAAGGCAGCGTGCGTGACTGGATGCGTCACGGCAAGTTCAACGTCACGCAGGGCAAGAATTTCGACCGCTCCGGCGCCGTCGGACCCTGGATGGTGACTGCGGATGAGTTTGACGGCTATGACCAGCTCACCGTCACAACCCGGGTCAACGGTGAACAGAGACAGCATGACAGCACCGCCAACCTGCTGTTCTCTTTTTCCTACCTGATCAGTTACCTGTCGACCTTCATGACGCTCAAGACCGGCGACATCATCACAACCGGCACCCCGACAGGCGCAGGCGCCCGATTCGATCCCCCACGGTTCCTTGTCCCGGGCGACACGGTTGAGGTCGAGGTGCCGGGTGTCGGCATTTTAAAAAACCATGTGGTCGATGAATAACTCCGACCCTGTATCAGTGACCGAAAAACCGAAGAAATCCACCGCCCACTCACACGGTCTGAATGACTTCTCTCATACCCTGCCCATCAGGCTGCTTCGGGCCAGGCAGGCCGCAGTCAATCAATTCCAGCCCATTTTCCGCCAATACAATGTGACCGAACAGCAATGGCGCGTTCTGCGAATGGTGACATCAGCTGGCTCGATGACCGCTGGAGAGCTTTCCAAATCGATCTTCGTCAGTATGCCCAGCCTGTCTCGGATCATGCAGTCGCTTGAGAAGCGTCATCTGATACGCCGACGATCAGACCGTGGCGATCTGCGCAAGACAATGATCTCACCGACCCCAGCCGGTCAGGCTATGGTCGCAGAAGCTGCAATCTGGTCCGATACCCGCTACCGGGAAATCGCCGAATGGTTCGGCAGAGACCGTCTACAAGAGCTACAGCTGCTGCTCGACGATCTCGTGCAGACCCTCGACCAACACCGGTGACCCGACCGCAGTCGAGCCGAAACGGCCCCCTGATTGTTCGTCTGGATGAGCCGGACGCAGCGGATCCTTCAACTGTCGGACCCAAGATGACACGCCTCGCTGAGCTTCGTGGCTGGAGAACGAAAGTCCCTGAGGCCTTCTGCATTAGCACGCGAGTTTTCGAGACTTGTTTGAAGAGCCAAGGGCTTGAAGCCTGGCTGAGGCAACGAGAATCAGACTGGTCAGAAGACGATACCAACCATCTCGCACAAATGAGTCGGCAATGCCAGGCAGCCATTCGAGCGGTGGATATTGAACCTGCCACAGTCCAACTCATTGCTGATGCCTACCGGTGGCTGTGTGCTCTAAGCGGCGAACCTACGTTACCTGTCGCCGTACGCAGCTCGGCCACGGGAGAAGACAGCGCCGATAACAGCTTCGCTGGCCAGTATGACTCGCTCTTGAACGTCACCGGTCCCGATGCGCTGATTGATGCGGTACAAGCCGTCTGGGCGTCGCTTTTTTCAGAGCGGGCACTACGCTACCGTCGACAGAAGAAACGGTCGTTCGTGACCTCTCCAATGGCCGTGATCGTGATGCCGATGGTCTCGGCACGCTGCGCCGGCGTGGCGTTCTCAGCCGACCCGGTCACCGGCAAACGCGACCGGATCGTCATCGAAGCCTGCTGGGGGTACGGTGAGGCTGTTGTCCAGGGGCTGACCGTCCCTGACCGGATCATGGTCGACAAGGAAGATTACAGGATTCTGGACTATGCAATCGGCTCCAAAGAGATTCATTCGCAGCTCGACCCGCAAGGTCAGTCTATTCAGGAGATCGAGACGCCTTCCGGGCTGAGGTCCGAGGCCTGTCTGACGCGCGACGAGGTTTTGGGGATCGCTGAGACCGTACACGAACTCGAACGCCGGACTGCCCAGCCTGTCGACACGGAATGGGTACTGTCGAAAGAGAATGTGCCGATCTTTGTACAGCTGCGACCGGTCACGTCACTGAGGAGCGGCACTGGCGATACATCCGCATCCCATCCGGTTCGCGCGGCCGCGAGGTGGCGACGAAAACCAAGGTAAAAAGGTCTTAGCTGATTACAGGCACCCGGTGAACACGAACTCTGTACTCCCGCAGCAGTGACCTGCCCGATTCGGAAGGAAGTTAATCAAGGAGAAGACTTTGCCTTGCAGTAGACCAAGACCTCAAAAAAACACCTTCCGGGCCATAAGGCCCGGAAGGTCCACGTTTGACTGATTATTCTGTAGTCGTCTAATAGGTTGTCGGCTCTGGAATCGTCATACCGATTTCCCTGTAATACCTTTCCGCTCCGGGGTGGAGACGGCTTGGAATGAAATCAAGGGCTTTATCCAGCGACACCGTGTCCTTCATCCAGGCCGCAGCTTCGTGTAATTCCTCAACATTTTCCCAGATTGCTTTGGTCACCTGATAGACCACTTCCTCGTCCAGGTCCATGCGGGCAGAGAAGTTAACCAAAGCCCCATGGGTAGACACTGAACTGGTGTTGACCTGATTATCGCCATAGGCATCCGGTGGTATCTCGACCACGGTTGCACTCATGAAGGATTTCCACGTCGACGAGATCTTGTCGGTATCGATATCCAGCAGTCGAATCTTCTTGGTGAGCGCAAACTGACTAACGGAAGAACTGGGAAAGTTGGTCGATAGAACAATCACATCAATCTTGTCATCCTGAAAGGCCTGAATAGCGGCATCAAAACCGAAATCGACTGCTTCGAAGTCTTTACCACCCTCCAGACCCGTTGTCAGCTTGATATTGCCCAGGCAGACCCGTTTGGCGGCGCCGCCTGGAGGACCGGCGAATACCTTTCTACCCGCAATATCCTCGAGTTTTTCAATTCCGCTGTCGGCACGGGTGATGTAGTGGTACGGACCAATTTCGTAGTTGAAAATCATGCCCAGATTTTTTTCGAGCTCCGGCGCATTTTCCATTTTCTTGTAGGGCCCGAGGTTCTTGACCATCAACCAGTTGATGGTTCCAGAATTAAAGAAAAAGTCGACTTTGCCTTGGGCCGCCTCAACGACATGCCGGGTTGCGGCCCCCGTGGCTCGAACCTGCATGTCGACGCCAGGGACATGCTTTCCAACAACTTTGGCGATGGCGGTATTGACCACAAAGGGCGACATGCCCGGCGCTATTGATGTCACTCTATAGAGTTCAGCTTGGGCGCTAGATGCAATAACAAAAGCTATGGCACCCATAAAAGTACTCAGGAGCTTAGTAAATTTCATTTTCCATCCTCTGTTCTATGTCTGTTTTTAAATTATGCAATGAACGAAAAGCCTGGGCTCAGTAAAGCCCAGTGCGCGTTCATAGTCGCAGAAGAGAATCTCGCAGTCAATTAGTCAACGGATTGCTCCGAAAGCGACTGACCATCGGTTAATTATTCTGTGCATTCGCCATTGGGTCACGGGTACCGAGTGCCGTAGCACGGTCTATTTTTTTAGATCAATTCGATCGTACTCGGCGCATACGGGAAAACAAGGTGACAAGAATTGCCAACATTACAGCGGGAATCCAGATCATGGCGACGGGCCATAGAGCACCTACACCAAGAATTAACCGGACAAATCGGTGAGACATCGAAAGACGTCCCGTGACAGGATCAACACCGGCAAAAGACACCGCAAACATCCATATAGCCATAGTCAATCGAACCACTGTTCCGGCCAATTCGCTCCATGTGAATCCGTCAACGATCAACAACAGTGATGGCGAATAAACAAAAACATAAGGAACCAACAGTCCGATCACTGATAGACGAAGCGCAACCAATGATGTTGCCATTGGATAGCCACCCGCGATGGGTGCGGCAACGTAACAACCGTATGCAATCGGCGGCACAATCGAGGAATAAACCGCGTAATACAGTACAAACATATGTGCTGCAATCGGATCGACACCGGCCTTGATAATGGCTGGGGCAATCATTATCGCTATGATGAGATACGCGGGCAGCGTCGGCAATCCCATACCAAGTATCAGTGCACCCAACATTGCCAGCAACAGAGCAACGATCAGATAACTTTCTCCAAACGAAGAAATTGCGATGGCAAAACGGATTGCGATGCCTGTCTCATTGACGACCCCGAGGACGATGCCAATGGTTGCGACCGCAACCATGATATTCGCCGCTGAAGTGCCTCCCGACGAAAAGGCCTTGGCGATCTTCATGGGTTGTCGCCTGAAGTCCGGACTGAGTACAAGTCCCATCGCGAACGCCATCATCAATCCGATGAACCCTGCCATAGAAGGGGAATAGCCCAACAGAAAAGCGGCCATTAGTGCAGTCAGCGGTAAGACAAACAGCAGCGCATTGAGCCAGTCACGCCGGCCAAGGGCCGGTATCTCTTCAGTGCTGACGGATTCGTCGCCCATCCGTAGCGCTTCCCCATACACCTGGGCAAACAGGCTGATGTATTTGAAAAGCGCCGGCAGAGCCGCTGCAGCGATCAGCAGCAGGTAGGGTTCGCCCAGCAAGTCGGCCATCACAAACACTGCGGCAGCCATGATCGGAGGTGTCAACTGACCGCCAGAGGAGGCGGAGGCTTCGACTGCACCGGCAAAGTTATTTGAAAACCCCTGTTTCTTGATCATGGGGATGGTGAATACACCCGTTCCAGCGATGTTCGCAGCGACGGATCCGCTCATCATGCCGAACAACGCGCTGGCGACAATGGCCGCATGAGCCGCCCCACCCCGAATTCGAGCCGTCAATGCCGTGGATATTCTGATAAGACTGTCTCCGGCGCCGGTCTGACTCAGCATTGCACCCAGGATCAGAAAAACCAGAACAGTATTGAAAACCAGTCCGGTGACACGGCCAAAGACCCCGTCAAAGGAGTACCACGCGATCTGCATAAAATTACTGAGGTCCATTCCGAAATGCTGAAGCATTCCGGGAAGATGTGGGCCTGCAAAACCAAAGGAGACGAAAAATACAGCGAGAATAACCAACGACCAGCCCCAGACTCGACGGGTTGCCTCGAGCAAGCCGACAAGACCTAGTGCGCCAGCGGATATATTTGCTGGCGTTCCAATATAGAACCCGGTCCACAACTCCTCCTTCACTTCGAAAAACCACCAGGCTGAGTAACAGAACGCGGCGACCAGGAAAACGTCGATGACCCACCCGACCCATCGCCACTGATCGGCTTTGATCCTCTCTGCTAGCGGATGCCCCGTCAGAGCGACCACAAACCCTACAGCAACGGCGATAAACCGCAGATCGGCCTCGTCTATCAGAGCAATAATGATCGAGTAGATGATGAAACAGGAGAAAAGCAGTCCAATACCACCTGCCACCTGTTGCATCATCCGCCCTGACAGTCTGCTGTTCATACGGGTCTTCCGGATCTATTCCTGGCGCACAGTTTGGTGAGCCCTTCATGGGTTCACCCTGACGGATACGGCAGTTGGTCAATGAAGGCACATTCTAAACGGGTTATTCAGACGGTAGACAACCCACCACTCCCTCGTGGAACCGCGCGGTGTGTCTTTTATCCAAACTGATCCATTTGACGCTGCCGGTTCATTTGATCCCGTCCTGCAGCCAGTTGACCGCCAGCCACCGGGTAACGTTTAATGCCAGTTCACTGCTGCAAGCCCAAGTGCACTCTCGATTGCAGAACCAGAAACCCCTATTCAGAGCCGATCATGTCGGCAGCCTGTTGAGGCCGCAGGTGGTCAAAGAGGCCCGCAAAGCCTGCCTAGAAGACGGCAGCATGGACTCTGCGTCCCTTGCAAAGATCGAAGACGAAGCCATTCGCCAAGCCGTCGTCATGCAACAGGCAGCCGGTCTCAGGGCGGTGACGGACGGAGAGTACCGTCGTTCATTCTGGCACTACGACTTCATGGGGCACTTGAGTGGTTTTGAGCTGGTCGAGCGTGAGCAGGGACTTAAGTTCTCGGGAGCTGTCCTTCGACCTATTTTCCCGACGATTGCCGGTAAACTGGATTTTCCCGACGATCATCCCATGCTTTCACACTTCAAGTACCTGGCATCGGTCGCCGAAGTTCAGCCCAAGATATCAATTCCGGGGCCAAGTTGCTGTCATTTTCGGACTGCTGCGGCAGACATTCTGCCTGCCGAATACTCCGATCCTGAGGTACTGTTCGCAGATATCACCTCAACCTATGCGAAAGCAGTCAAAGCTTTTTATGCCGCAGGCTGTCGGTATCTGCAGATGGACGACATCTTCTTTGCCTACCTCTGTGACGCCAAAATCCGTGAAGAGAAGAAAACCCTGGGTCAGGATCCCGACTGGCTGGTTGCCCAGTACGCGCAGATGATGCACGACGCGATCAAGGACCGACCAGACGACATGACCATTGCCATGCACCTTTGTCGCGGAAACTTTCAGTCGACCTGGATGGCACAGGGCGCCTATGACCCGGTAGCTGATACCGTATTCAACCAGACCGGAATAGATGTTTTCTTCCTGGAGTACGACACCCAACGTGCGGGCGGCTTGGCTCCCCTGCGCCTGTTGTCCAAAGGTCAACAGAGAGTGATGGCAGGTTTCGTTACGACCAAGTCGGGAGAACTGGAAGAACCCGATGCCCTCGGCCGCAAATTCGATGAAGCCTCGAAATTTGTCGACCTTGACCAGCTGGGAATTGCGCCCCAGTGCGGATTCGCCTCCACTGAGGAAGGCAACACCCTGACAGAAGACGAACAGAAACGAAAACTCGAACTCGTGGTAAACACCGCCGAGCTCATCTGGGGTGGCATCTGATCTGATTGCGCGCACCGGCAACGGCGAATTCAGGCCCAGCTGTGATGTTACCCAGGGTACCGACCGTCTTTGACGGTGAGATTGATCTAGAATCGACCGGCACAATCAAAACGATGTCAAGGAGGGCCACCAATGCGAAACTTTAACGAAGCCGTTGCGACCGATGCGGTCATCGAGCGCATGGCACAAAGCAAAGATCCTCGATTTCTCCAGGTCATATCTTCAGTTATCAGGCATCTGCACGGAATTGTTCGGGATGTTGAGCCGACCATGGACGAGTGGTTCCGCACTATCCAGTTTCTGACTGCGTGCGGTCAGAATTCAGACGACAAACGCCAGGAGTTCATTTTGCTGTCCGATACGCTTGGCATTTCCATGCTGCTGGAAAGTATCAACAACCGGACCGAAGGCAACGCGACAGAAGCCACGGTGCTCGGCCCGTTCCATGCCGCAGCACCGGACATGGCGATGGGTGACACCCTACCGGGTAGCGGCGAACCGACACTGGTGTCAGGCCGGATCTTGGATCTTTCGGGCAACCCGATATCAGGCGCGAGAATCGACGTCTGGCAGACGGCCGGCGACGGATTTTACGATGTACAAAGAACAGGCACCGGTGAACTCAACCGGGGGATCTTCACAACCGGCGACGATGGTCGCTACTGGTTCAAAACGGTTAAACCCGTATCGTACGAGGTGCCTACAGACGGCCCGGTCGGTGACATGCTGCGCCAGATGAATCGAAACGCCTGGCGACCGGCCCACATTCATTTCATGCTCAGTGCTGCGGGATACCGCAAACTGACGACCCACATATTTGTCGAAGGCGATCCGCACCTCGAAGACGACGCTGTATTCGCCGTTCGCGAGAGCCTGATCCGGACCTTCAACCAGATCGAAGACCCGGACGAGATTCAGCGCTGTGGATTTGACGGCCCTTTCTGGAAAGTCGATTCCGATTTTGTCCTGCAACCGGAAACAACGGGATGAGGCTGCCCTGACAGCTCTTGATTTACAACCGGCCCAAGGCCTGGGATAAATCGTCGATCAGATCGTCCGGGTCCTCCAGACCGATGTGCAGACGCAGGAGGAACGGTTTTTCGGTCCAGGACACGACATCCCGCGCCACCGGCATATGGTTGAATGCGATCAGGCTCTCGTAGCCACCCCACGAGGAACCGATCTGGAAGTAGGCCAATGAATCGATGCAGCGCTTGACTGCGTCTTCATCCACTGACCGAAGCGCCAGACCGAACAAGCTGGACGCCCCTCTGAAATCCCGTTGCCAGATACCATGGCCGGGATCATCGGCAAGCGCTGGATACAGCACTCGGTGCACCTGCGGCTGGGCCGCGAGCCATTCTGCAACCTTCAAGGCCGATGCCTGCTGGCGCTCCAGTCGTACGGCCAATGTACGCAACCCTCGAAGGGCCAAGTAACAGTCGTCCGGACCCGGCGCATCACCCAGATTGTGTGCCTGACTGACGATCGAGCGATGGACAGACTCCGATGCAGAGGTAATCGTACCGATCACCAGGTCGGAGTGGCCAGCGATGTACTTGGTGCCGGCCTGAATCGAGATATCTACGCCATGTTCGAATGGGCGAAAGAAAAGAGGCGAAGCCCAGGTGTTATCCATCACCGTGAGTACTTGGTGCTCCCTAGTGATGGAAGTGATCGCCGGGATATCCTGCATTTCAAAGGTGAGCGAACCCGGCGCTTCCACGAACACCGCCCGGGTGTTCGGCTGAATCAGCTCTGCAATCCCGGCACCGACACCGGGGTCGTAAAACTGCGGTGTGATGCCGTATCTTTTCAGTACGCTGTCACAAAAAGTACGGGTGGGCCCGTAAACACTGTCCGTCAGCAGGATGTGGTCACCGTTGTCAAGCAATGCGCCCAGTGTCAGCGTGATCGCCGACAACCCGGAGGCGGTCACCACCGTACCCGCCCCGCCTTCGAGCGACCCGATGGCTTCAGCCAAAGCCCTGGCATTGTGCGTGCCACGCGCTCCATAGGTAATGTCCGTCAAGGCTTTTTCGCCGTCGAACCGGTGAATGTAACTGTCAACATCCGGCGAGAGGATGGTCGATGCTCGGTATACGGGCATATTGACCGTACCTTCAAAGGTTTTCTGACCCCTTCCGAGGTGTACGAGTTTTGTCTCGTCCTTCATGGTCTGTCCCTGTAAGACTCCGCTGTTTTCCACATGACGTCTAGGCGCAAGTATTCTACGCCTTGTCGGCGAACTAGAACGAAGAGAGCGTCTTCGGACTCTTTCCAGCAGTACGCATAGAGTAAACTGAATACGACATGGACCTGTATGCACTCCTCCCTTCCGACCTCACCGTCGTCTCTGCAGGCGGCCTGGTGGCTCTGAGTTTCTTTACCTCTGCGCTGACTGCCGCAGTCGGCATCGGTGGTGGTGTGGTCCTGCTGGCCGTGATGGCATCGTTTCTTCCACCACTCGTGGTCCTGCCGGTACACGGGATCGTCCAGCTGGGCTCCAACAGCGGACGGGCAGCCGTGATGCGTGCGCACATCCACTGGCGGATCGCCGGGTATTTTTTCCTGGGTTCGATCGTCGGCGTAGTCCTTGCGGCAAAGGTCTTCATTGCCCTGCCGGTCGGGGTCCTGCAGGCACTGCTCGGTCTCTTTGTGCTTTACGCTGTCTGGGCCCCCAAACTGAGACCCTCCAGTATACCGCTCGCCGGGTTCGTGCCGGTCGGGGCACTGACCAGCTTCGCGACCCTCTTCGTTGGCGGCACCGGTCCGCTGGTTTCTGCATTTTTCTCGCCCGAGCACCTGGGCCGTGAAAAGCTGGTCGCCACACACGCGACCTGTATGACGATCCAGCATGGCCTGAAAGGCATTGCCTTCGGGTTCCTGGGTTTCCAGTTCCTGCCCTGGCTGCCCGTTATGGCGGCTATGATCGCCAGCGGATTTATCGGCACCCTGGCCGGACGACGAATCCTGCAACGACTGCCAGAACGGCTCTTCACCAAATTGTTTCGGTTAGTACTGACGGTGCTGGGACTCCGGCTGCTGTTACTGGGCTTCATAGGATGAACCGGCCAAAAACACCTGGGACAGACTCTGTTCTGGAAAACTCATCTCTGGAAAGATGGCAGGGTCCAGCCCGTCGTCCAGAGACGATTGATGAATTGCGGGAACGCCTGCATTATTTCCGCAGCGCGGAAAGCGACCGGTATGCCGACCGCATGGCGTCCCGACCGACGGATGTGTTCATCGCAACCTACCCTAAATGCGGGACCACGCTGCTGCAGCAAATGGTCCATACCCTCCGCACCCACGGAGACATGAGCTTCGAGGAGATCACCGCGGTCGTGCCCTGGCTGGAATCGGCCTGGGACATCGGCATCGATCCCGAAGCTGAACAAACGGCACGGCCGCGGGTATTCAAGACCCACCGGACCGCAGCGGGACTCCCATCGAGCGGTCGGTTCATCCATATGACCCGGGATCCGCTGGCCGTCGCGGATTCGTTCTACCGGTTCTTCTCGGGTTGGGCCTTTGAGGCCGGCAGTATCTCTCTGGATGAGTTTGCCACCGGCATGATCCTTGAGGGGACCAAGGCCGGGCGCTACTGGGATCACCTGCTCAGCTGGTGGCCGCGGCGCCGCGAACCGAACGTGCTGTTTCTCACCTACGAGGATTTCCTGGCCGATCCCTTGACGGTGATTCAACAGGTCGCGGCATTGCTCGAGATCGGGCTTGATCCGGAGTTATCCGAGATCACCCAGCAGAATACCGGTCTGGAATTTATGCGCAAACACTACCGCCGGTTTGACGATCATCTGCTGCGACGTCACCGGGACCCGATCCTCGGCCTGCCAGCTGATGGCGAGACACTCAAAGTTTCACTTGCAAACACTCAGCGCCATCGACTCTCCGCTCCGGTCCAGGACCTTTTTGCCCGGCGCTGGGAGGAGACAATCGGCCGGCAGCTTGGCATTCCGGACTACTTGACCTTGCGCAAGAAACTCGGAACCACTTAGCGTTGGACCGATAGGGTACTGAAACAGCGGTCCGCTAACCCAATCCTGTGAATGCGGGCCATTGAGACCCGATAGTCATCTGAAGCGGTCGATTTTCAGGAGAAAGTGTCCGCGCTTAGGCATACTCGCGGTAAATCCGCAACTTCCGATGCAAAGGGGCATCGTCCACGACAAATAGAAACGCCGGGCGGGTTCCGGAACCGTTCTGCAACAGGCCGGGGGCGTGCGGCGGAACGGCCAGTGTGTCATGCCGCTCCCAGTCAAAAGAGACGCCGTCGATCTCGGCGCTGCCCTGCCCCTCCACGGCATGGATCACAGCCGAGCACGTCCGCCGACCCAGTTCAGCACACTCACCGGGGCGCAGCATCAAGGCGGAAAAACCCAGTATCGGCAGGCATTCCTCCCCGGTGACTGGATTGATGTAAGCCAGCTGGATCAACGCATCCCGGTCAGCGGCACCCGCGAGTTCGGTCAATGCCTCCCGAGTCTCTTTCCAGGGATAGCGGAGCATGGGGTAGGGATTGTGATCGTGCAGTTGGTCATAGGGCAGCAGGCCGGCCCGCCGGAACTTGGTCTGTGACGAATCCGGATGTTCGGGTGCATGCTGTAGCGGGGCTTCTTCAGCCTGGGAGGTCTCCAGATAATAAATCAGCGGCAGGTCGAGCGCGTCCAGCCAGATGACTGGCTCAGTACCGGTGTGACCGTGTTCGTGCCACAAACCGGACGGTGTCAATATCAGGTCACCGGGTTCCATCGGCAGGCGCTCGCCTTCCACGGTTGTAAACCCGCCCTCGCCCTCCACGATAAGCCTGATGGCACTGGGAGAGTGACGGTGATTGGGCGCATCCTCACCCGGAAGAATCAGTTGCAGGCCCACATAGATCGACGGCGTGGCCTGCAGGTTGTCGATGCCGAGTCCCGGGTTACACAGAACCAGCACCCGTCGTTCCGCTTTTTCTATCGGTGTGAGGTCCCCGGCCTGCATCAGGAGTTCACGAACCTCGGAATAACGCCAATGAACCGGTACGGAACGCCGGGTCGGGTCTCCATGCGGTACGAGCGCCCGGAGGCTGGGCCACAGGGGCTGCAGGTTGATTGAAGTCAGTGCCGACAGATATTGCGGCGGGAGTTCAGCAGCAGATTGCAGTTCGTCCATCATGTCATCCTCAGTCGGGGACCGTGTTGTTTTCGTTCGCCCGGGTCACGATTCTGACCGTACCTGTGCCACCGTCGAGTTCCAGCACATCGCCAGTCCTGATCCGTGCGGTGGCATTACCCAGTGCGACCACGCAGGGCACACCATACTCACGTCCGACAATCGCAGCATGCGACAGCGTACCGCCCTGATCAGTGAGACAGCCGGCGATCCGGGTAAAGGCTGGTGTCCAGCTCGGCGTCGTCCCTTCACAGACAAGTATCTCTCCAGGCTGGATGTCATGTATCCGGTCAGCCCCAAGCAGCACCCGTGCTGCCCCCTGTGCCCGGCCCTGGCTGGCTGGCATGCCTTTCAACGTGGTCGCCGTACCCTCTACTTTCAGGGTTTCCAGAAATTCAGCCGTGAAACCGTCCAGCTCCGTGAGAATAGGGTCACTAAGAGACTCAGGCGGCACACCCAGAAATTTTGGAATCTGGTTCCGCCGTTCACGCCATGACCAGTAATAGTCCTTGCGCTCGCTCACCAGCGAGGCTACCTCGTTCCATTTTTTCTCACCACGGGCCAGAGCGAGCAACTCCGGGTAAAAACAGAAAACCATGTCTTCTGGATTGGCAAGATCCAGGGATTCACCGAGACCCAGGGCTGCTTTGCGCATCGGTATGGCTGACCGGTAGTCGATATAGAAGTTGTGGTCTTCATTCCACCATAGGAAATTAGCCTTACGGCAGCTCTCCAGAGTCTGGTCAAATTCCCGTTGTTCGGCGCGGCTCAGCCTGGACCGCACCGCCTCCAGGGCAGCCTCTCGCTCGTCCTCAGCGGCCTTGCGTTTCGCATCGAAGTCAGGCTGCTCTCCTGCCATCAGCATAGAGCCAATGGAACCCAGAACAGGGCCGGGATCTTCGATCCAGCTTGGCGACAAAGGATCGGCCACGGTTTCCGTACGCCAACCCCATTCATTCAGAAACCCGTCAAATGACTCAACCCAGCGGTTGGCGTCACCGCCAGCCGACCGCATGCGGTCCAAGAGACCACTGCCGGCGTCTGCACCGGCGAACCAACCGGTCAGTTCCTTTTGACGGGCCTGTTCAACCATCCTCCACAGCGCCCGGTCGCCCTGGCTGATCCTGCTGTCATAGCCCTGCAGAAAAGTCGCGACGTCAGCGTGAGGAATCGAGAGTTCGGTGCACAGATCGTAAAAACCGGCATGGTTAATGAGCAACAGGTACATGAGTTCAAAATGCCTTTCCCAACTCCAGCGCACGTGTTCCCGGGTGTAGACCAGGTATTCAGCCAGCTCAGCCGGACTGCGTCCGGAAGTATCGTAGGACTCGATCTGCCGGTTTGCGGCCGTCAGCAGATCGATCTCCTGCTTCCAGATCTCCTGGAAATTCTCGATGAAACCCGGTAATCGTTGGGCGAGCCGTTGATCACGCGCCTCAAGCACGGCCCCGGCTTCCAGGTCGAGTTCCGACCCGAACAGGTGTGTGCCAGCGACCCGCATGTCATAGCCATTGGTCGGTGGCAACGGCGAATGGTGCGAGGCATACTGCATCGCCCAGGTCAGAGCCAGTTCACAGAACATCAGACCATAGGGTGTGCAGCCGTTCGGCCAGCGGTACTCGAGAACCCAGAACCCTGTCAGATCCGATTGGGTCAGTTTCTTGAATGGCGCGTAGTACACCGTTTGCGCCAGATATTCCGGGAGCATCCCTGGGTAACCTGGGTCACGGGCCAGTTCTTCGGAACTGATCGTCTCAAGCATCGTCGATATCCAGAATTCAGCTAACTATCGTCATCGGTATCCCGTCATTGTAGCGACCTGGTAGCGTGGCATGTCAGACCGGCCGTGTTAAACCTCGGGGTAGGCTGAGTCCCTTGATAGGTCAGTCCAGGCAAGTCTCGACCTTCCACCCATACAGCCAGTTCAAGGCCTGGTAATACTCGTCGGGACTGCGATCTTTCCACAGCGAGTTACGCACCAGTCGCTCCGCACCCGAGGCATGGTATATGCGCCCCATTAACCTGGCCGAATACTGCACTCGGGCCGTACGCGGAATACGGGATTTCTCATACAGACGGAAAGCGGTTTCGATATCGCCGCCGCTCTTCTTCAATGCTTCACGCAGGGTCACCGCGTCCTCCAGGGCAATGCACGCACCCTGCGCCATGTACTGCAGCGGCGGATGTGCCGCATCACCCAGCAGGGTCGCCCGACCACGACCCCACTTTTCAGTCGGTTCCCGATCTGCTGTGGCCCAGCGCTGCCAGACGCTCGCTTTCTCAAGTAACTGTCGCGGCTTCGGACTGATCTCGTTAAAGTAGCTCAACAGTTCTGCCCGCGATCCCTCCCGGACGCTCCAGACCTCCTTTTCCCGGCTGTGAAACGTGATGACGATGTTGTACTCCTCGCCACCCCGCAGCGGGTAATGCACGATATGGTAGTTCGGTCCAACCCAAATGACCGCCGCGTTCCAGCGCAGGTCTTTGGGAAATTCGTCCTTGGGACAGACTGCACGATAAACCACATGGCCGGACACGACGTGTGAGTCACCGATGAGTGCCTCCCGCACAACAGATCTCAGTCCGTCGCAGCCGACCACGGCGGCTCCACTCCATTCCTGCCCGTTATGATCCCGGACGCTGGCCCCATGCTCAGACACATCCGCGCTGACAATTCGGGCATCGGTATGAACGCGGATCGAATCGTGCACCTGTGTCTCTTCATAGATCGACAGATGAATATCGGCACGATGGATCACCGCATAGGGATTACCGAAATATTCGCGGAAAGCCGTACCGACCGGGATCTTCCCGACGACCGATCCGTCAAGCGCATCCAGCATGATGAGATCATCGGTATAGACCGCGCGAGCTCGCGCCCTCGGACCGCAACCGAGCGCATCCATCGCCGCAAAAGCATTGGGGCCAAGCTGGATCCCGGCACCGATCTCCCCTAAATCAGTCGCCTGTTCAAAGAGATCGACTTCGTACCCCGCCTGCGCCAGCCCCAGCGCAGCAGCGAGTCCGCCGATACCTCCGCCCACCAATAGAACGGTGTTCTGCTGTGCAGCACGATTCACCATGTTGGTCCTAGTCCGCTGGTCTGTCATCCACAACGTGGATGATACGCCGGATTTCAAACTCTGGTGACTGGATCATCGCCGACTTCTACCTTATTCACTGGCCCAGTGTGTTGGAATGCCACTGTGCTAACGTAGGTCTTATGTGGCGAGCGTCGATTGTTAACGAAAAAGGAAAAGCTCAATGCGCGTGATGATTGTCGGGGCCGGTCCCGCCGGTCTATACGCTGCGATACTACTCAAACGCAGCCGGCCTGATCTCGACATACGAATCGTCGAACAGAACGACGCCAATGTTACGTTCGGATTCGGCGTGGTCTTTTCTGATCAGGCGCTTGCGTTTCTACGCCATGACGATCCCGAGACAGCCGATCTCATCGAGCCGCACATGAAGCACTGGAACGACATCACATTGGTTCACGCAGGCCAAAGGATCACTATCGACGGGATCGGGTTTTCAGGTATCGGCAGACTCGAACTGCTCCGGCACCTGCAGGCTCGGGCCGAGACCCTGCAGATTTTCCCCGAATACAAAGAACCCATCAGAAATAGTGCCGAACTTTCTGATTTTGATCTCGTGATCGGGGCCGATGGATTTCATTCAACTGTTCGGCGTGCCGCTCCCGAGATATTTGGAGAAGAGATCACGGTATCGGGAAATCACTTTGCCTGGTTTGGTGCCGATCGGGAATTTGACACACTGACGCAAACTTTTATCGACACGCCCTACGGGCCGATGAACAGCCACCATTACAGTTATGCGCCCGGACGTTCGACATTTATTATCGAGATGAACAGCGCCACATTCGAAGCCACTGGCTTCGAACAGATGGCCTCAATAGATTACCGGCAGGAATGCGAGTGTCTATTTGCAGCCGCGCTTGGGGGCGCAAGCCTTATCACCAACAATTCGGTATGGCGGCAGTTTCCCACCCTCAACTGTCGAAACTGGCACCTCGATGATCAGGTACTCGTCGGCGATGCACTGCACACGGTGCATTTTTCGATTGGCTCAGGTACGCGGCTCGCCCTCGAGGACGTCATTTCACTGGTGTCAGCCCTGCGAGAACACGACTGGAACCTCTCTACGGGGCTTCCCGCTTATCAGGCAGCACGCCAGCCGATCCATGACAAGATCGCGCACGCTGGTCGATGCTCTGCCCGCTGGTATGAAGATTTCGGACAGCACATGCAGCTGGATCCGTGGTACTTCGCTCTGAGCTATATGAGAAGAGCGGGCCGAATCGATGCAAATCGTCTGGGGCACATGGCACCCCAATTTGCTGCAGATCTTACGTCACGGCAGATCGACCTAGACGCCTGAAGGTGAACGCTACAACTCCGTTCCGAACAGTCGTCCCAGACAATCAATTGTTACGGCCTGTCTCGAGCAATTACTGGACTCAAATTCAGACAGCCCCCGTAGTACTCACGCTTGCTGCTTGCCTTTATCGGGAAGGCCGGCCTGACGGAGGGCATCGAGGTAGCGCTTCAGAAATGCTTGGTCTTTCATGAAACCATTCCGACCCTGTGTTGCTTGAATACTGAATTGAGGATTGAGCCCCAGCAATTGCGCGATATAGTCCCTGGCCTTTTCCATTTCTCCTTTGAAAACAGCGATCACTGCCATACCTTCCAACGCTTGAACTGGCTGTCTGATGGTCTTGCCAGAGGCAATGACAGCCATGAAGAGCTCCTGGGCCTCGTCATATTTTTCCTGGGCCACTAAGCTGAACCCCAAACGAACGGGCACCCACTCA
>CAJXBY010000042.1 GCA_913051905.1 uncultured Gammaproteobacteria bacterium | reverse complement strand
CGTTCTCATCACCCCCCATACCGAACCCGACCACATAAGGATGGGGATTACTGCGAACCTCTTCCGCAACCTTTAAAGCGCGGGCGGGACCGAAATGCCGAACACAGGTGACGATCAAGCGACCTGTGATTTCGTAATCGCGTTCAGCATCGTCGATACCCTGCAGAATGCCGTCTAAATGATCTTCATAGGACAATCCTGCGGCCGCGGCATGATCGGGCGATGACATGAGCTCGACATAAATCGCAGTTTCCCTGGCACACTCTGCAAGATACTCGTAAGTCACATCACGATAATCGGCTGCCGTCGAGATCGCCCGGCTGGCTTGATCGTAGGCTTCCAGAAAGCTGGGAAAATCGGTCCACGCGAACTGGTCATCTGGGGTGAACAAGGTGTCAGGCAGAGTAATGTCGTTACGCCGAGCCAATCGCCGGATCAACGCAGGTCCCGCAGCACCTTCCAGATGACAATGAAGCTCGACTTTTGGGAGTACCGTCAAGTTGGGCGCTCTGGTGACAGAGGACGTAGCGGCATATCGGGTCCCCTCTGGAGCCAATTGTCGCCTGGATACCGGGCACTCGCAGAGATAGCGTGCAGCGTAAACGCACAGCGCGACCGATCACTGTGATTGGGTCCACTGTAGTGCGGCAATGACCCGTGCAGTACAACCAAGGTGCCCTTTGAAACCTCCAAAGGAACACCCTGTGCCGGGTCAAATGTGGCCATCTCTTTCCGGTCCGTCATCGTGAGTGCACCATCAACCCTGTGAAACCGCTGGCGCAGGCCATTAAGATGCTCTCCGGGTATAGCCCACATACACCCGTTCTCAAGAGTGGCATCCTCCAGGGCAAACCAGAAACCAAGCACACTCAAAGGTTCGGTGTAGAGAAAGCTACTGTCCTGATGCCACACTACTTCACCGCCGATACGGGGCTGCTTGAAAATCACCATGGATTGCAGGAGCAGAGGATCCGCGAGGCCGAGTTGACTCGCCAATACTGCGAGACGGGGATCGTATGAGAAACGCTCAAAGTCCGGGTCGAGGTCGTGCAACGCATGTCCGATTTTGTTCAGTGCATGTTCCTTGGCACACGTCAATTGCCCAGTCGAATCCAACGCGCCATCTTCAAAGAAAAATCGAATCTTGTCTCCGGAGCTCTCAAAATAATTCGCTGCTGCGTGAACCTGAGAGGTGGTCGAAAAAACCGTTTTGACGTCATCCGGCTCGAATGCTTCCACCAGTCGGTCGATCGTGAGGAGAAGAGCTTCGCAAGCCCGTTTCGAGATGAAATCTTCGATCAACAAGCAGCCATTATCCACCCAGCTATCCACCGCATTGTTAGACAATCGACCTGTCGAATCGACCTGCGTTTGCATTAATTCTGGCATGGGATCTCCCGTTCGAAGATATGCCCCAGGAATGACTCTCCGGCATCCAGTTGATCCAGGTCAAGATGTTCTGCAAGCGTCTGACCCATGTCCGCAAAAGTCTTGCGCTCGCCGAGTGACACCGACTTCACTCCAGGACCGAACGCCAGTACTGGAACGTGCTCGCGGGTGTGGTCATGGCCTGGCCAGGTCGGGTCACATCCATGATCAGCCGTGACCAAGACGAGATCCCCTTTCTCCAGAACAGCGAGAAGTTCCGGCAGTTTTCGATCGAACGCCTCCAATGCCCTGGCATACCCCACCGTGTCCCGGCGGTGGCCATACAGCATGTCAAAGTCGACAAAATTGGTAAATATCAGGGCATGATTCCCCGTGGTGGCGAGGGCATCCAGTGTCGCATCAAACAGTTCCTCGTTGCCATTCGCCTTGATCGTACGACTCACGCCTTGTCCTGCAAAGATATCGGCGACTTTGCCCACCGATACCACCTCACCGCCATCTTCAACCATCCGGTCCAGCAGCGTCGGTTCCGGCGGCGGGGTCGTGTAGTCCCGGCGGTTTCCGGTGCGGACGAACCCGCCCCGGCAACTGCCCGTGAAGGGCCTTGCAATCACCCGACCGATTGTCCATTCATCGACGAGTTTCCGGGCTATCGCGCAAATATCGTACAGCCGCTTGAGACCAAATCGTTCCTCGTGGACGGCAATTTGAAATACGCTGTCTGCAGAGGTATAGACAATTGGCTGGCCCGATTCCAGGTGCTGCTCTCCCAGCTGGTCGATGATCGCTGTGCCTGAGGCATGACAATTTCCAAGGAGGCCTGGAAGGTCTGCCTGATCGATCAACTGATCGGTCAGCGCCTGGGGAAAACTCGGCAGAGTGTCGGGGAAATAACCCCATTCAAAATCGACGGGTACTCCCGCCATTTCCCAGTGCCCGCTCGGTGTGTCCTTGCCGCGACTGACCTCCACCGCATAGCCCCAGGCACCGATGGGATCGATTCGGGGCAGGCCAGCGGGCCACCTGCCCCGACTGGCGGCCGCCGCATGAACCAGCCCAAGTTCCGACAGCACCGGAATTTGCAGCGGCCCGTGAAAGACGCTGTCAGATTCACCTTCACGGCGCATACAGGCTTCTGCAATGTGTCCGAAGGTATCAGCGCCACGGTCATCAAAACGACCCGCATCGGCA
Organism: uncultured Gammaproteobacteria bacterium; assembly: GCA_913051905.1. The sequence goes on along the minus strand of CAJXBY010000042.1, from coordinate 14,324 downwards.
CTTGAACCGATACCGAGGGAATCCAGCACCAGCATGATGGCGCGCGCCATCAGGTCCCCTCCAGAACGGAAACAACCACGGGTGAACTCTTCGGCGTACGATCACTGACAACAATAGCGCGTTGCACATCCGATAGGACGGATGCCGCTTGATCGGGATCCCGGGCGTGAATTCGGCACAGCAGGCTTCCACGATCCACTTCCTCTCCGACGCGCCGGCACTGGTCGAACCCCACAACGGGGTCCACATCGTCATCGGGCTTCTGTCGCCCACCGCCTAGCCGCAGCAAGGCTAGACCCAGTGCCCGAGTATTGATCGACGATACGACGCCGCTGGTCTTGGCAGAGACCTCGACTATCACAGGCGCCTTGGGTAGATACTGATCAGTCTGCTCCAGAAATCCCGATGGACCGCCGAGTGAGGCCACCATTTTGTTGAAACACTCTGCCGCAGAACCCTCGGCCAGGACCTTCTCGAGTTTCCGCCGGGCCTGATCTTGATCTGGTGTGATACCAGCTGTTACCAGCAGCTCTGAGCCCAGTGCGAGAACCACCTGGTGGAGACGGGGATCCTGACGCTGCCCGGTCAGGTAAGCGCCAGCCTCAGTGACTTCCAACGCATTACCGATTACGGGCGCCAATGGTTGGTTCATGTCTGTGATCACTGCCGAGGTCTTTAATCCGGTCTCGCTGGCCGTATCCAGAAGGCTGCGGGCGAGCGCGTTGGCCGCATTCAGTTCTGGGGTCACCGCCCCATTGCCGGTCTTAATGTCCATTACCAGTGCGTCCAGACCCGAAGCCAGCTTTTTTGACAGGATCGAGGAGGTAATCAATGGCACTGATTCAACTGTCGCGGTAACGTCCCGTACGGCATAAAGTCGTCCATCAGCAGGGGCGACATCAGGTGTCGGACCGATAATCGCACATCCTGTACTCTCGACGACCTCGACAAAGACCGTAAGTGACGGCTGAATTTCGTAGCCTGGAATACTCGAGAGCTTATCCAGTGTGCCGCCGGTGTGGCCCAGACCTTTGCCGGAGATCATCGGCACGTGTGCACCACAGGCTGCCAGCATGGGTGCCAACATCAGGCTGACACAGTCCCCCACCCCGCCGGTCGAATGCTTATCGATCACGGGCCCCCGCAGGCGCTCTCTGTCCCAGTGCAGTACTTCGCCGGAGTCCCGCATGGCAATAGTCAGGACTGCGCACTCTTCCGGGGTCATCCCTTGCAGGTAGACCGCCATCGCAAAAGCACCAACCTGGGCATCGTTGAGGCTGCCGCTTGCCAGCGCCCGAATAAACCGATTGATCTCATCGCTGCCCAGCACCTGGCCTTCCCGCTTGCGACGGATCACCTCCTGAGCGAGGAACGGCTTGGTCACCTTAAAGCAGGCCTAGATTCTCGATAAAAGAAAGTAGCACAAGATTTTCACTTTGTTCGAACATTCGTAACATTCTTAAATGTACTAGCGTAACCAATTACGGCAGTCGCTTCTTATCGGAGTAATGAGTATTACATAGACATTCAGAACCAAGACCACTCTCTTTACGTCAGATCGCGTCATTAGGTTACTACAACAATCCAGAAATTCTTTAGCCTACACCGACCTAGTTTAATTTAATAGGGAGAGAATGAAGACTGATTAACTCCTGGACCGACTTAGCGACTGAAGAATCGGGCAAGAAAGGTAGAACAGAATAACTGACGGCGCATCATTAAAAAATCAGTATATCCTTTTGAAAGCCAGAGCAGTGGCCAAAACAAAGAACAGTCAATTTAACACTAACAAGATATCGGTCGTCAGTAAGCAAATACGACTGTTCGGAACCACCTAACCAATAAATTACTTTCCTTTTTCTAGTTCTCTCATTAGTCAAAGCAGTTATCTGTCTTCTAAATTCTTTATTCTTTTCCAATATCTGGAGCCATGCACTTCTCAAGTACGGCAATGTGCTTTTGAAGACTCGGGACAGAATTGTATTTAGGATCAAGCCTCTTGAGAAGATAACTCACCTTGCAGTTAGTACGACTTGAAATATACGTCACCACTTCATGTACTGCCCCGGAAAGTTTATCCGTTGTCCGAGTATTTGAATTGAGAGCCACATCATCGAAGATGATTAGTCCCCCAGGTTTACACAACCAGTATGCCTGGCAGGCATCCCATGCAATTTCAGGATACAAATGACCACCATCTAGCCAAATCAAATCAAATTTTTTTCCATCTAAGACCGACAAAAGAAAGAAACTATTGGTTTCAATGAAGTGAATGTTGTCCGGAGTGAGGTTCTGAGACAATATTTCTGTGTAGATCTTCTGTCGGTTTGCATTTCCTCTAGCACCCAAATAACTATTAAAAAATATCGGGTCTGAGGCTGGCAGATCAATTGTCGTAATATTTCCCGATGGGAATAGTCTAGACAATAGATTGCTGGTCTCCCCTTTATAAGTCCCAATTTCTAATATGTCCGAAAAATATGATGGCGACAAACTAAGTGCTGAAAAAAGTACCATATGACTAGATACATCCATACAGTCGATTTTTTCATTGATCGTTTTTTCTAGAACCCGCAGACCCATTCTATAATCAAGGCCCAGATCTCGGTATCGGGCTAACTCGTTTTGAAATATTTTCTCTTGATCATTGGTCCACACATAAATGGCCGTACGAATTCGTTTATACAACGAGAAAAATATTTTCCGAAAAAGAGAAAATAATCTGTATATTTTCATTTGATTGTTCCGCTAAACCCTTAGCGGGAATGGGCTTATAGTTTTTCTAGACAACTCATTATTGATGGCTCCCCATAAACAATCGGTTATGTGATTATCGGAATTTATCATCACGAAGTTATTGCAAAAATCCTGCTCCAGATACCCCAACTAGAAATCTTTGGATACCGTTACTGTTCGTTGAGCAAGACTGTCATGTAAATCCAGCTACACTAAGACCCCCAAGAAACGATTCAATAAGGTTTCCCAGTTTTGGCGTTGCCCTTCCTCCAGCCGCCAGGGTCTCTGCATGGAAGAGCTCAGGCTGCATCCCAGCCGCGAGATTGGTGATCACTGAAACCGCAGCCACCTGCATGCCGCAATGCCGTGCGATCAGGCACTCCGGGACCGTCGACATGCCGACGACGTCTGCCCCAAGCATCCTAAAAGCCCTGATTTCGGCCGGCGTCTCAAAATTGGGCCCCAAACACCAGATGTAAACACCCTCTTGTAAGATGACCCCGGTTTCCTGCGCGGCATCCTGCAGTAACGAACGCAGCCCTGGATCGTAGGCATTGTTCAGATCCAAAAAACGAGGCCCAATGTCCGCGTCGTTTGGTCCCGCTAGGGGGCTGATTCCCGACCAGTTGATGTGGTCTGTCAACGCCATCAGGCTGCCTGGCGGCATTTCCTCTCTCAAGCTGCCGGCAGCACAGGTCACCAGCAGAAGCTCACAGCCCGCTGCCTGCAAGGCTCTGATCGGTGTTATGAACTCAGAGGGGTCGTACCCTTCATACACATGAAAACGCCCCTGCATACAGGCCACCCGGATGCCCGCCCAGTCGCCAATCACCAAGCGCCCGACATGGCCCTCGACAGTGGTCGCCGGATAGCCCGGCAGATCCTGATAGGAGATCACAACCGCGTTTTCGATCCGTTTTGCCAACTCTGCCAGACCACTTCCCAGGATCAGGCCGACTCTAGGCAGGCGGCCGGCAGCAGCCTGGCGGATCATCTCACCCGCGGATTCATGGCGTTTCATGTTTGGTGCGTCGTCCCGACTGTTAACCTTAAAAGTCACAGGAATACCGGCAGACTATTGCCATACCTGGTCTTTGATTATAGTAGGCCGATCCGATTGCAATGTGGATGGACGATAGGCCCCGGTCTCAACGATCTACTGACACGATCAGCGAGATTCAATAACCTCAGGAATCACTTTTGGATTCAATGACCCCAACACCCGGCGACATTCTGCTTCAGGCGCGTGGCATCTCCAAGGGTTTCCCAGGCGTCTGGGAACACCTGATCCTGGATCACATTGACTTTGAAGTCCGCGCCGGAGAGGTGCATACCCTGCTTGGTGAGAACGGCGCCGGGAAAACGGTCATCGCCAATATCCTATCCGGTTACTACGGTAAAACTGCCGGAGAAATCAGGATCAAGGGCCAACCTGTAGAACTCGTTTCACCCCGGGACGGACTCGCCCACGGCATCGCCATGGTCCACCAGGAGCTGATGCTTGTGCCAGCCTTTACCGTGGCGGAGAACGTGATGGTCGGGCTGAAATCAGCAAGCTTTTCCTTCCCCATAAAGGCGGTGGAGAAGAAACTGGCCGAGCTCGCCGAACGATATGAGCTTAAGGTGGACCCCAGAGCTCGAGTTGAAACGCTCTCTGCCGGCGAGCAGCAACGGGCGGAAATTCTCAAAGTGCTCTATCACGAACCTGAGGTCCTGCTGCTGGATGAACCGACCTCGCTGCTGACCCCCGGAGAAGCGGATCACCTTTTTGACGTTCTGAGGGCCATGACCGGCGAAGGTAAAGGCATCGTCTTTATCACCCACAAGATGCGTGAAGTGTTTGCAGTCTCTGACCGGGTCACGGTCCTCAAACTCGGTAAAACTCACGGCACCCAGCCGGTCAGCGAGACCAATGAGGAAGAACTCACCCGCCGTACATTCGGTGAGGTGGTACCAGACTATATGGCAAGACCCCCGGTCGTGTCAGAGGACAAAGCGATCCAGGTCATCGATCTGATCCCCCAGACCGGTGAGGACCAAGCAGGCACACCCTCGATCAATCTAGAAGTTCGCAAGGGTGAGATTCTTGGCATTGCCGGCGTTGCCGGAAACGGTCAGAGCGAACTCATCGAGTGCCTCACCGGTCTTCGCCCTGCAAAACAGGGCGAGATCCGAATTCTCGGCAGGGACATGACCCATCAAACACCCAGGGCTTTTATTGAACAAGGCGTTGCCCACATCCCGGAACAGCGGCGGGAGATCGGTATCGTTGAATCGATGTTCGTAGCCGAGAACGTCATACTCAAGGATTACCGAACCACCCCGTTTGCCAGCCGCGGCATCCTTAAACCCCGTGAAATCAACCGGCATACCGAGGACATCGTCTCGCGGTTCAATGCGCTGGTACCGGACCTGTGGCAGACCGAGTCCCGGATCCTTTCAGGCGGCAATATTCAGCGGTTGATCCTGGGGCGTGAAACCTGGCGTAAGCCGCCGGTAATCATTGCGTCGCATCCCACTGAAGGGCTTGATGCCAGGGCCATTCGGCACACATGGGAGTTGTTTCTGGAGTTGCGCGAGAACGGTTCCGCCATTCTCGTGGTCTCTGAAGATCTGGACGAGATCATGTCGTTGTCAGACCGGATCGGTGTAATTTTCCAGGGTGCAATGGCCGGTATGGTCGAGGCACAGGGTGCCGACCGGGAACAGCTCGGCCGCTGGATGGCAGGTGGAGGAACGCTCGAACGGGCTGCCTGAGTACGGCCTCGCTTTACATCACTCCCGCAAGTAAGGAACCCCTAAAGCCTTGGGGAAGCGGGCCCTGCCAATGGCTCCAGCCACGACCAGCAACGTCACGACATACGGTGCCATCGCGACAAACTGCCAAGGAATCAGCTTTTTGACTCCGGGGTAGGTGGCAACCCAGGTTGCCAACCCATCGAAGAAGCCGAAAATAAATCCCCCCAATAAAGCGAGCAAGGGATTGAGTCCGCTGAACACCACTGTTGCCAGTGCAATAAAGCCACGACCCGCAGTGATCTCCTTGGTTACAGCACCGAACCAGTCAACGCTGAGGTAGGCACCCGCAAGACCTGCCAGCAGACCTGCCGCAACCGCCGTGCCCAAACGAAGCGCATTGACCCGGATACCGGCAACGTCTGCCGCAGCCGGGTTCTCACCCACTGCCCGAATTCGGATTCCGAGTTGGGTACGGTACAACAACCAGTAAACCCCAATTGCCAGGATCACCGTCACCAGCACCAGTGGGCTCAGGCTTCCAACGCCGAGGGGGATCAGCTTGACCTGCACGTCACGCGGTACGCTGTGAAAACCGGGTGCGCCCAACGTGATCAGCATGAACGCGACAAAACCAAAAGCAAAAAGGTTGATTCCAACCCCGGTAATCAACTGGCTTCCCTTCCAGTACGTGTTGACCACACCGAACAGCAACCCGATCAGGGCACCAGTCCCCATTCCCGTCATCAGTCCAACCACCGCACTGCCGGAGGCTTCGGCACCCACTGCGCCGGCCAGTGCACTCAACAACAGGATACCTTCCAGACCGATGTTAAACAGACCGGCGGACTCCTCGATTGTCTCACCGATGGCAGCCAGCGTAATAGGGACCATCGCGTGCAGCGAGATAAAGAGAATACCCCAGAGATGCTCAAGCGCCATGGCTCTGCCTCCTGCGTTTCAATCGCAAACCGATACGGACCAAAATACGCTTCAGTTCAGGTACAGCCAGCGCCAGGATGATCACCCCCTCGACCACCCGAACCATTTCCAGGGGGACGCCGGGCGAGAACTGCATAATGCGACCTCCGACCAGCAGCCCTCCAAAAAAGATCGCCGCAAAGATGATTCCGATGGGATGGTTCCGCCCGATCATGGCCACACCGATCCCGTCGAATCCGAGGTTCACGAACTGCGGCAGGCCACTCATCAAGGCGTAGGTAGGCGGCCGGCCCATCACCTGAACTGCGCCGGCAAGACCGGCGGTAGCACCGCCGATGAGAAAAACCGTCAAAATCTGTCGGCGGCGGCTGATCCCTGCATAGCGGGCAGCATCCGGGTTGAAACCGCTTACCCGCAATTCAAACCCTCCTGTGGTTCGCCAGAGAAGAAACAACACCACAACAGCCGAAATCACTGCAACCAGCAGACCGAAATTGAGACTGGCATCAGGCAGGACCCTTGCCAACCGTGATGTCTCGGCGATACTGATCGTCTTCTCGCCCCGCTTCGGATCGGTGAGTACGTTTGCGATGAGATAAAACGCAAAGAAGTGTGCGATCCAGTTGAACATGATGGTCGAGATCACCTCATGTACACCACGGCCCAGCTTGAGAAAAGCAACCGGCAGACTCCAGATCATTCCGGCCAGCATGGCCGCCAGGAGTGCGACAACCACGTGCAAAGGATAAGGCAGATGAATCAGACTGACGGCTACGGCGGCAAGTGCGCCAATATAAAGCTGACCTTCCGCACCGATGTTGAACAGGCCACCGCGCATGGCGACGGCAAAAGTCAGTGCCGTGAGAATCAATGGCGTGGCATTAGCCAGTGACTCGGCCCAGCTGTAGATGCTGCCGAAACTCCCACGGAACAAGGAAATATAGGCCGCAACGGGATCATAGCCGTACACCAGCATGATCACTGCCCCGATGGCAATCCCGATCAACCCGGCGATGACCGACTCCGCAACGGGATTCAACTGACGGATTAAGGCACGCAATCTTTAACCGTTTGGAACGAAGACTATTATTTCAGATCGCAGGCTTGCGGTCCGCACAAACAAATGGGGGAGAGAAACAATCGTCCTCTCCCCCATTGCAGGTACCTGCTCAAAGAGTGGTGTCAGTCCGGATACTTGGCGCGGATATCACCAATGGTATCGGGACACCAGCCGCAAGGCACTTCAGCCGTTCCGTCACTGATTTGCGCCTGAAGGTCTGCAACCGCATCCCAGATCCAGCCCGGGATATCGTTACGCATCGCCACCCAGTTACTGGTAATCTGGCTGCTGTCGGACGCACTGATCGCACCCCCCTTGATGCCGAACTGGATGAAGTCTGCCAGATCCTGTTTGCCCGACATGGCAATACCACCATTATGCGGACCCAGAATCTGGACACCGCCCTTGAAGGACCCGTTAACCGCCGCTTCGATTGCGCTGTAAACGCCGAAATCGACCCGCTTCATCATGCTGGCGAGCACCCGATGACCGTCCCCTAGGTAATCCTGGTTGGCATCGACACCGATCATGAAGGGCGGGCCTGCGGATTTACCCTTGGCTTCAAGGTGCTCAGTAATGGCCTCAAGATCACCGATGCCAAGGGGTCCAGCCACGTTGTAGATCAGGCCCGCGCCCTGCGCTAGCATCGCTTCGGTTGCGGCCTTGCCTTTAGCGATGTCGCTAAATGTGCCCGTATAAGTCCACAGAAGACCCACGTTGGCTTGCTTACCTGTTTTCTCGGCGTACTTGGCATTTCCCCAGTGCATGCCGTAGCGGTAACCGGCTTCAAACTTATACAGGACCGGAATCTCTATTCCGAGCACGACACCGATCTTGTCATAACCATAATGAGCCGCCACCATTGAAGAGAGCGCTCCCACTATGGCGGAACCTTTGTTCTCCTCGTAGCCAATCTCCATCAGGTTGGGCTTGCCCAGCCAGGTCACATCAATGATGGCAAATTTCTGATCCGGAAACTGATCGGTAACTTCCGCCATGGCATCAGCCAGCAGAAATCCAACAGCGACAATGACATCGAACTCCCCGCTGCGGGCTGCATTCTGCAGGTTTGGCAAATAATCGGCAGCTGAGTTGCTCTGGATCTCGACCAGTTCCACGCCGAACTTCGCAACCGCCTCGTCAGCACCTTTAAAACCCATATCATTAAATGAAAGGTCACCTCGACCCCCTACATCAAGCACCAGGGCAACCTTCCCGGCGGCTATCGCCGTACTGCTCAGCGGGCCTACGATCAACCCGAATGCAGCAACCAGAAGCGCCACCAGTTGAATACGAAAGAATCTCATCGAACACCCTCCTTTAATCGGATATTTAACTCAAAACCCTCCAGCCCGTGCTCTTGGCAGCCCATAGGCTGAAGACCCGAATGAGAGTACCTTCCCACCAAGGTCGGGTCAACCGTGCGGTCCGGTGCTGACCCGCCGGGTATCAGATGTCAACCGAAGCGCTTCGAGCGACCTCACTCGCGTAAGGGATTCCCGACTGGGCGCCGGTTTTGGTACAGGCAAGTGAGGCAGCACAGGTGGCCTCCAAAATACACTTTTTCAGTTCCAGATCGCCCTGGGCCAAACGGGCTGCCAGATAGCCTGTGAAGGTGTCTCCAGCTCCGGTCGTGTCGGTCACACGCACAACCGGTGCACCGACAGAAAAACTCCCGGCGCCTTCTCCGGGCGCAACGAACACACCGTCTGACCCCAGAGTAATGATTACGCTGAAACCGTGTTCACCTGCCAGGGCCTCGGCCAGCACGGCCATGTCTTGGTCAGAATCACCCCCCGCCAGGAATGCCGCTTCAACTTCGTTGACCACCAACATATCGACTGCCTCCAAGAGCTCCCCCGGTACGTCCGTCGCCGGTGCCAGGTTGTAGACGACTTGAAGATCTTTTCTCGTCGCGCGGAGAGCAAGCTGGAGGTTCTCTTCCACCGGAATCTCCTGTTGTAATACCAAGAGATCAGCTTGGTCCAGTAAAGTATCGCTGACCTGGCTGGCCGCAACACTTTGATTGGCACCACTTGCGACCACAATGGAGTTTTCACCGGTCGGATTAACCATAACGACAGCACAGCCCGTCGGCCGGTCAGCCTTTCTGACCGCATCAAGACCGACTCCCTCGGCCTGCAGGAGTGACAGCGCTGACTCACCATGGGGATCGTCTCCCACCGCACCGACAAAATTCACTTCAGCGCCTGCGCGCCGTGTAGCAAGCGCTTGGTTGGCACCTTTACCCCCGGGAACCGCCAGGTAGCTCTCCGTGAGCACCGTCTGGCCGGGAACCGGTAAAGCCAGAACCGGCATCACCAGATCCACGTTGGCGGATCCAAAGACAATTACACTCACGGCAATCGGGCAAGGCGTTCGTTGAGCAGTGTGAAAAATCGATCATCTTCCACCTGATCTGCAACGTGGCAGTTCGGTGTCTGATCGGTGACAGTCCACCAGTCAGCCACGGTCTGGCCCAGAGTCAGCTCGGAGGACGTTTCCACGGCCACATGCACGTGCTTGAGAGTGAAGAGGGTCGGGTCGATCAGGTGGGCAATCACACAGGGATCGTGCAGTGGTCCACCTTCCATTCCGTATTTGGCCAGGTCGTAGCTGCAGTAAAACGTCAGCAGATCGGCGACAGCATTGGAGACCCGCCCACCGGTTTCCCGGATCGCTTCTTTGCGCGATGGAGTCACCAGCACCTGGTGTGTCACGTCCAGACCCATCATCACCAGCGGTACCCCAGACCTGAAGACCACATCTGCTGCGTGCGGATCAACATAGATGTTGAACTCGGCTGCAGGCGTCACGTTGCCTGGGTTGATCGCGGCACCGCCCATCAGCACGATCTCGGCAATTCTTGGCACAATCTCCGGTGCGCGGACCATAGCGACAGCAACGTTGGTCAATGGTCCCATCGGGCACAACGTGACCGAGCCCGACGGTTCCGACATCAGGGTCTCAATCATAAAGTCAACCGCATGCTCCGCTTCCAGCGCCTTGTCCGGGTCGGGCAGCGTTGATCCATCCGGCAGGTCCAGACCTGACTGACCGTGTACGGCTTCGGCCGTGACCAGTGTACGGACCATGGGCCGCTCACAGCCAGAATAGATCGGAACCTCATTCCGCTCTGCGAGTTCACAAATGCGTAAGGCATTCATCCGCGTCAGGTTCAGCGGAACGTTGCCGGCAACGCAGGTGATCCCCAAGAGTTCGAGCTCCTCAGGAGACGCCAGTGCCAGCAGGATTGCTACCGCATCATCATGCCCCGGATCACAGTCCAGGATGATTTTTCGTCTCTCCATGACTGACCTCATCAATTGACCGTCTTCTCGATGTGTTTTTTAATCTTCACTAACGGACGAACCACAGTCAACTGAGCACAAAAGTGTAACGCCAGCAATTCAAGACAGCCTGCACAAAAGCCGTCAGACTCCCGTTTTTACCATCACGACTCACGGTGCCGATACACTCGATTAAGCGCGTCCAGAAGCAGCTTAACATCCCTCGCATCATCAAGCGCATCATGCCGGTGGAGTGATTCTGTCAATCCCAATTCTGATCGGATGTCAGTACGTTCTGACAACTCCATAGCTCTATTTAACAAACGGCTAGCTTCCATTCTTAGATTCAGCCACCGGAATTGACCGAAAGGATCCGGTAGCCCCTGCCTAGCGGTGTCCTCAGCAATTTGAATCAAATCCGGTCCAAATGAGCACAAACAACAACTCTCCAAACTATAACCCAGGAGATGGTTTTCGATCTCCGCCAGCACCAATGAAAGCCCAGGTGCTCGATCGATGGTCTGTTGAGACAGCCTCAATAGATTTTTGCAGTAGTCGGAAAGCACAGGATTCAATACTGGGCGGACGAATGACACATACTCGGAAATCGTTTCCCCGGTGATGTTGTCGTACCCGACTAATCCAATCTGCAAGATCTCCGGGGGGTATTTGGGGTCCGACCAACCGTCGCGTAGACTGTTTTCCCAGCACGTAAACTCCGCATCTAGACACAACACATAACGGTACCGGCCCAGATCACCCAGCCGAATTGAACTGCCTTCTCTCACCTTACCTTTTTCACCGTTTGAGTAACTATGAGCTCGGCTTTATTGTCGATAAACTGCAATACGCCTTCAGTTTAACCAATACGAGTCCTCGCAGACGCACTAAGCCTTGGCAATTTATCCAAGAAGCCCATCATGACTTGTAGACAGTCACGAATCCTGTGTCTGGGTGGACTACATTGGGATACGATTTTGCGTTGCCAGGACAAGCTCGTTTCAGGGGAATCAAATCCGGTTTGTACAACCGGTATCCCGGGTGGGGTCGCTTTCAATGTCGCCACTGCCCTGTCGAGACTCGGAAGCGATGTGGGTCTTACCAGCCGGGTAGGTCGGGATAAAAATGGTAAATCTCTGTATGATCACCTTGAATCCAACGACATCCAACCGGTTGCTCTGGAGTTCGACAGCGAAGCTCCCACGGGAAGCTACACCGCCGTTCTGGATCTCAACGGAGAACTTGTGATTGGACTGGCCGATATGGCCATTTACGACCGGCTCAGCGCCGAATACTGGCAGAAATATGAAGCGCAGCTCCAATCCTGGGATGCATGGTGCGTGGATTCCAATCTTTCGGGTCCGGCACTGGAATCTCTGGCGATGCTGCTCGATTCATCCCGACTCTACGCGGTGGCTACGTCACCGGCTAAGTCACATCGGCTCGGTGGGGTCCTGACGCGGCTGAACACACTCTTTCTGAACACCTGCGAAGCGGCCGTGCTCAGTGGCCGTGAGTCCGGCGGGCTTCGGCACGCGCTACAGCAGGCACAGTGTCTAAGAGACCGAGGACTCAAGCAGGTGGTGATCACAGCCGGTGCACAAGGTGTCGCCTGGGCAGACTGCGGTGGGTGCGGCAGTCTCACCGCACCCACCGCAGAGACCGGAAATCTCTCCGGTGCGGGAGACGCGCTGGCGGCGGCGACCATTGCCGCGTTGGAACAGGATCACAGTCTGCGAACCGCTGCCCGTTGGGGCCTCTCTGCTGGCATTATTGCAGCTCAACCGGGTCCCTCCCGAACCGCGCTATCATGGCACGCTCTGGAACAGACCGCAAAACTGATCGATGACTGAACTGATTGCTCTCTCCTCCGGAGTTGAAGCGGCACTCGCCGATAATCAACCCGTGGTCGCCCTCGAGAGCACCCTGATCACCCACGGACTGCCCTTTCCCGAGAACCTCTCCTGCGCGAGAGACGCCCAAGATCAGATTCGCGCGCAAGGCGCGACCCCCGCCACTATCGCGGTGATTGACGGTCAGATCAGGATCGGTCTCGAAGAGACTGAGCTCGAGCGTATCAGCCAGGACGATACAACCCGTAAGCTGAGCCGGCACGACCTTGCCACTGCCTGTGCCAAGGGACTCACCGGTGGGACGACAGTTGCGGCAACCATGATCTGCGCGCGTAAAGCCGGCATCTCAGTCTTTGCAACGGGTGGTATAGGCGGGGTTCACCGTGGCTGGAACCGTACCCTGGATGTCTCCGCCGACCTTCAAGAACTCGCCCAAACACCCGTCACCGTAGTGTGCTCGGGAGCCAAATCGCTGCTTGATCTCTCCGCAACGATCGAAATGCTGGAGACCCTTGGGGTTCCCGTGGTGGGATTCGGTACCGAGGAGTTGCCGGCGTTCTTCTCTGCCCAATCAGGTATTAGCCTGCATCAGTTCGTTGATACCGTAGGCGAAGCCGCGGACATCATTCGTACCCGTCGCGAGCTCGGCCTTTCGGGTGGCGAGGTACTCGCGGTTCCCCCACCGGAAGCACTTGCCGTGGCACTCTGCGACCTGGAAAACTGGACACAGACTGCCTTGACAGAGTCCCAGGAAAGTGGGATCACCGGTAAGTCAGTAACACCTTATCTGTTAAACCGCATCGCCGAGCTTTCCAAAGGCGCTACACTGACTGTGAATACTGCCTTGATCCTCAATAACGCTTCTATTGCCGGTCGCCTCGCTGTCACGCTCAGCTAGACGGTGGTTGCCGAGAGCACAGCCCGACCAGGACCCTGAAAGGGTACAACAGCAGCGCGATCATCAGAAGCTTTGCAGCGAAGTCCCCAATCGCCCAGCTCGCCCAGGGCTCACCGGTACCGGCAAAGGCAAGAAAGAAAAAGATCACGGTGTCGACCAATGACCCGGTGAAAGAAGAAGCGACGGGCGCTTTCCACCAGTCGGCCTGGCGCAACCAGTCGAACACCCGAATATCCAGCATCTGGGCCACCAGGAACGCAGCGCCAGAAGCCAGGCCGATACGGAAGAGGGCAAACGCCTTATCGTCGAGAAACAGGGCATCTAATAGTGAAGTGCCTTCTGTCTGAATACTCCCGGCCAGACCCAGAGCAGCACCCAGCGTCAGCGTTATCCCCAACACAAAGCCGACATAGACTACTTTACGGGCAGCTCCCATTCCTAAAACACGATTGGTCGTGTCAGTCACTAGAAAAGCGACCGGGTAAGTGAACGCGCCCCAGGTGAGAACCCCAGCGAGATCAACGCTCCAGAAAATGACCTGGACCGGATGCTGCACCAAAGTGTTCGATGCCAGAATCACAAGACCCATTCCAATGACTGGCAGGAGCAGTTTCAAGACCTTACTGTGCACAACAGTGTTTTCTTCTGATCGGAACGATGGCAGACGGAAATCAATTTATACGAGGTAGTTCACAGGACGATAGAACCAGGGAAACGACTTGAGTGTAGAATCAGGAAAGATCTAGCGCGTGTAATTTGAGCTCTGACAATTCAACGTATTTCAGCACTGACTTGTCGGTTGCCATTAG
>CAJXBY010000041.1 GCA_913051905.1 uncultured Gammaproteobacteria bacterium | reverse complement strand
GATTCATGTGTTGTTTGGCAGCAGGGCTGAAACGAAAACTAGAGATTGATTCCAGGGTTATGCATCAGTTAACAAACCATCCTAAATTAGTTCAATTTTTTGGTTTGTTGGTTGTATTTTTCTTGCTGTGCTTATTTATTACCCCAACAGACGGCAATGTTCTTTGGCGTTTTCCTTCACTGTTTGCAGGTCTGCCATACCTGATTAATGACTCGGTCGAATACTTGATGTTCGATTGGTGGCCGATTCAGGTCTATGACCCCGAGATTGAAGAATTTGAGGAAAAACCGTTAGTACTACAAGTAACGAGAGCTATCTCGGCGAGCATCCTTTTTTTAATTGGGTTAATTCGCGAAATTATTTTGGGCGGATTTAAGACCATCGTTACTTTTACGAGCTGGGATTTTGTGAGTGAAAACAAGTGGGCCCGGTGGCCCGCATTGCCCTGGACGGTCGTTGCCGGCGGCGCAATTCTTTTAGGCTATAAGCTCCAGGGCAAAGGTCTTGCGATTCTGGCAGGCTTTTCGACCATATACCTTGCCGTGTTTGGTCAATGGGAGCCGTCCATGCAAACACTCTCATTCGTGCTGTTCGCAGCGCCCGTTTCTTTTATTTTGGGCTTAGCTCTCGGCATCTGGGCGTACAAAAATCGGAAAGTCGAACTCACACTGAATCCGTTTCTTAACGTGATGCAGATCATGCCGCATTTTTCCTATTTGGTGCCGGTGATGGTGTTTTTTGGAATTGGCGATCATGCGGGTGCCATTGCGACTATTATTTTTGCCACACCCCCGATGGTGCGGCTGACGGTGTTGGGGCTGAAAAGGGTGTCGCCTGAAGTTTTGGAAGCGGGCATGATGAGCGGCTGCAGTAATTTTCAACTCCTGTATAAAGTATTAATTCCAACAGCGAGGCGCGATATTCTGATTGGCGTCAATCAGGTCATCATGCAGTGCTTGGCTATGGCGGTGATTGCCTCTTTTATTGGCGCTAAGGGTTTGGGTTTTAATTTACTACTCTCACTGAATGGACTCAGAATTGGGGAGGCAATAGAACAAGGTATTTGTATTGTGCTGATCGCGGTAGTTTTAGATCGATTGTCTCTCGCCTGGGCAAACAAAAAGACGGATTATTTTGCTGATCTTACTTTTTTTAAGCGCCATAAATATTCATTGCTGTTCCTCGTGATTCTTGTAGCAGGCAGTGTATTGGCATATGTTGGCACGTTCTTTTTTCGAGAAGGTTTTAACTATTTTTATATTGTGCCGCACAACAAAGGGATCACGATTAAGGATACTTTGCAAAACGGTGTTGATTGGATATGGGACACCTTCTTCTTCACATTAAAAGGATTTAATGTATTTTTGATTCAGCAGGTCCTGATGCCGATGAAAGCCGCGTATCTCAGTATGCCGGTTGTTGCAACGCTTACTTTAACCATGGGCGTTGGTTACATCATCGGCGGGATACGATCAGCAGCAATTGTTGGCGGATTTATTTTATTTATCGCTTTGACAGAATGGTGGGACAGAGCCCTTATTACGATGTACTTAATGAGCTTTGCAGTTATCGTGGCATCCATTATTGGCGTTACCGTGGGAACTTTATGTGCGCAAAATTCGTATACCGCAAAATTCATTTTATTGGTTTGTGATACGTTCCAAACTTTTCCATCATTTATATATTTGATTCCCGTAATTATGCTTTTTGGCGTAACCGACACCTCCGTATGCATCGCAGTTATTGTCTATGCCACGGTTCCTGCCACCCGTTATACCGTGGAAGGACTGCGGAGTGTATCGCCAGATTTACATGATGCTGGCTCTATGTCAGGTGTCAATCGACTACAAAGATGGATCAAAATTGAATTGCCCATGTCTTTTCCACACATGGCGTTGGGCGTTAATCAAACCGTCGTGTTTGCGTTATCCATGGTCATCATTGGCGCGATGATTGGTACAGATGATCTGGGACAATTTATTTTGAAAGCTTTGTCCGATAAAAATGGTACAGGCAATGGATTAACACTGGGCCTGTGTGTGGCTTTCATTGGTCTGGCTGCTGATCAAGTGATTCGAACCTGGGCCGAGGCCAGAAAGAAGGTATTGGGACTGGACTAAAACGACATCCTACCCTGGAGTTTTTTTCACTCCCGGTACGAGTACAGCCATCGGCAACCCACCCTGCACTGGCTACAGGTTAAAACAACCCTTCTATCTCGCCTTGGAGGTTAACCGAAATGCTGTTTGCTGCGGGTACCCGGGGCAGACCCGGCATCGTCATAATCTCACCGCAAATCACCACGAGGAACTCCGCACCAGCTGACAAGCGGACCTCTCGAACGGGTACCATGTGGCCCGTAGGTGCGCCCAGAAGAGTTGGATCTGTCGAAAAACTGTACTGCGTTTTGGCCATACAAACCGGAAAGTGGCCATAGTCCTTGTTGTATTCGTCAAACTGGGCGCGCACTTTCTTATCCGCAATGATGTCATCCGCTCCGTACAAAGTTCTCGCAACGCATCGGGTCTTCTCCCACAAGGACATATTGTCGTCGTACAAAGTACGAAACTGCGATCGCCCACTGTCAGCAAGATCCGCCACATGAGCTGCCAGTGCCTCAGTTCCGGCACCTCCATCTGACCAATGAGTACAGCCGAAAACTTTAACGCCAAAATCGGAACAAAACTTCTCGATGGCAGCCAACTCTGCATCCGTGTCGGCTGTAAATCGGTTGATGGCAACAGCAACCGGGACACCATACTGGGCGATATTGCGCAGATGACGCCCCAGATTCTCTAGACCCCCTTTCACCGCAGCTACATTCTCCGAATTAAGGTCACTCTTGGCCACGCCGCCATGCATCTTCAGCGCCCGTGCAGTCGCCACCAGCACGACCGCATCTGGTGCCAGACCTGCCTTGCGGCACTTGATATCAAAAAACTTCTCAGCACCAAGATCAGCGCCGAATCCGGCTTCAGTAACGACATAATCCGCCAGCTTCAAAGCCGTCTTGGTTGCGACCACAGAGTTGCAGCCATGCGCGATGTTTGCAAATGGACCACCGTGAATTAGCGCTGGGTTGTTTTCCAGGGTCTGCACCAAATTCGGCATAAAAGCGTCTTTCAACAAAGCCGTCATCGAACCCGGAGCGTTAACATCGCGGGCATGTACAGGTTTTCTTTCTCGGGTGTAGCCGACGATGATATTACCCAGTCGGCGCTGAAGGTCATCGAGGTCTTCAGCCAGACAGAAAATCGCCATGATCTCAGAGGCAACCGTGATGTCGAAACCACCCTCCCGAGGGAATCCATTGGCGACACCGCCCAGCGAAACCGTGATCTCGCGCAACGCCCGGTCGTTCATATCTACCACGCGTCGCCAGGACACCCGCCGGGAATCCAGCTTGAGCTCGTTGCTCCAGTAAATATGGTTATCCACCAGGGCCGCCAACAGGTTGTGGGCAGCACCAATAGCATGAAAATCGCCGGTGAAATGCAGATTAATGTCTTCCATCGGCACTACCTGCGCATAACCACCCCCAGCGGCCCCACCCTTCATGCCAAAACAAGGGCCCAGACTGGGCTCTCGTAAACAGATCGCTGCTTTCTTCCCGATGCGGTTCAGTCCGTCGCCCAGACCGACACTTGTCGTCGTCTTGCCTTCTCCGGCTGGTGTCGGCGAAATCGCCGTAACGAGAATCAGTTTGCCATTGCTGCCTGGCCGTAGTGACTTGAGATACTCAGACCCCAATTTGGCTTTGGTGTGCCCAAAGGGGACCAGCGCATTGGTGGGTATACCGAGCTTTTGGCCAATTTCCTGTATCGGCTGTACGTTGGCAGCCCTGGCAATCTCAATATCACTGAGCGGATCTGGCATTCATTTCTCCTTTGGGAAAGGTCACTAATCAATTTCTGCGTGGGAGTGCGCCCCACAGCTGAGTGGGAGAGTTTACAGCGACCGGTAGCACAAGGGTGACCGTTGACCAGTCTGCGGCTGCGATGCTGGCAGGTGTTGGCCCCAAAGCCACCCATTCATAACACCCGGCCAAGGGTTCCGGGTCTCACGCACCAGGGCTGGGCAACATCGGCCCCGAATCACCGGATGCTGCCCTATGACTATTAGATCTAGAACTTGGCGTAGGCGTTTCGCAGGTCCACCAAAGGATGCCTGGGTGACATTTGAAACTTGATCAGAAGCTCGCGAGCGATCATGTCCCGGTCCTGTTGGTTGTCGGGCAGATCGATGTCTTCGGGCACCGTCACCCAGCCATTGATGTTGCGGTCGAACACCGCCGGCCGGTTCTCTTCATATCCCATATGAACGTCTTCGAGCCAGTTGAGGTCCTTCCAACCCATCCCTTCAATGTAGGACTTCAGAAACGGTGTAATGCGTTCGTAGTCGGGTACCAGGTTGACATCATACCGGTAACCGATGTGCTGCCCGATGGACTGTTCCCTTTCTGAGTCCAGTCCGTCTCCTTTTACAAAATGGTCAATATCCTTTTCATATCCCATGTTTTTATCCTCAGAATCGGGTCATGTCCGGACGCCCTACGGTGTGCTGAGTTCCCGCCAGCGGGACCTGTGCCATCGCAGATGCCTCCATCGTCAATGCAGCCAGGTCCTCTGGCTCCAGCGAGTGGATATTGGTCTTGCCGCAGGCCCGTGCCATCATTTGGCACTCGATAGTCAGCGTGTGTAGAAAGTTATAAACCCTTTCTGCGGCGTCGTCCGGATTGAGGCGTTTGCGAAGCTCTGGATCCTGTGTTGCGACACCGACGGGACAACGTCCCGTGTGGCAGTGGTAGCAGTAACCTGCCGGAACGCCCATCTCCTTTTCAAAATCTGCCTCGGGAATGTCCTTGTTGCAGTTGAGTGCCATCATGGCTGAGTGACCGATTGCGACCGCATCCGCTCCCAGCGCGAGGGCTTTTGCAACATCTCCACCGTTTCTGATCCCGCCGGCATAAACCAGGGAGATCTCACCAGTCTTGCCGACATCATCCAAGGCTCGTCTGGCCTGGCGAATAGCAGCGATGCCGGGAACACCAGTTTCTTCAGTGGCGAGGTGGGGTCCCGCACCGGTAGAACCTTCCATACCATCCATGTAGATCGAATCCGGACCGGTTTTGGCCGCCATTCGAACGTCATCGTAGACCCGTGCTGCGCCGAGTTTGAGCTGAATCGGAATCTCCCAGTTGGTCGCCTCCCGGATCTCTTCGATCTTGAGTGCAAGATCATCCGGCCCCAGCCAGTCCGGATGCCGAGCTGGCGACCGCTGGTCGATTCCCGCAGGTAACGATCTCATCTCCGCGACCTGGTCGGTAACTTTCTGACCCATCAGGTGCCCACCTAACCCGACCTTGCAGCCTTGACCAATAAAAAACTCACAGGCATCTGCCAGCCGCAGATGGTTCGGATTAAAGCCGTAACGCGACTGAATGTTCTGATACAGCCACTTGGACGAGTAACGTCGTTCGTCCGGTATCATGCCTCCCTCTCCGGAACAGGTCGCTGTCCCAGCCATGGTCGCCCCACGTGCCAGGGCGGTTTTTGCTTCGTAAGACAATGCCCCGAAACTCATTCCGGTGATATAAATCGGAATATCAAGCTCCAGCGGCCGCTTTGCTTTGGGCCCGATCACCGTGCGTGTCAGGCATTTTTCCCGGTAACCCTCGATCACGAAGCGGGTCAGAGTACCCGGCAGAAACGTCAGATCGTCCCAAGTTGGGATCTTCTTGAACAGTGAAAACCCTCGCATTCGGTAACGGCCCAACTCCGACTTGATGTGGATGTCATCCATGACCTCCGGCGGAAAGATGAAGCTCTTGCCGAGAAGATCCTTGTTTCTTTCTGTTGTCATATTCAGTTCCTCCCTTCTACAGAACGAGTTTCTTCTCAGATGGTTCAAGATTATCGTAGTTCCAGAGCTGCTTGCCGGATACGATTTTGGTCATGTTCTCTACACCGTTGGGCGCTTCCATGCCATACAGGGCGAGTTTGGCTTTAAGCCACTGGTCGTCCAGATCGGTCATTTCACCCTCCACAGCATCGACCCCCAGATCAGCAATCTTGCCACCGACATAGATCGTGCCGTCGTACATGGAATCGCCCAGGTTCTTGCCGGCATCTCCCAACACCACCATCCTGCCCCGCTGCATCATGAAACCCGAAAAAGCGCCGGTGCGGCCCCCGATGATTATCGTGCCACCCTTCTGGTCGATTCCGGTTCTACTGCCAACATCGCCTTTGCAGACCAGATCACCGCCACGAATAGCGGCACCAAAAGTCGAACCCGCATTCTTCTCGATCACCAAGGTTCCGGCCATCATGTTCTCAGCGCAGGACCAACCGACCCGGCCGGTGACGACAACGTTTGGGCCATCCAACAGCCCGCAACCAAAATAACCCAAACTCCCCTCGAACTTCAGATTGAGCCGACTCAGGACTCCGACGCCCAGCGAATGCTTGGCCCCTGGATTCAATACGGTGATACTGCCGTAGCCTTCCTCCATCAGGTTTCTGATACGGCTGTTGACTTCTCTTGCTGTCAAATTCTCAGCATCGATCTCTGTACGCTTTTCGAAGTCCACCTCAGGAGCCCAGGGATAGGTGAGGTTGCCGGATTCTTCAGCTGAAAAGAACACCTCCTGGGTACGTCCCGTCAACTGTTCGGTGCGCATACCCATCGCACTGGACTGACGGGTATCTAGCTCTGCCATACTTTTACCTCCCCCTCATAGGGATCGTACGTATCAATTTCATGCGGGAAGACACTTCGAATCGCGACTTCTTCAGAGGCAAGCGCAACAAATTCTTCACTCTCGTACAGCACCATCGGCTTCGCCGCCATCACATCTTTGGCCATCCCCAACTGGTCTGAGGTGGCGACAACGTATGTGAACACACCATCAAGTTCGTCAATTGATCGTTCCATCGCTGACTCGAGGTCGTCGCCCTGATTCATACGATCCGCGATATAGACAGCAATCAGTTCGGAATCACAATTCGACATGAACCGGTGTCCGCGCCGCTCCATTTCCCTGCGGAACCCCCAGTAGTTGGTCAACTGCCCGTTATGGACGACCGAAATGTCATTAAACGGGTAGGCCCAGTACGGATGCGCCGATCGGATATCGACATCGGATTCAGTGGCCATCCTGGTATGTCCGATGGCGTGAGTGCCCTCGAACCCGCCCAGACTGTACTGTCCGGAAACTGTGTTGGCATCGCCAAGATCCTTAATCAACTCCAGACCATGACCGATTGAAAGAATCTCGACATCCTCGACGTCCTCAACATAATCCGCCAACCGTTTCATGTCCCCATCAAAGGTGAAGCGGTAACAGCGCGCATATTCCGTTGCCACATCCTTCTGGGTCACATTGGCCCCGAACTCTTCCAGGCGGCGGTCGACTTCAGCCTGCCGCTCCTTGACCTGCTCGTGAATACGAAATCCCGATCGCAGGTCTTCCTGTTCGGCCAGTTTGAACCGGATTACGTGCTCGTCCTCCGAAGGGTTGCCATACAGCGCAAAGCCCGTCGAATCAGGCCCCCGGTGTTTTAAAGACTGCAACATCGATGTTAACTCCGCACCGATATCCGAGCTTTTACCTCTGTGAATCAATCCTGCTACACCGCACATAGGTCAAAGTCCTCCATTGATTAGAAAAATCTCACGACGAGCCGTTGGTCAAAGACCGTTTACGCTGGCCCACTGACCGCAGGCTCCCGTCAGGGCAGACAGTCCAGATAGGTCTCCATGTCCCATTCGGTCGTCGTGTGCATAAACCGTTCCCACTCGTCGTTCTTGTACCAGTGAAACACCTTGTACATCTCATCAGGCATCGCCGACTTGATGACTTCGTCATTTGCCAGACGGTCAAGAGCTTCACCAAGCGACATCGGAAGCCTCTTCACCTGCTTACCCTCTTCCATTGCCTGGTAGATATTGCGGTTTTCGGGTACACCCGGGTCGATGTCATTATCGATACCGTCCTCAAAAGTCTTGAGCAGTGCGGCACCCATCAAGTAAGGATTGACCATCGAATCTACCGCCCGATATTCAAATCGACCGGGCGCAGAGACTCTCAGTCCTGTCGTACGGTTCTGGTAGCCCCAGTCGGCAAACACCGGTGCCCAGAACCCGGTATCCCACAGGCGTCTGTACGAGTTGACGGTTGAACACCCGATGGCTGTCAATGCACCCAGGTGACTGACTATGCCGCCGACACACTGTAGGCCGATTTTACCCGGCAACTGGGGATCGTCGGTATCCGGCATAAAGGTGTTTTCTCCGCCGCTTCGATAGGTGAACACGCCATCCATTCCCGGAAGCACATCGTTGTGCAGGCGATTGATATTCTCCCCTCCACCTTTCCACAGGGAGATGTTCGTATGGCAGCCGGAGGCCGAAACCCCCATAAACGGCTTGGTCATAAAGCAGGCGATCAGGTTATTCTCCCGTGCGACCTGAGCACAGATCTGGCGGTAGGTGGCAAGCCGGTCCGCATTTCGGGTGACATCGTCAAACGTCCAGTTCAACTCGAGTTGTCCGGGTGCATCCTCATGATCGCCCTGGATCATATCCAGGCCCATCGCATGGCAGTACTCGATTACCCGCATAAAAACCGGCCGCAGGGATTCGAACTGGTCGATGTGATAGCAGTACGGATTCGAGAAACCACCGTCCGGCTTTCCATCGGGTCCGCGTTTAAGCCACATCATCTCTGGCTCTGTTCCGACCCGGAGGTCCATGTCGTATTTATCCTGGAATTCCTGATGAAAGCGCTTGAGATTTCCGCGACAGTCGGCTGTCAATGCCATACCCGGATTTTCCCTCTCCTCCCGGTTGCGAAAACAGACGCAGAACACACGGGCGACCCGCTTATCCCAGGGTAACTGACAGAAAGTCTCTGGATCCGGAATACCAACCAGTTCCATCGCTTCCGGGCCATAACCGATGTAATCGCCATGGCGATCAACGAACAGGTTTGCAGTAGAACCGTAAACCAACTGAAAACCACGTTCTGCAGTCCGTTCCCAGTGGTCGGCCGGTATTCCTTTACCGACGATCCGTCCCGTTACGGAAATGAACTGGTAGTAGATATAGGTTACGTTCAGCTCGTTGATTTTCTCGCGAACCTGTTTAACAAGGTCTTCGCGGCCCGGTTGTGAGACATAGGCTTCCAGGTCGGTCATCTTTCTCTCCTTTGGTTTCCAGTGCTGGTGCTCGGGATCACGCCTGTTTTCGGGTCCAGAAAATCTGGCAAGGACCAGTCCTACTAATTCGGGTAACTCAAGTGGTAATCTCCGGATGGATATACCAATAATAGGCCTTTATTTCTTGCATTAATCCCATCGCGCACATTAGCGTCAAGGTTTAGTAGTGTCAAACAAGACTGTGGATCTGATGCTTGTCGGTTGAAACCATACTAAGCTAGTATTAGGCCAGTTGAGACCAATAATAGACCTTTAATAGCGTTATCATGTCCACAGCACGCCAATCGGCCGGGTCCGCGCGGAGCGCGACGTCCGAGATCCTCCCGCAAGCCGACAGTGTCGGTGGGTCAGCTGGAATTGCGGCGCGTCTACGCCGGTCTATTCTGGATGGAGTCTACGGCTTCAGCGAAAGACTGCCTGCAGAACGCCACCTCGCCGACAGCTTTGGCGTCTCGCGGGGCACCATACGAGAAGCCCTGCGCCGGCTAGAAGAACTCAGCATGGTGAGCCGGCATATCGGCAGTGGCACCTTTGTCACCTACCGGGAATTCGCTGAGCAGACCGCCATCGCCGATGTCACCAGTCCGCTCGAACTGATCGACGTCCGGTTCGGTATCGAACCCCAAATGGTCCGGCTCGCGATTGCAAATGCCACCGCAATCGATCTGGAACGGTTTCATACGGCCTTGATCCGCGTTGAATCAACACCCAACGACCCCGAAAAGTTCACTCTCGCTGACAGCGAGTTCCACCTGTCTCTCGCCGAGTGCACCCGAAATCGTTTAATGGTCTGGCTGTATCAGCTGATTAATGAGACCCGTACCCACGCACAGTGGGCGACTATGAAAGACACCATTCTGACCCCAGAGCGAATCGCAAAGTACAATGCGCATCATCGGCAGCTTTACAACGCCATCGCCAGCAGAAACCTTGACGTCGCGGTCAGCACGATCCACAAGCACCTTGAACAGGCGAAAATCGACCTGATGGGTGCCGGCAACATTTGACGTTGACCTTCCGCGCCGTTCGAGCTGTTCAAATACCTGAGGCCCTGGCCCGGCTCCAGTCCGGGAGAAAACCCAGTATTAGAATATCGCCCGGCATCCCGGGGTTAAAAAGACGGTTGTGCCAGTAGGTTGCTTGGAATGCAGACTCATCTTCGGATACCTGTCTTATCCTGCAAGGCAAAGTGTAAGAGGTACTGAATTCCTCAAATCTCAGCACACAGGCACCTCGAGCCAGCAGTGCCCGGGGACGCAGCCCCCGCATTTCGAATAACGCTGTCATCTCATCGGAGAACTCCTGAGGGTGGTGATAGTGCGTCGCAGACAGAAATCGCAGACCACTGGCCAGACGCTCTGCAGGATCCTGACTCCTCAGCACAAGGTGCCGGAACTGGCTGGCATCCGCAAAGGCATCGACTCGCACGATCAGGACCGTGATCGCGTTGGCAAACTGCCCGTCTTCGGAAAAATCAAACTGCGGTCTCATCCCCGGCGTTGGTCGGCCGTCTTCCTCCCGCACAGCGATCTGCCGCAAACGGCATTGCCAACCCAGAAATGCCCGCTTCATTGTTTCAGTCTGAATATCCATTCAGGTTCTCCGCACGACCCTCTTTGATTGCAGTCAAGATCAACGACGTCGAGACTGGATTGAACACCCGTAGCCTCCATCACCCAGACACAGACAGTTAACGCCAATCTCCCGGGCGGTTACACTATCGCGCCGGCAACATGCTACCACCGCGATTGTGTCTCAGCCCACGTTTTTCATCGACATCGACGGCGTACTCTATGACGGACCCGACCTGATCAACGGGGGTCCGGAAGCACTGTCCTATTTGCGTACAAAAGGCAGCGGATTCCTGTTGGTCACCAACACCACGCGAATGTCATCCACGGAAATTGGGCATAGGCTGAAAAGTATGGGATACCAGGTATCGACCAGCGAGATTCTGGCTGTATCCCAGGCCGCCGTTGAGTACGTTTCTGCTCACTATGGCCGTGCACACTGTTTTGTGATTGGTGATACGAACCTGGACCGTCTGTTTGCTGATCACGGGCACACCGTCACCCGCGAGGAAACACCTGTGGATGCTGTAGTCATCGGTCAGACCAAGTGGGCCCATTTTGGGGAGATTGATATTGCCCGCCGGCTGGTTGAAGACGGCGCAGAACCCATTGCCATGCACAAGGATCCGACCTGGCCGGACGGAGGCGTTATTCGTATCGGACTAGGCCCCATCGTCGCAGCCCTGCAGTCTGCCATCACCCGGCCGGTGACGCTTATAGGCAAACCCGAAGCGAACTTTTTTGATGCTGCGCTCGCCCGTACCGGGTACTCCAGGGACTCAACGATCATGATCGGAGACAGTCCGTCCAGTGACATCGAAGGTGCCGTTGCTTCCGGGCTCGGGGCCTTGCTGGTTCGTACCGGCAACGGCGCTGGTCACCTGCTACCTGATGGCTGTGACTGGGAATTGGCATCGATCGCTGATTTGCCGCTGTGGTACCAGAATACTTTCCTGTCCTAAAAGAACATTTTGGGCATCGATCTAGCCATGCCGCCACCAGTCGGCACCGTGATCCGCTGCCGCGGGCTGCGCAAAGTCTTCGGGGATATCGAAGCCGTAGCGGGGCTCGATCTTGATGTTCCCTCTGGTGCATGCTTCGGACTTCTTGGACCCAACGGGGCCGGCAAAACAACGACTCTCAGAATGCTGCTTGGCCAGTCGCCGCGCACCGATGGGCAGCTACAGTTGTTTGGCAAAGACGTCGACGACTACCGGCGTGAGATCCGCCACCGCACGGGAATCGTTCCACAGGCGGACAATCTTGATCCAGACTTTACGGTCGCCGAAAACCTACGAATTTACGGTATGTATTTCAGGATTTCCTCCAACCTTCTTGAAGAACGCATTCCGGAACTCCTCAAGATTGTCGAACTGGCTCATCGTTCCAATGACAAGATTTCGACGCTCTCCGGTGG
Organism: uncultured Gammaproteobacteria bacterium; assembly: GCA_913051905.1. The sequence continues at coordinate 4,850 of CAJXBY010000041.1, read as the reverse complement.
GATGAAACGCCGTCTGATCCTCGCCCGGGCATTGATCAATGATCCTGACCTGCTGGTATTCGATGAACCGACGACCGGACTGGATCCCCAGGCACGTCATATGATCTGGTCGCTCGTTCACCGAATGAAACGCAGCGGCAAAACGATTCTGTTGACGACCCATTACATGGAAGAGGCCGAAAGACTGTGCGATCGATTAGTCATCATCGACCATGGCAAATTGCTCGCACAGGGTAGGCCCGCCGACCTTATTCAAGCGCATTGCGAGAAAGAGGTACTTGAAATCCAAGGCAGCCTGCCGGGCGGTTTTCTGGAAAATCTGCCCGCCGATGGACTGCGAATAGAACAGACGGGAGAGAGCTATTATGTCTATGGTGACCAGGCGGACAGCTTGCTGGCCGTGGCTGCGGCCCTGCCTGAATCGTCATGCCTACATCGCCGCACCGGACTGGAGGACGTGTTCCTCAGACTAACGGGCCGGGAACTTCGACAATGATCGATTTCAGACCGCCCACGTTCAGGCTTGAAGCTCTGGCTGTCTGGCGCCGCAATGCTCTGGTCTGGCGACGGATGATGGGCGCCAGTGTCCTGATGCACTTCGGCGAGCCCTTTCTCTACTTGGTCGGCCTGGGATACGGTCTGGGGCGCTTTATTGGAGAGATGGCCGGGATTCCTTACTTTACGTTTCTGGCTTCGGGGTTCATCGCCTGGTCGGCCATGAATGTCGCAAGCATGGAGGCGATGTGGTCGGTATATACGCGAATGGTGCCTCAGCAGACCTACGAAGCAATTCTTTCGACACCTGTCCAGGTCGACGACATCGTGATTGGAGAACTGCTGTGGTGTGCCACAAAGAGCCTCGTTAGTGGTACCGCCATACTCGGCGTGGCAGCCGTACTTGGGGCAGTCGGGGACTGGACTGCCATCTTTGCACTGCCGCTGATTTTTCTGACAGGTTTCTGTTTTGCTGCACCCGCTCTGATCATGACCGCATTGTCAAAAGGCTATGAATTTTTTACGTTTTACCTTACGCTGGTAATGACGCCCATGTTCATCCTTTGCGGTGTCTTCTATCCCACGGCCACACTCCCAGAGCCAATGCAGGTCGTGGTACAGTTTCTGCCGCTCACGCATGCCGTGGCACTTATTCGGCCCGTGGTGGTCGGCCAACCCATCGGCGATCTCTGGTTGCACGTCAGTGTCCTTGCAATGTTCGGGCTGATCGGCATGTGGATCGCAATCGCGCTTGTCCGGCGGCGCCTGGTTATCTGACGGCCCGAGGTGTTTGGGAACGGGCAAGGCTACAATCAGCACAGAACGAACCACCGATCTGCAGAATGACAGAGCGTACTTATACCCCTATCGACCGTCTAATCAGTGCTGCCGACGAGGCTTTGACAACCCTATTCGCCTCACCAGATGGAACCGGGCGACCTAACCCCGCCACAGGCGTCGAAGAGGGCAAGATGACGCCGGCGGAACGCCGGATTGCGGCCCGACTGATGCGAGTCAACCATGTGGGCGAGATCTGCGCCCAGGCGCTCTATCAGAGCCAAGCCATTACGGCGCGCTCCGAACACCTTCGGCAGACGATGACCCAGGCGGCGAAAGAAGAAGCCGATCACCTTCGCTGGTGTGAAGAGCGGATCGATAAACTGGGTGGCCGCAAGAGCCTGCTGAACCCCCTCTGGTACGCGGGCTCATTCGCAATCGGCACTCTTGCGGGTCTGGCTGGCGACCGATGGAACCTCGGTTTTCTGGAGGAAACGGAAATACAGGTTGAGGGCCACCTGAACAGTCACCTAGACAGGCTACCCGAAAACGATCACGCGAGCCGGGCCGTTGTCGACCAGATGAAAATCGATGAGACGGGTCACGCCCAGAAGGCCCGAAGTGCCGGCTCGACCGAATTGCCGAGTGCTGTAAAAGGCCTGATGCGGGCCACAAGCCGCATCATGACAGGTACGGCGCACTGGATCTGATTCTCCATTCTTCTCCGTCGGGATTCAGATGGACTGTCATCCGCTGTGCCCTGTCGGCAGTGCTGGCCTTGGTGTTATCCCCAATCAATGCGGCCGACGCCGCCGGGGTTTCGGTTTCCGTCACGGACGATGCCGGGGAACGAATCATGCTTTCGGGACCTGCCCGCCGCATCGTCACCCTGGCACCGGCATTGGCTGAGATCCTCTTCCACGTGGGTGGAGGTCAGTATCTGGTCGGCACCGTGGACCACAGTGATTATCCTGAAGCTGCCCAACAGGTCCAACGCATCGGCTCACATGACCGGTTTGACTTCGAGTCCATACTGCAACTGGAACCGGATCTGGTCCTTGCATGGGAAAGCGGTAATCCCGGCAGCCAGGTCAGACGGTTGGAACAACTGGGCCTGACTGTGTACCGCTCCGAACCGGACACGCTCGACAGTCTTGCCGCTACGATCCTTAATATCGCCACCCTGATTGGTCGACCGGATACCGGAACACGACTGGCTCACCGATTCCATCAAGAAGCAGAGGCTATTCAGGAACGACACAAAGGGCGCAGCCGGCTCCGGGTTTTTTATCAGGTCTGGCACGACCCCTTGATCACACTGAACGGCCAGCACCTTGTCAGCAAAATGCTCGTAGGCTGCGGCGCAAGTAACGTGTTCGCTGACCTGCCTGACATTGCCCCTGTTGTTACCCTAGAGTCGGTCCTGTCACGCAATCCCCAGGTGATCATTGTCGGAGGGACAGCCACAGGAGCTCCGGCGTGGCTCAGCGACTGGCAGCGATGGCGCGATATTGATGCCGTGCGGCACCATCGTCTCTATACCGTCAATGCCGACCTGCTGCACCGGAATTCACCCAGAGTTCTGGACGGCATGCGCGAACTGTGTGACGTGATTGAGCGGGCCCGACAGAACATATAACGAGAACCTCGAATCACGGTTTCAGCGATAGAGCAAACGTATGAACAGTACCCGACCGGGTTCGTGATAGCCGCTGGCAGTGGTGTATGACTCGTCCAGAAGATTGTTGATCTCTCCCTTTACAGTCCAGTCCGCGGTCAGCTCGTATGACAGGTGAGTATTCAAAAGAGAATAGCTGTCGAGCAGGACAGAATTGGCCTTATCGTCATAGCGATCTCCCTGATACTGACCGCTCGCTGCAAACCCCCATGATCCTATTTGCCGGTTTGCAGTAACCTGACCGGTCTCCTTGGCCCGACGCGGCAACTGGTTGCCTGTCTTTTTATCCTGTGGGTCGGTCAGTGACAGGCTCGCACTTAAATTCCAGTCGCTCCAGCGTCCCGCCCATTCCGTTTCCAGACCGTTAATTTCGGCTTCATCGACATTGACCGGCGCATAAGTCAACGGATCAAAACCAATCAGGTCATCAATTGAAGTGCGAAATAACCGCAGTGCCCAGCGCCCCTCATCGACTTCGCCGGTCAGACCCAGTTCCGCAGAACTCGACGATTCTACTTTCAACGCCGGATTTCCGAAGCCGGGATAATACAGATCGTTGAAACTCGGGGCTTTAAATGCAGTGCCGTAACCGGCGTTTAAACGCAGGCCACCGGCAAGATCAAACGCGTAGTCGATACTGCCTGTGGCGTGAGAGTCAAACTGCTCATTGTCGTCATAACGCAAGCCAACCACCACGTTCTGGCGACCGTAAGCACCCTGCCACTGGGAGAAAACCCCCAGATTAGACCGGCTGTTCAGATCATAGGCAACCAGCGTGTCGATGGCATCGTCGGCGTAATCCGCTCCCACCGTCAGTAGATGGATATTGCCCATCGGCCAATCGAGTTGCCAGCTGACTTGATCGCGGGTTGTATCGAACTTGCCATCCAGTACACCGTCTGAAAAGGTGTCCGAATCATCCCTGCTCTGGCCGAACTGGAGCGTACTGCTCCAGCCCTGTTCTCCACTGTAAAGCCAGCGCAGGTTGAGGATCTGCTGAAGATAATCGGAGTCATGAATCACGTCTGGACCAGAATAGGGGTTATCAAACGCGGTGTTGCCAGTGGCATGCATCAGTGAGAAATCGAGCTCGCCGGTATCATCATCACTGTTTCGCCAGCTCGCTGAAACGGCGCGGTTGTCATAACCATCTTTATCAGACTGTGCTCCGGATGTGCTATCGATTCCGTCGGTATCCAACAGGCTCACATCAAGGCTGAAACTTGAGCCCCCTGATGGACCAGACACCCCTGCGCCAGCCTCTAGGGTGTTGTAGGTGCCGTAACCGGCGTTCGCATAATGCCGGGACGTCCTATCCCCACGGCGGGTAAAAATCTGTATTACACCTCCGACCGCTTCGGACCCGTAAAGACTGGAACGCGGGCCACGAACAATTTCTATCCGTTCGATCTGACCCAGGGGCAGAAACTGAAACGCCGTCGCACCAAGCGTTGCCGAATAGAGCTTGATCCCGTCAACCAGGGTCAGCACATGGCCGAAATTTGTACCACGCATAAACACACTGGTGTTCTTGCCGTAACCGCCATTGCGGATCACCTGCAGGCCCGGTTGGCTTGCCAGCAACTCCCCTAGGTCCCTGGCCTCACTGCGTTCGATATCCTCGCGGGTGATGACGCTGACGGGCGCGAGGACCTCATCAGCAGTGTGGGCAGTACGGGTTGCCGTCACCACAACCGTATCCGCAGACCAAGCGGGATCGAGGGGAATTATGAACGCACACAATGCCACAAAGGCGAGGAGATTTTGTCTTTTCACTGTCTGACTCCGGCACACCACCCGTGTGCAGTTGGGGTGGGACGTCATGAGCCGGCTTAAACAGAAAATGGCCCGCTACTGCCCCACGCAGTTTTACAGGGCTCTCTGCAGGCCGGTCTCCGGA
>CAJXBY010000040.1 GCA_913051905.1 uncultured Gammaproteobacteria bacterium | reverse complement strand
TCCGAATAGACGCTTTGGTGTTAAAGAACAGGTATCCTTCGAAACTCTCGGAATAAATCAATCCAGAAGCTCAAACTCTCCCGGCCGCACCGGTCTCATCGGCCACCCCGACCGATAAAAACACCAGGCACAACGCCAGGCCGGTAACCGCCCTGCTGGCCCAATCGATTAGTCTTATCATCACGTCTACTCTCACTTGTGGTCTCAAGCGATCGTATCAGAAATGACTGATTACTTCCTGTGAAGCACCTTATTTGAGTAAGTAACTAAACCTCGGGGACGTCAGTGCGAACGGTTCGACCTGATAAGTCGGAAGAGACTGGTCAATAGGAAGAGAGCCGATGCCGCCACAACGACGGTCGGCCCAGTGGGGGTGTCCCAGTGATAGGAACCCATCAATCCGGTCAGGACCGCCGTGATGCCCGCGAGAACGGCGATGCCGGCCATCCATTCAGGGGTTCTTGAGATCGGTCTGGCGGCTGCGGCCGGAATAATCAGCATGGCAGTAATCAGCAGAGCCCCGACGATCTTGATCGCCACCGCGACCAGCATCGCCAGCATCACGGTCAGGATCAGGTTCTCGCGGCGAGTATCAATTCCCCGGGCCGCGGCCAGATCGGTATTCAGTGTCAGCAGCAGCAGAGGTCCCCACCGCAACCGCAGCAACACCAGAATGAATACGGCTCCCAGACAGATGACCACAAGGTCGGTGTGACTCACCGCCAGGATGTCGCCGAAAAGATAGGCCGTGAGATCAACCCGCATACCTGGTATGAACGTAATAGCGACGAGACCCAGTGCCAGGGCACCGTGTGCGGCTACCCCGAGCAGGGTGTCGATGGCGAACACCCGCCCCGAAAATGAAAGAATCATAAAGGCCATGGCAAGTGCTGAGAGAAGCACCCCGACGAAGATCGAAATAGAGAACGCCAGGGACAGGGCCACACCGAGGATCGCGGCATGTGCCGTTGCATCACCGAAGTAGGCCATTCGGCGCCAGACCACAAAACAACCGAGCGGACCGGCGGCCAGAGCAAGCACAACGCCTGCCAGTGCCGCACGCCAGAGGAAATCATCCAGCATCACTGCTGGCATCATCGGAATGGTCGTGCCGATGATCGTGATCATGCCGGTATAGCGCCAGTGCGCCTTCGGTTCCGAATCCGAAGAGGGCCTGATATTCGGGCGCTGCCGACACCAGCGTCGGTGTGCCCTGGCAGCACACGTGTCCGTTGAGGCAGATCACGTGATCAGAAGAGCGCATAACGACGTGCAGATCGTGGCTGACCATCAGTACCGCACAATCCAGATCTTCCCGGACATCCTCGATAAGACGATAAAAGGATGCCACCGCTGGCTGATCTAGGCCCTGAGTCGGTTCATCGAGCACAAGCAGGTCGGGCCGGACCAGCAGCGACTGGGCAAGCAATGCCCGCTGAAACTCTCCACCAGAAAGCGACACCATCTGCTGCTGCAGCAGGCCTGATATCCCAACCTGCTCGGCAATCTGCAGGTATGTTTCTTTGTTAGAAGTTCCAGATAAGCCGAGCCACCGAGCCACGGTCAGCGGCATGGCCTGATCGATGGCGAGCCGTTGTGGCACATAACCGATTCTCAAGCCCGCCTCGCGGACTACAACTCCCTCGGAGGGCGCATGCGCGCCGATCAACACCTTCAGCAGAGTGGTTTTGCCGGAGCCGTTGGGCCCGACTACTGTGACGATCTCACGCCTTCGTACAGAAAGATCGACATCACGCAGAATCCGCCGGGACCCAACACATACCCCTACTCCCTGGGTTCGGATCAGACTCATGGCGGCATCCGTTCACGACACTGGGCGCACACTCCCTGCGCCTCAACCACCGTGTGCTGGATATCAAACCCGATCGCGCGAGCGGTGCGCTCGAGGGTGCTGCTCTGGGTCTTTGCTGAAGTTTCCGCAACCTGTTGGCAGTCATTACAGATCATGAACACCGGAGAATGTCCGTCACGTGGCTGGTTACAGGCCACAAAAGCATTGATTTTTTCAATACGGTGGGCAAGCCCGTTTTCGACCAAAAATTCCAGTGCCCGGTACGCAACCGGTGGCTGTGCGCGAAACCCGGAGTCGACTAGTTCTGACAATATCGCATAGGCACCCAGCGGCGCATGCGACTTCAGCAACAGTTCGAGCACTTTTTCACGTACAGGCGTCAGCCGCAATCCCCGCTCGGCACAAAGATCCTGTGCCGCGTCCATCAGCGAGCGCGCGCACTCACCGTGATCGTGCTGGCGAAATGCCTGTGCGGGCAAATCTGATTCCGGTTTTCTGGAACTCATTTAAGTTCAGGTATGGTCAGCGATTTACGCATTGTGCAATCCCGAGTGCGATATTTTCAAGCAACTCAGGATAAAGCGCCGGACCGAGCTTAAGGTCTACTCCAATCGGATCTACCACCCCGATATGCGGTTTGTAGCCGCCAAAAACGCTGTCGACGAGTTTTGATGAAAATTGAGGCTCAGAAAGTACGCAGTTTATCTCCTGCTCTTCAAACAAGTGCTTTAACTCGCGCAGTCTCCTGGAACTGGGCTTCGAGGCATCACCCAAGGAAATAGACCCGGCTGCAGCTAAACCAAAACGCTTCTCGAAATACTGAAAGGCATCGTGAAAAACGAGAAAGTCCTTGGCCGGAACCGCCGCAAGATGATCTTCAATGTGATGCATTTCGTGTGTGATTTTCTGCTTTGCGGATTTCGCATTTGCAGTGTAACGGTCGACATTTTCAGGATCGATGTGCCCAAGTTCAGATGCGATCGCATCGATCCAAAGTTTGGCGTTCAGCGGATCAAGCCACATATGGGGGTCGGTGCCATCGTGGTCATGATGCGCGTGATCATCTTGGCTTTCTTCTTCATGATCATCGTCCTTATGACCGTGCGTTTCGTCATCATGATCATGTGAATCCTCTTTTTCCTCATGCTCTTCGCCGTGATCGTGCTCTTTTTCGTCATGGTCATGATCTTCTTCCTTATGGCCATGCGCTTCGTCATCATGCTCTTCACCGTGATCGTGACCTTCTTCTTTATGACCGTGGTCTTCGTGTTCATCAAAAATCGGCCCCTCGCGGTAGGAAAGCAGGACAACGTCATCAACCTTCGACAGATCCATGATCTCTGCAGAGGCCGCAAGGGTCGCAAACAACGGCTCCAGCCAGGGGGACATATCGTGTCCGACATAAACTACCATGTCGGCTTCCTGCAGCGCTTTGGCTTCGGACGGGCGCATCGAATAGTGGTGCGGAGAAACGTTCTGAGGAACCAGCAACTGCGGCTCGCCAACCCCGTCCATAACCATGGAAACCAGAGAATGTATCGGTGCAATGTCGGCGACGACCCGTGGAACTTCGGCTTTCAGAGGCCCGCCCCAAAGCATGGCAGCCAGAACCAGGACGGAAAACAGTTTTTTAAATTTTTGTAAATGCATTGAGAGCGGTTCCTTTTTGGTGATCAATTACTCGACTATGATGTTATATCATAACATATGTGGAACGAGACATTGCCCGGCTGGCTGTATTCGGTGTCAGCGCATGTAGCGTAGGCCACACTTCAAACAGAATCGGAGCACTGAAAGCCAAAGAACGTTATCTGGAACTCAACCGGGTATCCTGGAGTGTAAGGACCGACATTGATATTGCATCGGTGTTCTATGATAGGGAGGGCCTCCTGAAGGGCAATTCTTCCCTCCAGTCAATCGAAGAAAGCCTTTTAGGAGATGTGATGCACCCAGGAAATACCAAATACAACATCTGGACAGCAAAATCCCGATGGTCTATTCCATCAAAGCCGAAAAGCGGTAGCGCTTTACACAGCCCGTAGCGTTTACTGGATCCCCCAGCACGCAACGCCTAGCATATTAGTTCCTTCCGATTCTCGGACTGCGTCTTTCTGTCAAGTATAAAATGCGTTTCGAATCTGATCGGGCGTAACCGACAACCGTCAGCACTGACCCATACATCGGGCCATCTCATCCAGAGAATCCCGAAATTGGGCAGCGGAACCGGTGTCAGCCGTAGATGTGCTTCATGTCGGGTTTTTCGGTGCTGACATAATGGACCCAGATGTAGATCGACTGGAATCCGGCTACGATCATCGCCAACCCGGATCCAGCGAGGATTCCGAAGAGCCAGGTGCCCTGGAGGACGAACAGATACATCGCATTCGGGCTCCATTTAAAGATACCTTTGCGCACAAGCGGCTTGCTGGAATAGCCTGGATCGAAATGATCGATGCCCGCCGCCCGTTCAAATCCAAAGTATTTCTTAATGGAAAAGAAACCATAACCGACGATCAGCATGAGCGGCGTCGCGACGGCCCAGCGGAAGTCTACGGACAATTCAAGGCTCTGGTAATCAGCAACAGCGAGCACGAGAAGGCTCAAGAAACGGCTGATGAAGAGAACAAAGAACCCAATCAGGTAGAGACGAAAACACCGACCTGAATTCCACTCTATATCTGTAAAGCGCTGTCGAAGCGCAAGTCGCCAGCACAGCCAGACATAGATCTGGTGGATCACCGGAATAGAGACGGCAAGCCAGAACCAGAAAGATACCGGCAAGCCAGACCAGAATCCGGGGCCCGGATCTGAATATAGAATCAGCAGAATGCCTGCGACTGTGAGAAACCCCAAATGCAGCAACTGGCCGTGAATCACCCTGGGTGGAGAATTGGACTTCACCCCTTGGTTACCCATCGCAGTTCAAAAACATTCGCCCCTTAACATATATTCTTTTCCTGGGCTTCGGGTCAGGCCGGTGATCGGTTCTTCGTTTAGGGTAAGTTCCGATGTTGTGACTCAATAACCAAACGAAGGTCGTGGATTTCACTGCGTAGCCGGGCGACCTCCGCATGAACAGCATCTAGATCGCGTTCTTCTCCGTCCTCCCGATCGCCCTCCTGTGCCCTTTCATTCTCATGCATGATCTGCATCGTATCCACAATGATGCCGATAAAGAGATTTAGCATGGTGAAAGTTGCCAGCAGAATGAACGGTACGAAAAAGACCCACGCATAAGGATATTCCGCCATTACGGGCCGCACGACACCCATCGACCAGCTCTCCAGCGTCATGATTTGGAACAGCGTAAACATCGAGGCGCCGATCGAACCGAACCACTGCGGAAATTGAATCCCATACAGTCCGGTAGCCATCACGGAAAACACATAGAACAGAATCAGCATGAGGGCGGCGATCGACATGATGCCCGGAACAGCTCGGAGTAACGCTTCCACAACAAACCGCAGCCTTGGAATAACTGAAATAAGCCGCAGGACACGGAATACGCGAAGCACACGGAGCACGGCCAGGGGACCACTGGACGGGATCAGGGCAATAGCCACGACGACGAAATCAAACACACTCCACGGGTCCCGAAAAAAAGACCACCGGGATGCGATGAGCTTCAAAGCGATCTCCGCCACAAAGATGCCCAGAATGATCCGGTCCGCCAGGATAATCCCCGGCCCCAGTACAGACATCAATGCCGGTGACGTTTCCATGCCAAGAATCGCGGCATTGACCACGATAAGGGCAATGATCAGGCCCTGCACGGGCCGTGATTCGATCCACGCAGACAGACGACCCCGCGGCGTCAACTCTCCTTTGGGATTGTCAGGTTTTCCGGTCAGCACATCCTGATTTTACCTGCAACGGGTAATGCACAAAGACTCTGACCGCAGCCCAGCGGTGGGTCCTAGATAGATTCGCTGCCAGCCTGTGGCTGTTTAGGGGACTGGGCGCCGCTATAGTAAACCGCACGCTGCGCCGCGTCAGCACGCTTGTGTATTTCGACGGCCTCAGGGTCAAAATCAAAGCGCGGTCTGGGCTCGAGTTCAAAGTGACCAAATCGATCTTCACCGCGCACCAGTGTCGCCGAATCCCACGGACGCAATATCTGACGAGTTTCGGGTGGAATGTAGCGGATCCCGACTCCAATGCGACGGTCGTCACTGCTGTTTGGATAAGATGCGTGTGCAAGCCGGTAATCGAAAATCGCTACTTCTCCAGGTTTGACAGCGAGATTCACGGAAGCCGCTTCATCGATGCCTCTGATCTCCTGCCCTCGTGTGAGCATATTGTGCTCATGGTAGGTATCCATGTGCGTCATGCTGGCTTCTTTATGACTTCCGGGTAACACTCGAATACAACCGCTGGCAGGACTGGACACTGACAATGCCAACCACACGCTGACGAGTTGATCTGTATCAAGACCCCAATAGTTGCTGTCCTGATGCCAGGAAACATAGTGTGGTGAATGTGCCTCCTTTACGAACCAATGCGTTGTCCAGCAGAGCAGGTCCGGGCCAATCAGGTCTTCAGCTGCATCCAGAATACGAGGGTGAAAAACAAGATCCGAAAGCCACTTCATGAGAAGATGACTCTTGAAACGATAAGAACCGACCAGAGAATCGCCCGCTTTTTCTCTGTTTTCACTAAACACGTGACCGTGTTTGGCCTCAAATGTTTCCAGTTCACCGCGACAATGCTGCGCACTCTGCTCAGACAGCACCCTGACTGGACTGAAGAAGCCATCCGTCCGATAAGCGTTTATCGCATCTTCACTTAGAAACTTCGGCATACGGTCTTTCTCCCGAACCTCAGGTGTACGGAACACCAGCGATGTCAACCATCATTGTACCTCGCTGAATCGCGGGTTGGCACAGGAATTAAAATCGGTCAAAGAACAACCCAAGAATTTATCTATATCTAAAGATCGGCTTCTATTGTATTGAAAAAGCGTTCCTCATCAGTTAAAAGACCACCGCACATGAATTCTGCCAAGCAAGAACCCGGACTAATAATCCCAGACGGCCGACAGGCCTGGTGGCGTCTAGCGGCGGCGCTCGGTCTGAGCACAATCGGGGGCATCGGCTTATGGTCGGTTGTCGTTGCCCTGCCTACTATCGAAAACGAATTCGGTGTTGATCGCGGCGGCGCATCGCTGCCTTACACCGCAACCATGATCGGATTCGCCATTGGCGGCGTCCTGATGGGCCGACTGAGTGACCGGTTCGGTGTGAGGGTGCCTATCGCACTGGGCGCATTGATGCTCGGTGTCGGCTACATCGCGGCCGCAAGCGCCACATCCATGTGGCAGTTCATCCTGGCCCAGGCCGTATTGATCGGTATGCTGGGCAGTTCATCCACCTTCGGCCCACTGGTTGCCGATGTCACACTGTGGTTCGAGAAACGGCGTGGGATAGCCGTTGCTATCGTCGCCAGCGGCAACTATGTCGCCGGTACGGTCTGGCCGCCGATACTGCAGTACGCGATCGAGACCATTGGTTGGCGGCACGCACACATTGGAATCGGGGTGTTTTGCGTTGTCACCATGCTGCCCCTATCGATGTTTCTGCGGGATCGTCCTGTTAGGGAGAAAGCCGGCACTCATACCGGCTCAGAAATCAACCTGACGCAAGCAAACCTTTCACCTAAAACAATTCAAATATTACTAATGCTTGCCGGATTCGCGTGCTGCATCGCCATGGCAATGCCCCAAGTTCATATCGTCGCCTATTGCGGCGATCTGGGTTACGGCATCACCCGCGGCGCAGAGATGCTGTCACTCATGCTGGGCTTCGGGATTGTCAGCCGTCTGGCGTCGGGCTTTATTGCCGATCGGATCGGCGGATTGGGCACGCTCATTCTGGGCTCTGCCCTGCAGTTTCTAGCGCTACTGTTCTACCTTCCCTTTGATGGGCTGATGTCACTGTATATCGTTTCAGCCTTCTTCGGGCTTGCACAAGGTGGCATTGTGCCGAGTTACGCACTGATTATTCGGGACTATTTTCCCGCCCGGGAGGCGGGCGCCCGCCTCAGCCTGGTGCTGATGACCACAATCGTCGGTATGGCCGCCGGTGGCTGGATGTCGGGAGAGATCTACGACCTCACTGGATCCTACCAAGCGGCTTTTGTTAACGGCATTGCCTGGAATGTGGTCAATTTAGCCATTGCCTTCTGGCTTCTTGCCGGCCGGCAGCGTCCAGACGTTGTGACCAACTGATCTGAATCGGTTTCAGCTCGCGACAGCTGGGTCAGGACAATGTCTGAGCGATAGATAAGGCAGACGTGCTATTCAGGTAGCCGGCCAGGTGATCACTGATGTCTTGCGCATCGTCACCCGCCCCGTGAATAAAACTCGATTTTCTGCGGCGTAGAAACGTCATCCCCATCAGGTACATACCGGGGGAATCCACGATCCCGCCATCGTGGCGGATCTTCCCTTTGCGATCGAGTACCGGTAGATCCAGCCATGAGTAGTCAGGATGAAAACCGGTTGCCCACACTATGGTACGGATCTCGCCGGTACGAAGGTCAAGACCCAGCGGCGGTGAGTCCTCGACGACGGTCTCTGAAAAACGATGAACGGGATCGGCCGACTCATCGAGACCATTTTCGACGGCCCACTCGTCAATGGTGTTGAGCAGCCTGTTCATCTTGAGATCAGCCAACGCGCAATTGTTCCGTAATGAACCCGAGAATTGTGCCTTACCGTCGTTCACCCCCGCAAAACGACCGATCAGCTTGACACCGATTTTGGTGAGGGCATTGAGATCCAGGGTGGTTCTCTCGGGTGAACCTGCGAGCTGAGGCGACGGTACATTGCGGGCGCGGTTGATGTCATCAATCTCGTCATAACGTTCGTCGAGAATCCCGGCCGCATCCATCCACCACTGAATGTCACGACCGCGATAGACCCGCGGCATTCGAACATGCTCGCCGACCGCAAGCGTCACCGGCCGTCCGGAACGGTGGATCTCATCCGCCAGCTGTGTTCCCGTAGCCGAAGCGCCGACCACCAGCACGCCACCCTCACCCAACTGATTCGGGTTGCGGTAAGTGAGCGGTGTCAACTGGGAGATCGTTGAAGGAACAGAAGACGATACAGCCGGTACGCTGGCTACATTGCAGGCACCGGTGGCGACGACCACTGCCCGGCATCGCCACGAACCTCTATTGGAGTCAACCTGGTAGCCGTCACCAGCAGCCGACAGCGACCTGACCGTAGTCTGCAGTTCGATCGGCGCCGAAATCACATCGGCATAGCGCTCGATAAAGCCGACCACGTCCGGCACCGTCATGAACCCGTCCGGATCGTCGCCGACATAGGCCAGGCCCGGCAGCCGGCTCTGCCAGTTGGGCGTCAGCAGACGCAGCGAATCCCAGCGTTCGGTCTTCCAGGAATGGGCGACATCCGCCCGTTCCAGAACGACATGGTCAACAGACCGATCGCGGAGACAGGCACTTACGGCGAGGCCGGCATGGCCGGCGCCGATGACGACGGTGTCGACTTGCGTTGGGCCTGGCTGCAAGACAGGTCGCCGGTTCAGCTGACCTCTACTGTGACATTAGTGGGGTTGGTAATTACATCGTATACAGCAGAGCGCTTCTGTGACTGAGCCACCAACGCTTCGATGTCTTCCTTGGACGCATCGGCGTCGATGTTGTATGTCACCTTGATGCCATCAAAACCATTGCGGACATCACTGTCTATTCCGAGAATACCCTGGACATCCATACCGCCTTCAAGTGTCGCGGATACAGAATTCAGTTGAATCTCCCGGTGTTGTGCAACAGCTGCAACACCCGCGGTCAGACAACTGGCCAACCCAGCCAGTACAAGCTCGACTGGTGTCGCACCATTGTCTTCAGAAGCAAAGACTTCAGGATGATCGGCATCAAAGCTGTACTCTGTCCTGTGTTTCTGCTCCTCACCAAGCCCGAAAAACCCTTCTACGCTGGTTTTACTGTGGGTACCATTGACCCAGTCACATTTCGCCCGCCAGGTAAACTTCGCCGCGGCCGGCGCTTCAGTCAGTGCTTCACGCGCGTCCAAAAGTGCCTGCACATTCACGCCATTGTCGACTTTTTTATCGCTCATGTTCTTCTCCTCACCTTTTGTTTCGGATTCAAAGGATAACCCGCCGGTACACGAGATGACACCCCCTAATGCAGTGGCTTTCACCCTGACAGACGCTCTGAGACACGGACGATCTGCTGCCAGGTCTTCTCCGGTATCAAAATACCGCTCTTTTCAGTACGCCGGCGGTGCTCCCGCTCACGTTCTCCGGGCACTTCGACCTTCTCAAAGCCTGGCGCCGGAGGACATTCACGCAATTCCTGAAGCAGTTCTTCTGCCGTTGTCTGCAGAGCACTCGGCTCGCGAAACCTGCCTGCATCAAGGGTAATCATCAGCCAGTTACCCTCGGTGGTGACCGGGCCCAGCATTGCTTCTGCAATCATCTCTGCGACCACGGCAAGCGCATACCCTTTGGCACCTCCGGCCGGCATGATCGCGCCTCCGCGAAAATAATCTTCAGGGTCACGGGTAACCTGCCCTTTGGCGTCCATCAGAGCGTTGTCAGGCAGAAGTGCGCCTGCACTTCGTGCGGCATAGATCCATCCACCCGCGATTTTCGATGTTGCGAAATCGATCACCACCGGACCTCGATCACCACCGGGCATGCCGATGCTGTAGGGATTTGTCGGCAGCATCGCAGATCGTCCGCCGTAAGGCGCCACCTGACGCCACCTCTGCCGGCCCCCACCACCGATCACAATACATAGGCAACCTTCCAGCGCCGCCGTTTCGGTAAATTCCCCGAGCCGTCCGGTGTGTCCGACATTGCGAATTGCAAGGGCCGACATGCCCTGTTCCTGGGCAAGCGCACAGCCCTTCACGACCGCCATCTTCATTGCGGGTATGCCGATACCATGGCAACCATCGACTTCGGTTACGCCTTTCGGTGTGGTTCTTATCTGCGGCTCGGCATCGGGGCACATCTGACCGCTCTCGAACTGCTCCACGTACTGAAGAGTTCGCATAAGCCCGTGGGATTCCATTCCACAAAGATCTGAATTGGCCAGGTGCAAGGCGACGGACTGAGCAATATCTGCGGAACACCCGATGCGCCTGAATATCCCGCTCACCAGGCTCACTGCTTCCTCGACAGCGATCGTCACCCGATCACCCTGCAGATTGAGTTTGCTGCGTACTTGTTGCCGATCTGACATAGCTCAGCTCTCCTAGAAGCCGCGAACCGATTGGAGCATGCTGACCAACGGGGTCAGTTTATTCTGCGTATAGGTGCGACTCCCGCTCCCTCATTCTGTTTTACAAAGCCTGCTCCTGAATGCCCGGTCGGACACAACCCTTCCTGCCAGCCTATATAAGACCTGCTCCAGTCCGTCCACTGGGAAGTGTCTCTAAGGAAAGAAGTCTCCGCTGCGAGCGGCACAACTCAATTGCCCGACAGATCAAATGTTTCGTCTGGGAAATATTTCTTCAGACGGTCGTCTCCTGACAAAGCATGGCCTTCCATACCTTCAGTCCGAGAAATTCTTGCACTCACCGCGCCCACGTCCCGATTTGCTTCGCGGGTCATTCGCTGCCAGGTAACTGTCTTGATGAACTTGGCGACACTCAGGCCACCCGTGTAACGCGCCGCCCCCTTTGTCGGCAGAATATGATTGGGTCCGGATGCCTTGTCACCGTAGGTGACTGTGGTCTCTTCTCCCAGAAAAAGAGATCCATAGTTGCTGAGATTTTCAAGCCACCAGTCGAGCGCCTGTGCGTGAACCTCCAGATGTTCCGGCGCATATCGATCACTCTGCACCACAGCAGCTTCGCGGCTGTCGACCAGCACCACCTCAGCATAGTCCCGCCATGCCGATTCCGCAGCTGACCGGTTGGGCTCCTGGAGACGGTCGATACAATGAGGAATCCGGTCAATCACGGCTTCTGCCAGTTCACGCGAGGTCGTGATCAACCAGGCCGGTGAATCAGGTCCGTGCTCAGCCTGTCCGGCAAGATCGGAAGCGACAAGATCGGGATCAGCTGTATCATCGGCAATGATTGCGATTTCCGTGGGTCCGGCAAAAAGATCAATACCAACCCGCCCATAGAGAATTCGTTTTGCTTCAGCGACAAAACGATTGCCGGGTCCGACTAGGATATCTGCCGGGTGGCCGGTGAACAATCCGAAGGCCAGGGCTGCGACACCCTGCACCCCACCGAGAGCCAGAATAGTGTCGGCACCGGCCAGTCTGGCCGCATAAAGAATTGAAGCGTGTATGCCTTCAGCTCCCCGAGTCGGCGAGCATACAATCACATTGCTGACACCGGCCACTTTGGCTGTGGTAACGCTCATCACGGCAGAAGCGATGTGGGCGTAGCGTCCCCCGGGTATGTAACAACCCGCGGTCTGGACAGGCACGAGTCGCTGACCCGCGATCAGCCCTGGAGACAGTTCTGTCTCAAACTCGCTCAGACTCGAAAGTTGTGCTTCCGCAAACCTCTGCACCCGTTCGTGAGCAAACTGGATGTCTTCCTTTACCTGTTGTGGGACCTGAGCCGCGGCTTTCTCGATGTCATCTGGAGTGATGACGATATCCCCGGTCCACCCATCGAGGGTTTCTGCGTAGTGCCGAACTTTATTTTCGCCTTCTGTCTCGATCTCACGGAGCATCTCAGCCACGACCCTGCGGGTATGCTCCTCGTCGCTGATCGGCGTTTTTAGAGCGGTCTTCAGATATTCAATCATCGCTTACCGACTGTCGAAATTTCCCTTACCACCTCAGATCCTCAGCGACTCAAGTGGATCACCAAAGGTACATCCGCTAGTGGGGTCAGTGGCCTTGAGGTGAGGATTTCGTATTCAGGCCCGAACAGCAGTCTTCTGATATTCCGGGCTATCATTTTCTGTAGCCACCTCGCCGACGGAATCAGCAATAATTTCAGCGATCAGACGACAGTCACCCAGAGTGAATGTGAGCGGCACACGCATATCCAGGAGCTTTGCAAGCACAGCATCACTCCTGGGAAGAGACTGGCGATCCAGGTAGCGCCAACTGTCATGTCGACTGGTATATCCGGTAGGCTCTTTCGATCCAAACCATTTGAGTTCCACACCCCGCGTTCGGCAACGGGAGATGACTGCCTGGATCTGGCGTGCCGTCATCTGGTTGAGAAAGAACTGAATCGAGCTGCCGACATATTCCTCCGCATCCGGTCTCGTCGGGAGAGTGACGCCTGCCACCGCTGAAAGCTGGGCCTCGAGCAGCTGGTAGCGTTCATTCCACCGTACTCGATTGTCGTTCAGCATCTTTAACTGGGGCCTCAGAATGGCAGCACGCAGATTATCCATCCGACCGCTGCAGTTTGGATTATCCAACCGAACGTCCACAAAAGCTTCCTGATCAGGTGCTGCCTTATGCTGGCCATACAGCATATATGAACCCGAGCGAATCACTGCGCGGGCCATGAGATCCGGGTCGTTGGTTGTCAGAAACCCGCCTTCACCCGAATTGATGTGCTTGTACGTCTGGCTGCTGAAGCAGGCCGCTAGCCCGAAGCTTCCGCTGACCTGACCGTTCCACTTCGAGCCCATGGTGTGGGCGCAGTCTTCAATCAGGCTGACTTTATTTCTCTGCAGAAGCTCACAGAGCTTGTCCATGTCCACAATGTGGCCACGCATGTGCGACAGGAGAAGCACCCGCGAACCGCTGCTGTCGATCTTGCTTTTCAGATCATCGAGGTCGATGACCAACTGGTCGGTCGTCTCGACCAGAACCGGGTGACCGCCCGCATTGTAGATCGCGCCCGGCACCGGTGACAGAGTAAACGCATTGGTCAACACAGGCTCACCGTGCCTGATGCCGGAGCTCGCTAAAGCGACCTGCATGGCATAACCTCCCGAAGCACAGGCCAGACAATATTTTGCACCCTGGTATCGGGCAAACTCGGTTTCCAGAAGACTGGCTTCAGAGACCTCATCTTCCACCACGTTGTAGCGGTGCAGTCGACCCGATCGCATCACTTCGATCGCCTGCGCTATAGCAGACTCAGGGATCGACTCCTGCTGCGTGAATTTTCCTTTGAAAATTTTCATCGACAAGCCCGCGGATCAGGAGAACGGTGCCCTCAGGACCTCTCCGTTGTTGACACTTGTCCGCTTACCGGCACAAATGGTCTGCAGGCCATTGACAAAAACATGCTCGATCCCTTTCGGATAGCTTCGGGGTTCCTTGAACGTCCAGGTACTTCGAATCGAACCGGTGTCGAATACAACGATATCCGCTTTCATGTTTTCTTTCAGCATTCCTCTGTCTTTGACACCGAGTCGTTCTGCTGGAAGGCTCGTCATGCGACGAATCCCTTCTTCAATGGATACAATTTTTTTCTCGTTGACATATTTACTCAAGAATTCCGGAGTCCAACCGTAGCCACTCAGTGAACCGACTTTCTTCTCGAGCGGACCATACGGTGCCAACGCAAGCGTATCCGATATCACAGCACACTCGTCCTGTTCCAGACAAAGATCTAGATCTGACTGACTGAACGAATTAGAAGTCCATAAGAGCTGGTGCATGGCCGCGCCCTCTTCCAGCAAAATATCAAACACTAAATCGTAGGGGTCTATGCCTCTCATTCGCGCTATATCGGAGAACTTTTCCCCAATAAGATCGACGTTCTCGATCGAATTCAACAGGACGATCTTGTCCCAAATGCGATCTGCCACAAGCAACCACATTGGATTTCTGTTCTTTTTGATTCGTTCGCGACAGGCCTTGTCCTTCAATCGCTCAGTGATCTTCTCGACTCCACCCTCCAACGCCCATTTGGGCAGGATCGCCATAATCGTAGTGTGGTTCCAGTCATGGGGAATCACATCAAATGCCACATCGAGACCGTATCCTCGGTTTGTATGAACCATTTCAAGGGTGTGCTCCATCGCGTAGTCGGGAGCACCATATTTCGGTTGAATATGCGAGATTTGCAGCCGGCAGCCAGCTGACCGGGCAGTTGCCATCGCCTCACCGAATCCCAGGTCATAATACCGATCACGGTTGCGCACATGAGTTGCGTAAAGTCGATTATGTCTGGCAGCGACCTGACACAACGGTTCAATATGATCGGGCGTCGATTGGCTGCCTGGCCAGTATTCCAGCCCGGTCGAAAACCCGGCAGCACCCTCTTCTAAAGATTGTTCGACCAGCAACGCCATTTGATCAACTTCTTCTGGCTCCGGCAAGCGAAGGTCATCTCCCATAACAGCGTGGTGAACCGTCCCGTGTCCCACAAAGGCCGCTACGTTGACGCCCAGTTCCTGAGCAGACAGCGTCTCCAGGTACTCTGCAAAACTTTTCCAGCCTTTGAATTTCGAACCAGCAACAAAGCCTATAGCTCTTCTGGCAATTACGTCATGGTGGCACACTGGCGCCACACTATGTCCACACTGCCCGATGACCTCTGTTGTAACACCCTGGTGGACCTGACTCTCTGCGCTACCATCGACCGTCAGCGTGAAATCGGAATGGGTATGCAGGTCAATAAACCCTGGCGCGACGGCCAGACCTTGCACATTGATTCTCTGCGCACTTTCGGCATCTTTTAGGTTGCCAATATGCTCAATCCTGTCACCAACGATACCAATATCAGCGACTGAACCAGGATGGCCTGTCCCATCATACACTGTGCCATTTTCTAGCACCGTATCAAATGAATTCTTACTCATTAATGCATCCTCTTCTTTAATCTATGCTGTTTCAAAGTGGCAGGCTTCCCAGTGCCCAGGATATTTCTCAGTAAGCTCGGGCTCTACGCTCCTGCAAACGTCCTCAGCATAACGACACCGCGTGTGAAATCGGCACCCAGTCGGCTTATTGATCGGATTGGGAATATCCCCTTCCAACCGAATGCGCTCCGTTCTCTTGCTTTCCTGATTCTGCAACACCGCCGAAAGCAGTGCTTTGGTGTAGGGGTGACGTGGCTCGTTGAACAATTGTCTCCGATTTGTCTTCTCTACAATCGTTCCTAAATACATCACAGCGATTTCATCGCAGACGTGTTGAATCACAGCCAGGTCGTGGGATATGAACAGATAGGTCAGATCAAGCTCGTCCTGCAGTTTACAAAGTAAATTCAAGACCTGGGCCTGGATGGCTACGTCCAGAGCAGAAACTGGCTCGTCACAGACTATGAATTCCGGATTCAAAGCGAGCGCTCGGGCGATACAGATTCGTTGTCTCTGTCCACCCGAAAATTGATGCGGGTACAGCTCTTTCTGATTCTGGCGCAATCCGACCAGGGAAAAGAGTTCCGATACCCGCTCTTTGCGTTCTTCCGGAGTGCCTACCTGATGAATTGTCAGGGGATCGGCCACGATGTCGCCAGCGGTCTGTCTTGGATTGAGTGAGGAATAGGGATCCTGAAAAATGATCTGCATCCTTTTGCGGATGGGAAACATCTGCTCAGCGTTTAAAGAAGTCAGGTCGATCCCATCGAATAAGAGCTTTCCATGGCTTGGATTTACGAGTCCCAGCAATGCCAGGCCAGACGTTGATTTTCCACACCCACTCTCACCCACCAGACCGAGGGTTTTCCCTCTTTCGATAACAAAACTGACGCCATCCACAGCATGCAGAACGGGCTGTGCGCTCAGAAAGTTTTCCCGTTTCAACTTGAATTGAACTTTCAAGTCCTCGACTTCGAGTAAAGCCGCCTGATTGGAACGCTCACTCACGCGACATTCTCTTGCTGAGCATGCCAACACTTGACTGTACAAATACACAGTAAAAATAACCAAAACGCCTTACTGTATAAAACCAAGTTCACGAGGCAAGACACCATGAATCAACTAACAGAAACCCTCGACCTGTTATGCGGTGAAGGCGAGCCTATCAATGGCGCAAACCTGCCCCTGGAAGAAGCAATCGCGCTGGGCGAGCAGCACTGCGGTCACAAACCCTACCGTGTAGTCGCGGACTGGATCTTGGTAGATTTGGATATGACTGAGCAGGCCGCTGCTGAGTTCGTAAGGGCGACCGGCCTACAACCGAAACTTGTCTATGCACATAAGGTGCTGTTTGACAGCTCCCACAAGTTCGCACCAGGTAACTGGGTAAGAACAACAGCAATGCTCGCATTCACAGAGCCCGGCCTGTTCGAGACCTCCAACACGCTTTATGTCCTGCTGGGAGAAGGCAAGCGCAAAACAGCCAAAGCCGAGATCATCATGGGTATTTTCTAATCCATTGAGAGCGATACCGGATGGCCAAAACCGGCGTATTACGTAGGCTAACGTTCTAGCAAGCTTAACGGTACCGAGCCAAGCCTCGGTACTACAAATCAGCTGCCAGCATGACGCAGGCCGCATCAATGACGACACGAGTTGACCGCCTCAAAGGCAAGACTGGGCAGGGTCAATGATTCCGTCCAACAGCGCAGTTCGCACAGGTCATCTATGAAAGTCACTGAAGAAAAAATGGTAACGGTCACCATGGACGTGCTGTGTGATGTATGCAGCAGCTCCACAACACCGCCAGGCGGCTCTGCACAATACGGCACGCTGACAGCCCACTGGGGCTATGGCTCTAAACATGACGGTGAGCGTTACGAAGTTCATCTGTGCGAACAGTGCTTCTTCAGCACTCTCTCGGCCCTGCGTCGCCAGCGTATGGTTGAGCACATGTTCGACGAGCAGTCAGGAAAAACCGATGAGCCAGACGCCGTATTCGGTCAGGTTGAGCAGGGCAACTACTTCAAAGATTGAGCGACAGCCTGATGAGCGACCATCCGATTCTTATTGTCGACCTAGAGGCAACCTGCTGGGATAGCAGCACGTCAGAGACACAACCGCAGACGCTCCAAAGCATGGAGATCATCGAGATTGGCTGCGCACTAGCCACCCGTCAGGGCGCAGTACTCGATGCCCGCTCCTTTCTTGTCAGGCCTGTACGCCAACCACAGCTCAGCGACTTCTGCACCCAACTGACTCACATTACACAATCAATGGTCGA
>CAJXBY010000039.1 GCA_913051905.1 uncultured Gammaproteobacteria bacterium | reverse complement strand
ACACACAAAGCCGTTTGCGACAGCTGGTCTTCGGTGGAGCCACGAGTGAGCTGATGAATCAGGCGTCCCAGCCCATGCTGATGAGTCATTGACGGGCCCGCACCCGGTATCAACAGGGATGTGA
The DNA here is from genome assembly GCA_913051905.1 of uncultured Gammaproteobacteria bacterium. The sequence continues at coordinate 18,259 of CAJXBY010000039.1, read as the reverse complement.
CCCCAGCCGGTTGTCCAGGTTGCAGACGTCAGGTCTGAAAGCAGGGGAAGAGCAGGTTGGGGTAGTCCGTTGTTGCAGGTACAATCTCCGCCGCATTGACCCGGGAAGTGCAATCCCACGCTGAGAGACCGGAGTGTGTTCAGCAATATCGGCAACGAATGTCCAAAGGAATCCGTTAATGAAATCGCCAGTCAAAGTTACGGTCACCGGCGCCGCCGGCCAGATCAGTTACGCCCTTTTGTTCAGGATCGCAGCGGGCGACATGTTGGGCCGGGATCAACCCGTTATTCTGAGTCTGCTCGAGATCACACCGGCAATGAACGCTCTTCGTGGCACCGTGATGGAGCTTCATGACGGTGCGTTTCCTCTACTCTCCGGGGTGGTCGCAAGTGATGATCCGGAACTGGCATTTGGTGATACTGATTACGCATTGCTGGTTGGCGCGAGGCCCCGTGGCCCGGGGATGGAGCGAGGTGACCTGCTGACTGCCAATGCACAGATCTTCTCGGCCCAGGGAAAGGCGCTCAACGCCAGCGCCAGTCGCAATGTTAAAGTGCTGGTGGTGGGTAATCCGGCAAACACCAATGCCCTGATTGCAGCGGCCAATGCCCCGGATATTGATTCATCACAGTTCACCGCGATGACCCGCCTCGATCATAACCGGGCGGTCAGCCAGCTCGCGGCCAAAACGGAATCTGCGTCGACCGCCGTCAGGCGAATGAGCATTTGGGGTAATCACTCCGCAACCCAATATCCGGACATCTATCACGCAACGGTGAATGGAAAACCAGCTTCGGAACAGGTTGACGATGTCTGGCTGACGGACGAGTTCATCCCCTCCGTGCAGCAGCGTGGGGCGGCAATTATCAAGGCCCGGGGTGCCTCCAGCGCTGCTTCGGCGGCATCGGCTGCCATAGATCATATGCGTACCTGGGAGTCTGGCACTGCAGAGGGCGACTGGGTCAGCATGGCGATCAAGTCCGATGGCAGCTACGGCGTGCAGTCGGGACTGATCTACTCTTATCCCGTGACGTGCTCCGGTGGCCGATACGACATTGTTGAAGGCCTTGAGATCAATGATTTCAGTCGCGAGCGAATGTCGTTGAGCGAAAACGAGCTCGTCGAAGAACGCGATGGTGTGCGTGATTTATTGTGAGGCAGCATAAGCTAGAACATGTCCCCGAATGACACCCCCACGGCGTCCATGATTCGCGTGGCCATCGCCGGAGCGGCCGGGCGCATGGGTCAGACTCTGATACGGACCATCCTCGACGATCCGCGTTTTGCGCTTGCCCATGCGTTTGAACAGCCCGGTCACGAGGCTGTGGGTCAGGATGCGGGCGAATTGGCGGGTTGCGGTAGCACCAGTGTGCCGGTCACCGATTCCATCGATGCTGAAGCGTTCGATACCCTAATCGATTTCACCGTACCGACCGCAACGTTAGGCCACGCCGAGTTCTGCCGCCGTCAGGGCCGGCAGGTCGTGATCGGTACCACCGGGATGACAGATCAGGATCGCTTACAGATTGAGGATGCTGCGGCAGACATCGGGGTCGTGCTGGCGCCCAACATGAGTGTCGGGGTGAATCTGTGCCTGAAGCTGCTGGAGGTTGCCGCGCAGGCCCTGGGAGATACGGTCGATATCGAGGTGATCGAGTCGCATCACCGTAACAAGGTCGATGCCCCATCGGGCACAGCTCTGCGCATGGGCGAAGTGATCGCCGGGGCACTGGACAGGACACTGGCTGAAAATGGAGTCTTTGCCCGTCACGGACAGACCGGGGTGCGTAGGGATCACGATATCGGGTTTGCTACCGTGCGGGCCGGAGATATCGTCGGGGAACACAGCGTGATGTTTGCCGGGACCGGGGAGCGGGTCGAAATCGCCCACAAAGCGACCAGCCGGGCGATCTATGCCACCGGCGCCTTGCGCGCAGCAGCCTGGCTTGCTGGCCGTGAGTCTGGTCTTTATGACATGGCTGACGTGCTGGGGTTGAATAACTGAGCTGCTTGCTGGGTTATGGTTAAACGCGTATAATTTTTCTCCCAACATGGGTTGGTGCCAAGTAAATGAAAAAAGGGGGAGCAGTCGCTCCCCCTTTTTTTGGGCTCCCTCCGGGCACAGTGTTGGCTGACCGGGCCCTCCTGGCTCTGGAAGACGGTACGGTCTTCAAGGGCTGGTCAATCGGGGCCTGCGGAGAGACCCAAGGCGAGGTGGTTTTCAATACCGCGATGACCGGTTATCAGGAGATTCTCACCGATCCCTCCTACACCGGTCAGATCGTCACCCTGACTTATCCGCATGTCGGGAACACCGGCATAAACAGTGAAGATCACGAGTCACGGGGCAGGGTACCCGCGGGTCTGGTAATTCGTGATCTGCCCCGTCGCGTGAGTAATTATCGATCCAAGCAGTCACTGCCTGAATTTCTGCGGGCCCACGGGATGGTGGCCATCAGCGGAATCGACACACGGAAACTAACCCGTTTGTTGCGCATCAAGGGATCCCTGAACGGCTGTATCCAGGCGGGTCGAATCGATCGGGACACAGCCTTGGCCCAAGCCCGCAGATTTCCCGGCCTTAAGGGGATGGATCTCGCCCGGAAAATCACGACCGAGCGGTCTTATCGCTGGACTGAAGGCGCCTGGCAGTGGGAAGCGGGTTCCGGTAAGGCTAGCCAGTGCCGGTTTCGAGTCACGGCCTACGATTTTGGTATCAAGCACAACATTCTCAGACTGCTGGTTGACCAGGGATGCGAGGTGACCGTCGTCCCCGCCGACACGGCTGCCGATCAAGTGCTGGCGACCGAGCCCGACGGGGTCTTCCTCTCCAACGGGCCGGGCGATCCCGAACCCTGTACCTACGCCATCTCGGCGATTCAGCGGATTCTCCGGTCCGGCACCCCTGTTTTTGGAATCTGTCTGGGGCACCAGCTGCTGGCTCTCGCAGTCGGAGCGCGCACGCTGAAAATGAAGTTCGGCCACCATGGTGCGAACCACCCGGTGGTCGATCTGGCCAGCAGTCGTGTCTTTATCACCAGTCAGAATCATGGCTTTGCCATCGACCCGGACACCCTGCCGGAAGGCGTAAAAGTCACCCACCGTTCCCTGTTTGATCAGTCGATTCAAGGGATCGAACTGGCGAACCATGCCGCCTTTTCCTTCCAGGGCCACCCGGAGGCCAGTCCGGGACCGCAGGACATCAGCGGCCTGTTCGAGCGTTTCGTCCACATGATGGCCGCTGCAGGCGAAATCTACTATGCCTAAGCGCGAGGATCTTCGGTCGATTCTGGTCATCGGCGCTGGTCCAATCGTAATCGGTCAGGGTTGTGAGTTCGACTATTCGGGCGTTCAGGCATGTAAGGCGCTCCGCCAGGAGGGTTACCGTGTGGTGCTGGTTAACTCCAACCCCGCCACGATCATGACCGACCCGGAGTTTGCCGAAGCCACTTATATCGAGCCGATCCACTGGCGGACGATTGCTGCCATCATCGAGAAAGAGCGTCCCGACGCCCTGTTGCCGACTATGGGCGGTCAGACGGCACTGAACTGTTCACTGGATCTTGACCGCCACGGTGTGCTCGAGTCTTTCGGCGTGGAGATGATCGGCGCAAACCCGGCGGCGATCGACCGGGCTGAGGACCGGCAAGCGTTCAGGGAGACCATGTGTTCCATCGGCTTGCCGACAGTCCCGGGCAAGATGGTCCGTTCTCTGGACGAAGCAGCACAGGTCGGTGCGCGAATGGGGTTCCCGCTGATCGTCCGCCCCTGTTTTACGCTGGGCGGTAGCGGTGGTGGTATTGCTTTCGACCAGACCAGTTTTATGAGCATCTGCCGGCGCGGTCTGGATGCATCTCCAACCAGCGAACTGCTGATCGAAGAGTCCATACTCGGCTGGAAAGAATTCGAGATGGAGGTGGTTCGGGACCGGAGAGACAACTGCATCGTGGTGTGTTCTATCGAGAACCTGGATGCCATGGGTGTCCATACCGGTGACTCGATAACCGTGGCACCCGCCCAGACGCTGACCGACCGGGAATACCAGTTGATGCGCAACGCCAGTATCGCTGTATTACGAGCGATCGGTGTGGAAACAGGGGGTTCCAATGTCCAGTTCGCCGTGAACCCCCGGGACGGGCGCATGGTCGTGGTGGAGATGAACCCCAGAGTGTCCCGGTCTTCTGCTCTCGCGTCCAAGGCCACAGGTTTCCCGATCGCCAAGGTCGCAGCGAAACTCGCCGTAGGTTATACATTGGACGAACTGGATAACGAAATTACGGGCGGTGTAACGCCTGCGTCTTTTGAACCGGCCATCGACTATGTGGTGACAAAGATTCCGCGATTTGACTTCGAGAAATTCCCACAGGCCGACAGCGCCCTGACCACGCAAATGAAATCGGTCGGAGAAGTCATGGCGATCGGCAGAACGTTTCAGGAATCCTTCCAGAAAGCGATCCGCAGCCTCGAGATCGGCCGAACCGGGCTCGACACCCGGTTACCTCAAAACATGGGCAAGGACACGGCCCGCGACTCTGTGACTGCAGCCCTGAAGAGGCCCGATTGTAATCGTCTCTGGGTCATCGCGGATGCGTTTCGACTTGGTTTCACCTGCACTGAGATTCACTCGATGACCGGCATCGATCCCTGGTTTCTGTCCGAGATCGAAGACTTGGTCGAGACCGAAATCGCGATCGACAAGACCTCTGAGGAGGAAATTGATGCCGGGCTGCTCCACAGCTGGAAGGCAAAGGGGTTTTCAGATGCCCGTCTGGCGGACCTGCTGGGCCTGAAGGAGTCGACCGTCCGGGCGATTCGCTATCGGCTCGGTGTCCGGCCGGTCTACAAGCGGGTTGATTCCTGTGCGGGGGAATTCGCCACACCGACCGCTTATATGTATTCCACCTATGAGGACGAGTGTGAATCGGATCCTTGCGATCAACAGAAGATCGTCATTCTTGGCGGGGGTCCCAACCGCATCGGTCAAGGCATCGAATTTGACTATTGCTGTGTGCACGCCGCAATGGCGCTGCGCAACCTGGGGTACCAGACCATCATGGTCAACTGCAACCCCGAAACCGTCTCCACTGACTATGACACCTCGGACAGGCTCTACTTCGAACCTTTGTCACTCGAAGATGTGCTCGAGATCGTGAGCCTGGAGAAACCGTCCGGTGTGATCGTACAGTTTGGCGGTCAGACCCCTCTTAAGCTTGCCCGCGACCTGGAAAAGGCCGGTGTCCCGATCATCGGCACGTCACCGGAGTCAATTCACAGGGCCGAAGACCGCGAGCATTTTCAGGGATTGCTGCAGCAGTTGGGTCTTCGACAACCACCGAACCGGACCGCTTCGAGCCAGGATGAGGCGGTGTCCAAGGCCGAGGCGCTCGGATATCCGCTCGTGGTGCGACCCTCTTATGTGCTCGGCGGCCGAGCGATGGAAATCGTTTACAGTCCAGGTGAACTGCGCCGCTATTTTAAAGGAGCATACAGCGTCTCGAACCAGTCTCCGGTGCTGCTTGACCGGTTTCTCAGTGATGCAGTGGAAGTTGATGTCGATGTTATCTGCGATGGACAGAAAGTCATCATCGGTGGTGTGATGGAACACATTGAAGAGGCCGGTGTCCATTCCGGTGATTCGGCCTGTGCGCTGCCACCCCACAGTCTGTCGGTCGGGGTCCAGGATGAATTGCGGCGCCAGGCCCGGGAAATGGCCTTTGCACTCGGCGTCGTCGGCTTGATGAACGTGCAGTTCGCGATCAAGAGCAACCAGATCTTTGTTCTGGAAGTCAACCCGCGCGCGTCGAGGACGGTGCCGTTTGTTTCAAAGGCCACGTCTCGGCCACTGGCCAAGATCGCTGCAGCCTGCATGGTCGGCCGGACACTTGCAGAACAAGGCATCACCTCTGAGATCACGCCGGGTTATTACTCCCTAAAAGAAGCAGTGTTTCCCTTCGAGAAGTTTCCTGGTGTAGATCCATTGCTGGGGCCGGAGATGCGCAGTACCGGTGAGGTCATGGGAACCGGCGAGACCCTCGGTGAGGCATTCGGGAAAGCGCAGCAAGCTTGCGGGATGTTCATTCCCTCGGGTGGCACGGCCCTGATCAGCGTGCGGACCTCCGACCAACCGGCCGTGGTCGACCTTGCCCGTTATCTTGCAGACAGTGGGTTTACTCTCATCGCGACGGAAGGCACATCGAACAGGCTACGCAAAGCCGGCCTGAAGACGACGGTCATCAGAAAGGTCAGTGAAACCCGTCCGAACGTTGCCGACAGCATCCGGAATGGTGAATTTGATCTGATCATTAACACCACGGCCAGCCGGTTTAGTCGGCGAGATTCCGAGACCATCAGATGCCTTGCGCTCATGCACGGGATTGCCTACTACACGACGCTGGCTTCGGCCCGTGCGGCATGTGAGGCGCACCGCAGCGGTGGCCAAAATACGGTAAACCGGCTACAGTCTCTGCACGAAGAGGTGCGTGTATGGACAGAGTGTTGCTGACAAAGGATGGTTCTGGGCGACTGCAGGAAGAACTGCGGCGTCTCAAACGTGAGGACCGTCCCCGGATTATTGCTGCGATTGCTGAGGCACGCGGCCACGGGGACCTGTCGGAAAATGCCGAGTATCACGCCGCCAAAGAACAACAGGGCTTTATTGAAGGTCGGATCGCTGAGCTTGAGGTAAAACTGGCGAGCGCGGAGGTGATCGATCCAGCCCAGCTGTCGTCGAAAGGAAAAGTCGTGTTCGGTACCTGGGTTCAGTTGTGGGAAGAGGCTGGTGATCGGGAAGTGACCTACCAGATCGTGGGGGAACTCGAAGCCGATATCGATCGGGGGATGATCTCTCACAGTTCGCCAATCGCACGCGCGCTGATCGGCAAGACTAGCGGTGATGAAGTCGAGTTCATGGCGCCCGATGGAGCCCGGCGTTACGAGATTCTCGGAGTGCACTGCAGCAGCGTCGAACCCGTCGACGACGACTGAGCTTCTGGCCGCTTCTAGCCGAGGTCTAGTGCTCGACAGAGGCGTGCCGTCGGCTGGGGCCTGATTGGCCAGTTAAGATTTGTCTCAACCGAGAGTTGAATCTTTTTGCGTCTGCTGCCGCTGCGACTCCTCTGTGGGTGATTCATTCTCCGGCCTGGAACGCAATGTAGCGAGCTCGGGGTCGTGACCGGTCTCGATCGTGTCGGGGCCCTCATCATAGTAAGGGTCGACTTCGGCCCGAGGATCCAGCTCACTCACTACACCTGGCGCCTGTGCCTCTGGCTGCAGTACGTAGGGTTCTTTTCCCACGACTGGTATCCATTGACGCACCCGCATGCGCAGCTGGATAAAAAGAGCCAGGGCGGTGACCATGGTCAGCGTATGGATGAATAGACCGCTGACACCTACAACGGTCATCAAGGTCGAGCTGATCAGTGGTCCGGCGATCGCGCCCGCCGCGTAAAACAGTACAAAGCCGGCGCTGGCTGAAACTACATCCGGAGGGTCCAGATAGTCATTTGCATAGGCCACGCTCAGTGGATACAGAGTTGAAGCCAGTCCGTAGGCCGCAGCGGCAGCAGCCATGATGATCCACAGGTGCAGCAGTTGCCCCAGGCCCAGAAGAACCATCGGTACCGCCTGCAGCACGGCGGCCCAGAACAGTACACTGCGCCGATCAAAGCGGTCTGAAAGTCGACCGACGGGCAGCTGGAGAATCAGGCCACCAACGAGGGCCGCTGTCATGAATCCAGCGATCTGCTGGGTTGTAAAGCCGATCTCACTGGCATAGACCGGTCCCATTCCCCACCAGGCACCGCCGATTAACCCGGCAACAAAACAACCGGCAACGGCTGTGGGCGAGGTGGCAGCTAGCCGCTTCAAATCCACATGAGGTGAGTCGACCGGGTCGGGGTGAGTTGCGCGGGTCAGTGCGACCGGCACCAAGGACAGCGACAGCAGCATACCAACCAACAGAAAAAGTTCGGAACCGCCCGGGTTTCCGATATTCAGAGATTGCTGCCCCAGGACCGAAGCCGCGTAGCCAATCATGATATAGATGGACATCAGCACGCCCCGACTTTCGTTGGTCGCGCGGTTGTTCAGCCAGCTCTCTACGACGATGAAGAGCCCAGCCATGGCTGCACCCATCATCACCCGCAGGCCCACCCAGACCCAGGGGTTGTTGATCAGGAGCACCAAAAGGGAACAGATTGAAGCAATCGCGGCCAATGCCGAAAAAGCCCTGATATGACCCACGCGGTTGATCAGTGGACCGGACTTGAAAGTCCCCAGTGCAAAGCCCAGGAAGTAGCCGGACATCATCAGTCCCACCAGTGTATTGGGATACCCTTCGATCTTGGCGCGTAATGCAAGCAGGGTCGTAAAGATACTGTTACCCAGCATGAGGAAGGCGACCGACACCATCAGTGAGGACAGTGTGCGCAACAGTGAAAGCGCGAATATCATGGATTTTCGGGCGCCGAAGGTGCTACAGGTACGAAGTGGGCGCGAAGTTTACGCTTCCAGGCATTGCCCCGAAAGAGTTTTCAGCACAAATTTCTGCAATTTTTTGCTACAACCAGCGACTCGTGTGCGCCGTAGATCGCCTTGCCAGGGAGCGGCTGTGGTCACCCGCTGCTTTTCGCTCAGTGTGCGGGTGTCAGGTAGGATGTTTTCGGGTAGCCCAATCGTTCACCGGACTGTTGCGTAGATCAAAATTTTCACTGCTATCCATGAAGTCGTGAGTATGTATGATGAGACGGTCGTCTTTAAAAAGTACCACCGCGTAAGCCGGTGGCTCGAAGTTTCCTTCCAGCCTATCGCTTGGATCAAAATTCAGGCACACCTGGTGATTTATTGCTCGCAAGCTGAAGATCGATATGCCCAGCCAGTGGCCGGCCAGGGGCCGGTGAAGATGGCCAAGGAAGAGATGTTTGATCTTGCTGGTGTGGGGCTCGATGACGCTCTTGAATTCTTTCTTCTGGGTGAGCGATATTCGATCCAGTGCCGGAATGCCAACCTCGAACGGCGGGTGGTGCATAAAGAGGTAGATTCCCCGATCATCGGTCAGGGTGAGCTGCTGGTCCAGCCAGGTGAGCCTTCGTTCGCAATACCAGCCGTCATGGTGGCCGGGTTCATGGGTATCGAGAAACAGAAAACGGCCCGCCGCATAATCAACCGCAGATTGAACGAAGCCGTTTTCGTCGAGAGTCTGATCCGGAAAATACCGGACGAACTCATCGCGTGAATCGTGATTGCCGAGTAGGAGTTTTATTGGAAGATTGAGGCGGGTCAGGCATTGCTTCAGGTTTTCAAAGGATTCTGGATCACCCCAGTGAGTCAGATCTCCGGTCAGTACACACAGCTCGGCATCGGAATGGTGATGATTTATATCTTTGATACACCGGTTGAGGTTGGCCTGTGGGTCGCCACCGTAGAGGGTTTTGCCCACTGGTACAAAATGCGTGTCAGTAAGGTGAATCAGTTTCACGCCGGTGCGGTGCCTCTTGATTAAGTCTGTCCCCGGGGGTGGGCTGAAGACGGGGAATCCGGCAAGTGTAGTACACCTCTACTGGGGAGGGGCTGTCCAGTGAGTTCCTTCGATCAGCCGTATTCCTACCAATCTCTGGCCTTAACGGAACCTGAAAACCGTTTTTCTGCGATTCTTCAATCATGATTCTCAGGCCAGCAAGCTCAGGTGGCAGCCTTAGGTGTTGGGGAAATGCCCAGACTTAAGGCCTATGTGGGTTAGCAACGGAACGTAATCTAGTTATTAAAAAATAGGATTTTAGTTTTATCTATAAGCCATTGATTAAATGCGTGAAAAATATTGGGATTAATCCCATTTATCTATGGCCAAAATTTATTGGGAAAATTATCTTTACTCCAATGTTGATCTCGGTGTAGGGTTTTGCCTTCGAAATTGTGGACAGTCGAATGACGACGAGCCAGAAAAGCGCGCTTCTCAGTGAGATCGAGGCCTACTGCCGCGAAGCCAATATGGCCGAATCGACTTTCGGGTTTCTGGCGGTCAACGATGGCAAACTGTGCAATCGTCTGCGAAGTGGAAAAGATGTGACGTTGGCCACAGCGCAGAAGATCGAGGTGTTCATCCAGGATCATGGAAACGGGCTGCCGAGGAATTCGGTCGAGGATACGTCGGTTTCAAGCCACCGTGTCGAGGATGACACCGCGCCGCGGCTGGACAGCACCCACGCGGTCGATTCGGCACGTCCGTTTCGATTTTACGACAACCGGCAGAAGTACCTGGCGTTCATCAATACCTGTAATGAAAAATGGAAGATCGCTGAACGCGCAGCGGCCGAGTTGACGCACGTACAACCCAAGCCCCCCGCCTTTCGTCTGTTCGACGCTGGTGTCGGTGATGGCACTCTGTTGAGCCATGTGATGCGGGCAATGCATCGGCGTTTTCCAACGTTGCCGTTTTTCGTGGTCGGCAAGGAAATCAGCCTGGAAGACGTACGCTTGTGTCTGGAGAAACTACCCGATCGGTTCGTCGAACACCCGGCCAGCGTCATCGTTCTGACGAACCTCTATTACTCCGAATCCCCCTGGCTGATGCCGCGGGACGTGGCCAAGGCCGCCGCTCTGAACTGGCAGGAAGTCGAACTGGAGGGATCCTCTGCCTATGAGTATGGAGAACAGCTACGGGCGCTTGATGACCTGCTGGTAGACGGCTGGCAGACCAAGGCCAGTAAAAAGACCGGCAATCCGATCTATGTTCGGCCGTCGGTGCTGGTGCTGTACCGGGCCGACAACCGTTTCCTGTTGGACAGCGTGATTCCCCGTCGCGGACATGTCAACGGTGATTACGATCTGTTGCTGGCCTCACAGCCATGGCGTAACCGCATGAGTCTCGAATTCAAGATTGGGAAAATACTCGCACCGCTGACCCGCAGCCTGGGCCCGGGTGGAAGGCTGCTAGCGGTCCAGTCTTACGGCCAGGATTCCTGTGCAGATCTCATTCATGCGATCTGGCCGGACGAGCAGATCGTCGGACAGAACCGGCATCAACTGATTGCATCGTTGAAGGAGGAACTAGGCAGGGAATCTCGGGCGTTCAACTTTAATGCGGGCTCGGATGCTCGCTCCGTTTTCCGTTACCAGATGCATACCCTTCCCGAGGAGATTTCGAGCAACATCGGTACATCAACTCTGTTTGCTGCCTGGAACGCTGCCATCTACGCCGCGCAAATCGAGGATGAACGGCTGGAATCGGTGATTTCAACCAGTGAATATCTGGAGGTGACATCCAAGACGCTGCAGCAGCACAACGGATTGTGGTTCAACGACGAATCGTTTGTGGTATCGCGCCGGCGCGGTTGAATTCCCAACCTGTCAATAAGGTAGGTGACTGAAGTCAAACCGTCCTGACCTATCTTCCGATCTGTCCGCTCGGGTAAGATGCCCCACCGGCAGCGCTACGGCCGAGGCTGCCCCGAATGATGAACGTCCACCCCGTGGGTTCCACCTATGACTCTCGTACGATTCGACCATGTCAGTCTAGATTTCGGGGCCCACCGGTTGTTACGCGAAGCCGAATTCTCCATTGAGCCCGGGGAGCGGGTATGTCTGATCGGCCGAAACGGGGCGGGGAAGACATCCATGCTCAAGCTGATCACGGGGCAGTTCGATCCGGACGCAGGCCGGGTAGTTCGGCAGAGCGATCTTTGTATCGGTCGGCTGGATCAGGCGCTTCCCGGAGAGATGAACCTGACCGTCTCGGAGTTCGTTGCCGCTGGGCTTGAGCAAATTGAGCACCTTTGCACCGAGTATCAGCGCCGCTCCCAACTCGACCTTGATGCAGGTGGTTTGAGTGAACTGGAGGCGTTGCACGCCCTGATCGAGACCCATGGCGGCTGGAACCCGAAGCAGCGGATTGCGGCAATCTGTTCCGAGATGGATCTGCCAGCGGAGAACCTGCTCAAGGAACTTTCCGGCGGCTGGTGCCGCCGGGCTGCCCTCGCCCGTGCGCTGGTGGCACACCCCGACCTCCTGTTGCTGGATGAACCAACTAACCATCTTGATTTTGCAGCAATCGAGTGGCTCGAGCAGCGTGTGATGAATTTCCCCGGTGCGGTACTTTTTATCACTCACGACAGGACGTTTCTCCAGAAGCTCGCCAGCCGAATTGTTGAAATCGATAGAGCCCGGCTGGTCAGTTGGCCTGGGGACTACCCGCGCTACCTGGCTGCCAGGCAGAAAACTCTGGAGGTTGAAGAAGGTAAAAATCGGGCCTTTGACCGCAGGCTGGCAAGGGAAGAAGCTTGGATCCGGGAAGGGATCCAGGCGCGCAGGACCCGTAACGAAGGACGGGTGCGGGCGTTGGCCGAGATGCGGCAGCAACGCGTCGAAAGAGTCAGACCCGATGACAAGCCCCGAATTCACATTGAGTACGGAGATTCGTCTGGTAGAAAAGTACTTCGAATGCGCAACGTCGGTTTCGGCTATGCCGAACACAGCGTGGTCACAGGGTTTTCGCTGAACATCAACCGGGGTGACCGGATCGGTCTTGTTGGCAACAATGGCGTAGGTAAAAGCACCCTGTTGCGACTGTTGGTGGGAGAGCTTCAGCCCGACAATGGAACGATAAAGCGGGGTGTCAATGTTGAAATCGGCTATTTTGGTCAACACAGAGAGCAGCTGCCTTTGGACAAAACCGTGGCTGAAGCTGTTGGCGACGGTCGCGATTATGTGCTCATCGACGGCCGCCCGAGACATGTGGTGGGATACCTTCGGGGTTTTCTCTTCTCGGCCAAAAGGGCACTGACCCCCGTTCGAGCGTTGTCCGGAGGCGAACGTAACCGCGTCCTGCTCGCGCGGTTGTTTCTGCAACCGTCCAACCTCCTGATCATGGATGAGCCCACAAACGATCTCGATGTGGAAACGCTGGAAGTTCTGGAAGCGCAGCTGATCCAGTATTCAGGCACCCTGATTGTGGTCAGCCATGACCGGGCGTTTCTGGACAACGTTGTAGCCAGCGTCCTAGTTTTCGAGAAAGAAGGGCAGATCAGCCACTATGTGGGAGGATACAGTGACTGGGCCCGGCGTGGCCGGACACTCGCGTCCGCAGACGATCCCCGGCTGACTGGCAAACGGGAGAAACTGCAGCGCAAGATTGCCTCACCAGACCGGTCCAGGACCAAGAAGCTCACCTACAAGTTGCAGCACGAACTCGACGGCCTACCCGATCAGATCGAAGCACTAGAAAAACGGGTCAACGAACTGCAGCGCTGCATCGCGGTTCAGGGGTTCTACGAACAGCCATTTGCCGATACCCAACCTGTTCTCGATGAACTCGAACAGCAGTCAGCAATGCTGGACAACGCCTTGGCCCGCTGGTCCGAGCTCGAAGAACTGCGGGCTGCCTTGGAAAAAGTATCTTGATGGTCTGTCGGAGAGACTGCATATGAATAGCGGCCCCAGACTCTACCGTAGGGGAATTGCCATGCTTATCGCTTCCGCATTTTTTCTAAGCACCGCTGGCATCGCCCTGCGTTTGGTGGAACAGGCAGACGGCTGGCAGATTCTCTTCTACAGGGCGGTGTCCATGAGCCTGACGATATTCCTGTTCCTCATCTATCAGAAGGGCACGGCGGTACTAGATGAGTTTCGCGGCCTGGGCTGGAATGACGCACTGCTGGCACTGTTTCTGGGGACCGGCTTTGTCGCCTATGTTTTTGCGCTCCTTTTCAACACGATCGCGAATGCTTTGTTCATTTTTAGTTCAGCTCCTTTTGTTGCCGCCCTGCTGGGCTGGGTCGTGCTCGGCGAGCGTGTCGCGTTACGCACTTGGGTCTGTATCGCCGGCGCGATGGCCGGACTCGCGATCATGGTGGCCAGTGGGCTAGCCGCGGGACGTTATCTGGGCAACCTCGTTGCCCTTTGGATACCGGTCTCCTATGCCGCGGGGATCATTCTGGTTCGGCGTTCCGAGCGCCAGGACATGCTGTCTGCGCTGTGCCTGGCAGGTCTCGTTGCAGCGGCTTTGTCCGCCATCTTTGTTCGCGATTTCAGTTTGCCCACCCTGGACCTAGGGATATCGCTGTACCTCGGCGTGTTTCAGGTTGGTGCCGGGTTTGGATTGATGGTGCTCGGCGCACGTTATATTCCGGCTGCCCAGGTCGGGCTGCTGGCCCTGGTGGAACCGATCCTTGCCCCCGTCTGGGTGTGGCTGGGGGTTGGAGAGGTGCCTGCTATAGCAACGATCCTTGGAGGATCAATCATCTTGCTGTGCATCACCACGGACGGCATTCTTAACATCGTCAGGCCGGGCCCCCCTGTGGAAGCCGGCGGCAGGTCCGGAAACAGTGGATGAGCCAGGCTCAGGTCAGCGCCTGATACGTTGCCGTCTGCATATCATTTCGCATCGGCGAAATGATACCGAGATTCTGTGTCATGACGACACCGACCAGATCTTCTTGCCTGTCCACCCAGTAGTAGGTCGCTGCAGCCCCCGCCCAGCCACCTTCGTCCATCCCGGTGGGGTGGATCGCCCGGCCCAGATCGGTCATCACCCGACCGAGCAGGTTCCAGCCATACCCGGGCTGTGAAAAAGAACCCACAGCGATCGGCATGAGGTGCGGTTGCAGCCTGTTGTGCCACGCGAATTCCAGTACTTTTCGCGAGACCAGCGGTTCGCCTTCGCGACTGGAGCCTGACTTTGTCATGAAAGCGAATTCCAGATAATCCCGGGCGGTAGAGAACAATCCATGTCCCCCGCGGCCGATTTCGGCTTCCGGGTGGGACGGGTAAGCTGCTTCGCACTCGCGCTCCTCGAGTTTTTTCTCTCCAAAAGGGTCGTCGTAGATCTCGTCCAGTGATTTGCCATACATCGGCATCAACCGGTTTGAATTGTCCGGCCTGACGCTGAACCCGGTATCGTGCATGCCAAGCGGTTCAAATAAGTGCCGCTTCAGAAGCTCGCTTATCGGGTCCTCCAGAACGATCTCGAGAATCCGGGCCAGCACATCAGTCGAGCAGCTGTAGTGCCAGCGCGTTCCGGGTTCAAATGCAATCGGCAGGGTCGAGAGTACATCGACATAATCGGACAGCGAGAGGCCCCCGTTTTCAGCCAGTTTGTGCTCCCGGTAGAGGGCGCCGACAGGGCAATCCGGCATAAAACCATAGGAAAGCCCCGACTGGTGCAGGAATAGATGTTCCACCGTCATCGGTCCGACGGGTGCTGTCAGGGAGCCATCCGTGCCCAGGATCTGGGCATCGGCGAAGCCGGGCAGGTAGCGGGCAACCGGATCGAAGAGGTGCATCTGGCCCTGCTCGATAGCCATGAGCCCCATGACCGAGACGACCGGTTTGGTCATGGAGTAGATCCGGTAAATCGCGTTGTCGGGTATCGGTGTCTGCTGTGCCTTGCGGGCATAGCCTGCCGAGCCGGCATCCAGGATGGATCCCTGGTGCTGGATCAGCCACTCGATGCCCGAGAAAGCATCAGCGTCGATGTAGCGTTGAGCGGTTTCGCGGATACGTGCGATGCGGAGATTTTTCGTTGCCATAATAAATCGTTGTGTCTTGTCTGAGGAAACTGGCAGGAGTTGAACGAGCGGTTCGCGAGACTTTTTAAAGGTTCATGGGTCCGGGCATTCTATGGGACCTAACGTACCAGGTCATCCCGTCTCATGACCTGTTTTGGGGGAGAGAACCGCAGGCTGTCATGGTTTAGCCAGGCAGCCGCCATCGACGACCAGTTCAGTGCCTGTGATGAATGATGCTTGTTCGGACAGCAGGAAGAGACAGGCATTGCTGATGTCCTGGGTTTCGCCGGCCCGGCCCAGCGGAACGTAACGCTCAATTGCTACCAGGGCTTCTTCACTGGCCTCCCAGCGGACCTGCATGGGTGAGCGTACGGGACCGGGCAGGATGGCGTTGGAGCGAATACCTTCGGATGCGAACTGTATTGCCAGGGATTTTGATAAGCGCAGAATGGCCGCCTTGGACACACCGTAAGCATCCTGAGGTTTGTCGTCGCCACGCATTGCATCAATGGACGCGATATGCACCATAGACCCGCCGCCTGTGTCGCGCATCACTGGTACAGCGTGCCGGGCCGTCAGCGCAAAGGATCGCAGATTGATGTCAATCACACGGTCCCACAGGTCCATGTCGATGTCTACGATCGATCGGTCGCGATCGAACCACAGGACCCCGGTGGCATTGACCAGGTGATCCAGACCGCCGTGTGCGGAGACCGTACTCGAGGTTACCTCGCCGACGAACGTCTCATCCGTCGCATCGCCCTGAAAGTATGCTGCTTTCCCGGGTTCCGTCCGGATGGTCTCGGGTTCTGGCTTCAGGTCAACCAGCGACACATTGCAGCCTACCGCCAGCAGGTCATTGGCAATATTCAGCCCCATACCGCCACCAGCACCATAAACAATCGCAGTGTGGTTCTCGAAATTCATCCCGGGTTAAGGTGGCTCGGCCTGGGTTAGGGCAATTGAAACACGCCTTCCTTATCCCTTGCAGTGTTGGGACGCCGTTGGCGCAAAGCTGGGCTATTATAGATCCTACCGCTCGGTCTATTTTTTGCCCGTGGCACCGAGCGTGACCGGAACTATAATCTGCCAGAACAGCAGGTCATTTCTACAGCCCGCAATCAGTTAACGTTTCATGAAAGAGTTTTTCGGATCAGTCTATTTCCTGCTGCTGGTTGTCGCAGTGACAGCGCTCATTCTGGCCAGGGAGTTGCTCAAAGCGGTCAGGGCCGGCCAGAAAGGGATGGTGATCAGTTTGTGCCTGACTATGGCTGTTCTGATGATCGCGACCTGGGTCGTGCTGATGGCGCAGTAGTGCGTGCTCTGTATTCTGAATCCCCGCAGCTGGCAGGATATCCGTCGAATCGAATCCATTGAGTGGGCTCACTGGCCGTGTCGTCTGAAATAACCAATGTTCAATCGGGTTACGATCTCTGGTCAGCTGTCTATGACCACGATCAGAACCCCATGGTGGGCCTGGAGACACCGCTGGTGCGAAAAGCACTGGGCGATGTTCGAGGATGCTCGGTTCTTGATCTCGGGTGTGGGACCGGTCGACACGCCCTGTGGCTGTCCGAAGCGGGAGCCCGAGTAACGGCGCTAGATTTCTCTGAAGGGATGCTGGATGTCGCGCGGGCGAAATCCGGCGCGGACGCCGTGTGTTTTCTGGTTCACGATCTGCATGAACCCCTCCCGTTGAGAAGCGGTTCGTTTGACGTTGTGGTCAGCGGCCTGGTGCTGGAGCACCTCGGGAATTTGGATGCGTTTTTCAGTGAGATCTGCCGGGTACTTGACGCAGGAGGTCGCGCGGTGGTTTCCGCCATGCATCCGGCAATGTTTCTCCGCGACGCACAGGCGCAGTTTACGGATCCCGAGAGTGGTGACGTCGTTCGCCCTGGCAGTCTGCCGCACCAGTTGGGGGAAATGGTGATTGCCTGCCTTCGGGCGGGGCTCAAACCCGTCCAGATCGATGAATACGCTGCAGATCAGGATCTGGTGGCGCGCTTTCCACGGGCCGGAAAGTACCTAGACTGGCCGATGTTGGTGGTTTTGCAGCTGGTCCGTTCGAGCTAGTGCCTGTACCGGTTGCCCGGCGTTTTATCGACGAGGGGTCAGGCGTCGATCGGATGCTGCGCCAAGACAGTCACCCTCAGGCCTGAAAAAGCCCGCTGAATACCCGTCTTTGAAGACCACTCAAGTCTTGCAATCTTCATGTCGCAGTTCACACAACAAGCGGTAGAGTCCGATATCGAGGTCCGGCTGGCCGGATGCCGGAAGGCATCGGATAATGTTTTCTGCGACTTCCTGGCGTGTCGCATGAATCACCAGGCAGATTCCGATCTGTTCGTCCGGACCTCGAATTTGTTCTTCCTGGCGGGGGCCGTGTCCGGTGGAGTGACACGGCCTGACATTCACCGGGCGCCAGAGTTCTAACCGCACCACGCCAGAGCGGTCCCACAGCGTCTTCATGCAACTTGTCAATAGGGTTTCTGTTTCGATCACCGGTGACCGGACAGTGACCAGAAAGCCCGCTCTCTCTGCTCCGATGCATTGTGCCTGGGCACAGACGGTCCGTGAGGCGTTGATGAATACCCCATCCATGATCTCGCGTGTCAACGGAGAGGGGTGGTCCAGTTGGTGCAGATACGCGGACGAGGACAATACCTCAGCAGAGTCCGTTTCATAGTAGGTGAAGAAGCGGGACTTGGCGTCCACGGCCTCGTGACGGCGGCCGAGCCGAAAGCCTTCAATGCTCACTCGGT
>CAJXBY010000038.1 GCA_913051905.1 uncultured Gammaproteobacteria bacterium | reverse complement strand
GAATAGCCCAGTAGTCACTGCCCGAACAGCGCATCGCGTTTTCGATTGCAGCAGCCACTTCGATCTCGGTCGCTCCCGCCCGCAACGCATCCCGTGCGGCCGCAAGCCCCAAATTGGCGTGGCCCGCGGCCTCGCGTACATACGCCATCTCGGTGCCGGATTTAATGATTCTCAGATCGCCGAGTATCCGGGTCGCGTCGGCGATCTCTGCCGGCGCCAGTGCTGCGCTCAATTCTGTGTAGAGCGCAGCGTTCAGGGTATAGGATGAAAGCTCCATTGCGACCCGGCCGCCGGCCCAGCCCCTCTCACGGGCAACACCAGCCACGAGCCCTGCAAAGTCATCGGTAAACAGCTGATAGCTGCGAAGATCCGAAACCCAGCTGGTCTCGGTGGCCAGCCGGGTGTCGACATTGCGTACCACAAGGGTGGGTTCATCGTTACCCTCGATTGGGAAGATCAGCGCCTGCGGACTGTTGACGCCCACCCAGGCGTCATAGCCTGCGAGGTAATAGTGGGTCTCGGGCGCTACCGAAACGCAGACCTCGAAACCCGCTTTGCCGAGCGTCTCCCTGGCTCTAGCGAGACGGGCGCGGTGTTCCGCGGGGGTGAATGCAGCGTAAGCGGGTGACATGGCCGGGCCTGTTGTCTGGGGATCAGGGCAGTACAACGTCCTACACGGGAAGACGCTTCTATTCTCTGGCAAAAGGGCAGAGCGGGCGTTCCAGAAGGCGCTCGGCATAGGCCTTGAGCCCACCCAGGTGATCGATAAGGCCCTGGCGGCGGCCCCAGTTCACCGTCCAGCCGGCGATGATGTCGGTGACGGTGAAGCGGTCCTCAACCAGAAAGTCCTTACGCAGAAGCACATCGTTCAAGGCCGCTGCGGAGCGTTCAAACATCATGGCATTCTGTTCGAACCCGGCATCGATCCGTCGTGCTTCGGGCAGCACGTAGCTGTTGACCGCGGTGTTCCACAGCCAGGCCTCCATCTCGGTCAGCACAAACGAGGTCCACTGGTCATGCTGGCCGCGGGCCCAGGTGCCGGGCTTCGCGATCAAGTCGGCCTCCGGCGCGTGATCGGCGATATAAGTACAGATCGCAGCCGACTCGAAAATGGGCCTGCCGTCGATGACCGCGACCGGCAGTTTGCCGAGCGGGCGCAGCGCCTTGACCTCGTCACTGCCGACGAGTTTGGGCCTGGACACCGATTCGAAGGCGATTCCGGCTTCCAGAAGCGTCCAGCGGCAACGGGCGGACCGTGAGGTGCCGGATTCATACAGCGTGATGTTCACGATACTTTTCCTGGAGTGTATTGAACCGGCTCTTGACTTTCATGATAGTCGCTTTCGGCCACCTGCGAGTCACGATACTCGAAACAGCCGTCCTTGAGATTTCCTGATCTCCGATAAACCCTGCGTGGAGTTTAGGGCTATTGAATACAGCGCAGGTGGGTTACGTGACGACAGGAGCAACAGATACCACATCGTTTGCCAGGCAGATCTGACTCACCTGCCATTCTTAGAGCAGCGTGGAAGTCCGGCGCTATAGCGAGCTACAACAAAGACATGCCGGCGACGGAAACCCACGTCGCCGGCATGTGCTGAACCCATTCGGTACTACTTACTAATATTCCAGAGAATAGGCGTTGGCGTGAGTAATACACCCTTCAGATTATTTCGGAACGCCGTTGGCATTTCCCATTGACCATAAAATGCGTAGGGCACCTGATCATGCCCTCGTAATTGAAGCTTGCGGGCAATTTCCCTTTGCTTCGCCGGATCCGTCTCAAATACCCAGGAAGAACTGTACTCCTGAAGTTCTTCATCGCAAGACCAGCCGAACCAAGCCTTTTCGCAGGCACCGGTTAACCCCGGGTGGCTCACCGGCACCATCAGGTTCGGGTGTGGCCACCAAGTGTGCCAGAGGTGCCAACCCCCTTCCGACGGTGCTTTGGTTTCAGCTCGACGGGACGTGAGAGTACTCCAGTCCATCGCCTGAGTTTCGACGTTGACTCCGATCTCGCGCAGCTTTTGAGCGGTGACCAACGTGGCGCCGTGCAGGATCGGGACGTCTGTGGGATCGAGCAAGATCAGCTTTTCGCCGTTATACCCTGCCTCGGCAAAAAGCTGTTTCGCTTTTTCCGGATCGTGTGCACGCAGCATTTCGCTACCATCTTCAAAATCGTACGGCTTTATACCGCAGACAAATAACGAGCCGCAGAATTCGGAGTAAAGATCGGAATTACCGATAATCGCCTGAACGTATTCGTGTTGATTGATCAGGTACGACATGGCACGACGGGCCCGCACATCATTGAATGGCGGATGCAATTGATTAAGGGCTATCCACCCTGAGAATTTCTGAGGAAGCGGCGCGACTGTAATGTCCGGATTATCAGAGATCAGGGGCAGGAGATCCAATGAAGGCCCCTCAAGAAAATCGATTTCGGCATTATTCAATGCGTTGATTTGTGTCGTCTGATCTGGGATATAGAGCCACTCAACTTTGTCTACATGCACCCTTTTACCGCCTGAATAAAAGTTGGCGGGCTCATCCCTTGGGATGTAGTCTTCAAACTTCTTGTAGACAACCTTACTGCCGGGTATCCATTCTTCTTCAACCATCATAAATGGCCCTGAGCCAATATTGGTTGGTACTTGGGTGAATCCATCGTATTTAGCAGCAACTTCCTCCTTCATAATGAATGGGATATTGGCCGAAGACTTGGCAAGGGCCTGCAATACCATTCCGAATGGTTTATTGAGCTTCATCGTAAAAGTCAGTTCGTTGTCCGGCTCAAAATAGTCGACAACGGCCATCAACTTCATACCCATGGCATCTCGGCTTCCCCAGCGCTTAACGGATGCAACGGCATCGGCGGCACGCACTGGATCACCATCGTGCCACTTCATTCCCGCGCGCAAAGTGAAAGTCCAGTTCAGACCGTCATCACTGCGAGTCCAGGTATCGACCATCTGGGGTTGAGGCACATAGTTGGAATCGATACCGAATAGGGTGTCGTAAATCATCCAACCGTGCATTGTGGAAATCTTCGCCGTTGTCCAGATCGGATCGGTATTTTTCAGATCGGCATGAGCCGCAAATCTAAGAACGTTATCCCCAGCATTGACGACGCCACTAAACACCAGGGCCAGTGCTGCCAAGACAGCTTTTGCTGGTGAAGTCATCCGGCGTAATATGAACTTTCGCATGGAATTTTCCTCCGTATCTAATAAGTTGGACTAATAAGCAAACATTATGTGAGGTACAACGGGCACACCTCGTCTCATACTGATGACCCGGGTTAAATTAATATACCATTTAAATATATTAGAGCCATATCTATATGATACAGACGATCCGTCAAAAAAAAGGCCTGGCCATCAATACTTGAAGACAAATTTCACAGCAATAAGTCCTGCCAGGTGGAAACGAGCTGAGGGACCGAAGACGGGCTCACTGGTTCTCGCTGGAGGCGGAGACCTTCAAGACACGGGAATTTTAGAGAAATTCCTGAGTCTTGCCGGCGACACTAATGCACGAATCGTTGCCATTCCAACCGCAGGGACCGATGTCGTCGCGCCACTTGGTCAGGATTTTGATGGAACAGAACTGACTACGATGTTCCGGGAATACGGGGCCGCCGAGGTGCATGTTCTCCACACTCGTGATCCCCACACGGCGAGCCAGCCCGAATTCACCGCTCCTCTCACGAATGCGACGGGAGTCTGGTTCACCGGTGGCCGCCAATGGCGATTGGTGGATGCCTACGCCGATACAGCTACTTTGCTTGCGATCAAGACCGTCCTGGACCGCGGTGGCGTTATCGGCGGCACCTCTGCAGGAGCAACGATTCAAGGCTCGTATCTGGTCAGAGGAGATACCCGCAGCAGAGATATCGTTATGGGAGACCATCAGGAGGGCTTTGGCTTTATTTCCAATTGTGCGGTCGACCAACACCTGATGAAGCGAAACCGTCAATTCGATCTGTTTTCGGTGATCAGAGAACACCCCAGCCTCCTGGGCATCGGAATCGATGAAGCAACCGCCATTGTGGTCAGTTCCTCTTGTTGCGAGATCATCGGCAACAGCTATGTGGCTATCTATAACAGTGCGGTAAATACCGCTGCCAGGGTCTCGAAGCATGACGAGTCTTTGCAAGGAGAAGAGTTTTCCGCGTTAGATCAAAGTGAATTCCGACCCTTTCATCTGCTTCAGGAAGGTGACCGATTCGACCTGGTCGAAAGAACGCTCTTCGGTAAAGATAATTGAGACACCTCCCAACGCACCCGGCGGATACAATGGTGTTGAATTGATCATGTCTACTGCTTTATAGAGGATTGAAAAATGAATAATGAAGATCTCTGCTTTCGATCAGCCTCCGACCTCGCGTCAGACATCCGTGCGCGACGCATTTCTCCAGTAGAAATCACAGAAGCTGTATTGGATCGAATCAGCACTCTGAATCCAAAGCTGAACTGTTTTTGTACGCCGACACCGGATACCGCCATGGATCAGGCACGACAGGCTGAGCAGGAGATCATGGACGGTCGGCCACTTGGTCTGCTTCATGGCATCCCCTATTCCATCAAGGACCTCCAGATGACCCGAGGGGTGCGGACGATGAGAGGTTCGAAAATTTTCGAGCACTCTGTCCCCGAAGATGAAAACCCTCTTCAGACCCGCCTAGCAAACGCGGGAGGTATCTTTCTAGGTAAGACGACCACACCGGAATTCGGATGGAAAGGCGTGACAGACAGTCCAGTCACAGGCCTGACACGAAACCCTTGGAACCTCGACCGCACCCCTGGTGGGTCCAGTGGCGGTGCTTCAGCACAGGTTGCAGCCGGCCTGGGACCTCTGGCTCAGGGAGGTGACGGCGGTGGTTCGATTCGCATTCCGGCAAGCTTCAGCGGAATCTTCGGGCTCAAACCCACCCACGGTACGGTGCCCTACTATCCGATGCCGCACAATGACCATTTTTCTCATCTTGGGCCTATGACGCGAACCGTCGCTGATGCCGCCTTGATGCTCGAGGCTATGGCCGGCTACCACCCGGCAGATCGTTTCAGTCAACCTGGGGCCGCGATCAATTACCGTCATGCACTGGATGATGGGGTCGAGGGGCTAAAGATCTGTTACAGCCCGACGCTGGGCTACGCCCAGGTTGACCCCGAGGTGGCAAACTGTGTGGCCGAAGCAGCGAGAGTTTTTGAACAGTTAGGTGCAACCATCGAGGAGAAAGATCCGGGATTAGGGAACCTTACCGATTCTTTCGTCGTGCTCTACCAGGGAGCCATCGCGGGTGGTCTTTGGCAGTATCTCGATGAATGGCAGAACGAGATGGACCCCGACCTCGTGCAACTCATTCACCGGGGCGCAGAGTACTCGGCTATTGATTACATACAGGCACGACTGGAGCGTGCTGCGTTCTACGACCGCGTCCGCCATTTCTTTGAAGACTACGACTTGTTGCTCACACCCGCGACTGCGGTAACTGCCTTTGCGACCAACCAGGTCGCACCGGACCCGAACGCGCGTACGGTTGAGGACATGCTGGCCTGGACACCGTTCAGCTTTCCATTCAATGCAAGCGGAAATCCTGCCGCCAGTGTACCTTGTGGATTTTCATCAGCTGGATTACCCGTTGGACTGCAGATCGTGGGCCCACTCCACGCCGATAGGCGCGTCCTGAGTAGCGCAGCCTCGTTTGAACGAGTCCGACCCTGGATCGACGCTAGACCCGATCTTTAAGGTGCTGACTGGGTAAGGAAGACCCTGCAACGCCGGGCTGCGGTGCCCGGCGAACACACTCATTTGATGTTGATTCTGATCACGCGTATTTCTTCCATTCCATTATCAACACCCGGGTCATGACCGGCGCCGGAGTACCGGCGTCGCATCCTCCGGAAGAATGCTCAGCATGTCCGGATCGGGCATCTTTGCATCCATGAAGTGCATGGCCAGTCCGCGACGCGGGCGAGCGGTTTCGTTTTTCAGCGAACGGTGCGGCATCAGACAATGATGAATGGCAAAACCGCCGCTCTTGATCTCGGCCGGTAACGCACGTGTGTCATCTATCTCGGGTATCGCCAGATAGAAGCCTTTCTTTTCCGAGGTACTCCACAGCTGCTCATGCTCCAGCAGCTGGTGATGATGCCCGGGGAGATACCACATGCAGCCGTTTTCAACGGTGACATCGTCCAGAGCGAGCCAGACCGATATGGTCCGGTTCTCGGCCACCTTGAAATAATCGTTGTCCTGATGCCACCTGACCTCACCACCGGTGTAGGCAGGCTTGTATATCCCCTGGTAATGGATCAGACGGATGTCCGGTCCGATCAGACTTTCGACCATATCAAGCAGCCTAGAATCGTTGATCAACATGCGAAAGACCGGGTGCCGCAAGTGGGCCGTGCGAATCTGGTAGACCTGAAAGTCCTCGTCACGATCAGAGCCCGACTGAACATTCTCGAGAACCTGCTCCCGCTTCAACCGATCGATGGTTTCCATGTAACAGGCCCGGAGGTGATCCAACTCGTCCAGGTCGAGAAAACCGTCCGCAAGGACGAAACCGTTCTCGAAAAAGGCATCGATTTGTTCCTGTTCAAGTCTCAACGGTTAACCTCTGAATGTCGGCAACTGAAGATCATGGCGTTCCGGGTCGGACTACACGGCAGTCAGCCAGTGCGTGTACTGGGACAGACGCCCGCGGGTTGCGGCATCGTAGGTCTCGAACAGTGCTCGTGATTTCGCTCCGACCTTGCCGTCGCCGATAGAAAAACCATCGATGTTCACGATCGGCGTGACTTCATAGCCGGAACCACACAAAAAGACCTCTTCACAAAGATAGAGCTCGGTGCGATCGATCTCCCGCTGCTGCACCTCGAGATTCAGTTCGGTCTCACACAGCTCAATCAGCGTGGACCGGGTCACGCTCTCAAGGATGCTGCCGGTGATCGTCGGGGTAATCACTACGCCGTCGCGTATCGCCATCAGGCAGGCGCCGGCGCTTTCAGCCACTTTGCCCTCCCGGGTCAGCAGGATCGCTTCGTCGTAACCGTCAGCACGGGCCTGGATAGTGGCCAGACGCCCGTTCTGGTAGTTCGCCGAACATTTGACCCGCGGCGGCATGCTGGAATCTTCGATCCGGTGCCAGGAACTGATCTGGGCGGTGGCGGCTTTATCACTCAGGGATTTGTCATGGCGGCCTACCGCCAGGCAGCCCAGCGCGACCGGTGCCGTGGCGTCCAGAAAGCCCTCGCTGAGAACGTAGGCCGAGAGCCGGATGTGGGTGTCTCCGTGCAGTTCGTTGGCCTTGATGACATCCGTCACGACTTCCGTCAGGTGGCTCACAGACCAGTCCTGCTCGAAGCGCATGATCCGCATGCTGTCCTGCAGGCGCAACAGGTGTTCGGGCAGGCGGAAGACCGTGAGCCGGTCGCCCTCCCCGAGATACGCGCAGATGCCCTCGAACACAGTGGCGCCGTACTTCACCGCACCACTTAATACATGTACGGTGGCTTCACGCTCCGGCACGATCCGGCCGTTGAAGTAGATCTTTGATCCAGTGGCCGCAAATTCAACCATGGGTACTGTCCTCCCGGGTTCTCAGACAAGCTGTTGGTTTTCTCTCCGCAAACGCCTGGGGCCGGGATTGATGGCCGGCCCCTGCGCGCACAAAGCATAAACCCCCCGTCATGTTCTGTACAATTGCCCGAGATGAATCCGCCCTCGAATACAACTCTGGCCTTTCCTGCGATGGAGTTCGAATCACGGCTTGCCCGTCTAACGGCAAACCTGAATGAGCGTGGCCTCGATGCCTTGATCACCTTTGTACAAGAAAACCAGTATTGGCTGTGTGGCTACGAGACCACTGGTTTTCATTCGTTTCCCCAAGGCCTTATTGTCACCGCCAGTGGCGGCAAGCTGCTGATCACTCGACAGTTGGAGATAGAGAACGCACTAGAACGCGCCTTCGAATTGCCGGCGATCGGTTACCAGGACGGAGAAGACCCCGGCACAGCAATCGCCCGGGGGCTAATAGACCTTGGCCTTGGTGGCGCGAACATTGGTCTTGAGAAAAAAACCCCTTGGCTGACGGTCGAGATCGGCGAATCCCTCAAAAAGGTCGCACCCGATGCATCCTTTGAAGACTGTTCCGGGTTGATTGAACAGCTCAGAAGTGTCAAATCTCCAGCGGAGATCGACTATATGCGCAGTGCTGCCCTTTGCGTGGGTGCCGCCATTAATGCCGGCATCCAGACAGTGTGCGCGGGTGCAAGCGAACTCGATGTTGCAGCATCGGTCAGTAGAGCCCGCACCCAAGCAGGCAGTCACTTCACCCGCAACCCCACTTACATTACCTCAGGCATAAATTCTGCGCTGGGCCACGCTTCCTGGACGGGAAGAACAATTGCGGAAGATGAGATCGTCTACTTTGAACTGGGCGCTAACGTACGTCACTATGATTCGGCACTGATCCGGACCGCAGTCGCTGGACGGGCGAGCACTCAAATGAAGAAGCACCATGCTGCGTCCTGTGCGGCTCTGGATGCGGCGCTGGAAACTCTTATGCCCGATGTGCCGGCCAGGGAAGTTCACCTGGCTGCGCAAAGTACTCTGGACCGACTGGGCTGCGGCCACTTTTTCGACCATCGTATAGGCTACGGGATCGGCATCGAATTCCTCACCTGGATAGAACGGGGCGGCATGAGCCTGGATTCAGTTTCCATCCAGAACATCGAACCGAATATGACATTTCATCTGATCCCCTTTATTAA
The DNA here is from genome assembly GCA_913051905.1 of uncultured Gammaproteobacteria bacterium. The sequence goes on along the minus strand of CAJXBY010000038.1, from coordinate 9,918 downwards.
AGTACCTGGTCAGTACTCCATCGGCGTAAGTGAAACCGTGCGTGTCACGGAAACCGGTTACGAAATATTGGAAACGGGTTGCCCACGACAGCTCTACGAGTGCTGAAACCTCTACCGTTGAACCACGTGCTGTGCAGCTAGGAAGAAGGAGACCTGCAAGTGACGAAAACCAATTCCGGCCGGAACCCAAAAGTCGGACTCATGCTGCCCCAGACCGAGGGCATGCGCGGTGTCGGCGTGCGCGGCTGGTCCGAGATCAGCACCATGGCGACGCTCGCCGAGGACATCGGCTTCGACTCACTGTGGGTGGTCGATCATCTGCTCTACAGGCTGGAAGGTGAAGAAGAGCCCCGCGGGGTCTGGGAGTCGTGGTCGTTGCTCAGTGCGCTGGCCGCCATCACGCAGCGGGTAGAACTCGGAACCCTGGTGCTGGCGATGGGCTGGCGTAACCCGGCCCTTTTGGCAAAGATGGCGGATACGGTGGACGAGATCAGCGCCGGCCGGCTGATCCTCGGCGTGGGTTCGGGTTATCACCAGCTGGAATTCGATGCCTTTGGTTTTCCGTATGACTACAAGGTCAGTCGTTTCGAAGAAGCCATCCACATTGTTCATGGCCTGCTGCGGGACAGTGCCATCGACTTTGCCGGCAGGTTTCATTCGGCCCGCGACTGCGAGCTCAAGCCGCGCGGACCGCGGCCGGCCGGGCCGCCCATTCTGATCGGCACCAATGCGGGCTCTCCGCGCATGCAGCGCCTTGCTGCGCGCTACGCGGACCAGTGGAACCTCTACTACGACATCACCCACAACAAGGTGGAAGGCTTTGAGCGGATCCTGCCGGAGATGGCGCAGGCCTGCCGTGAGCACGGCCGGGACAGCCGCACGCTGAAATCCACCGTTACGGTGCTACTCGCCGATTCCAGCGCTGATCCCTGGTGGGACCGGCTGCCGACGAATTCATATGCCGAAGAAGGGCCGCTGGTGCCCCTGACGGGCGGTCCGCAGCGCATTGCCGAAGAGCTGCTCCGCTATGGGGCAGCCGGTGCATCGCACATTCAGATCTCGCTGGAACCCACCACCTGCGCCACCATCGAAGCGCTGGCACCGGTGCTGGAAATCCTGGACCGCGGATGAGATTCATTTAATTTGTCGCAGCCTTACGTTTGTCTATGATCTTTGTTGTTGAGATATTTGGTGTGTATTGAACCCTTCGGTACATACCCATCCCGATCGGGATCTCATACATACGCATCTCCCCCCATCAGAAAGGTCGTCACTGTAGGCCATCAGGTTGATCTGATGGCCCCGCATTCATCAAGCATGGCCAACTGCTTTGGGCTGGTGTGACTCACGTCTTCGAGTTGAGCCATTCGCGGCTGGCTTTCGCCTGGGAGGCCTACGCTTGCGGGCCGTACGCTCAGATTTTTCAGCGTTGTCGGTCGGTTGGGATACCAGCGCTTGCAGCGGAATTTCCTTCCTCAATAATCGCTCGATGTCCTTGAGCAGCCTTACCTCATCAGCCCCAACCAGCGATACCGCTTCACCCTCTTCACCAGCACGACCCGTACGGCCAATCCGATGCACGTAATCCTCTGGAACGTTGGGTAACTCATAGTTGACGACATGAGGAAGACGATCAATATCCAGACCTCGAGCGGCAATATCCGTGGCCACGAGAACACGCAAACTGCCTTTCTTGAAACCGGCCAGAGCGCGGGTCCGCGCAGCCTGGCTCTTGTTGCCGTGAATGGCAGTCGCATCGATACCTCGACGCACCAATTGCTCGGCCAGGCGATTAGCACCATGCTTGGTACGGGTGAAGACCAACACCTGATGCCAGCGACCCTCGTTGATTAGTTGAATCAGCAGGTCCCGCTTGGCTGACTTGTCTACGCGATAAGCACACTGATTGACCGTCTGGGCTGCAACCGTGCGACGCTCGACTTCAACCATTGCCGGTTTGTTCAGCAATGAGTCGGCCAGTCGCTTGATGTCCCGGGTATAGGTCGCAGAAAACAGAAGATTTTGACGGTGTTTTGGTAAGAACCCCAGCACCTTGCGAATATCATGAATAAAACCCATATCGAGCATTCGATCAGCTTCATCTAGAACCAGGATCTTGATTGAAGATAAATCGATGCTGCGCTGATCAACAAGATCCAGTAGGCGGCCCGGGGTTGCAACCACAATATCGATACCCCGTTGCAGTGCCGATTTCTGGGGGTTGATGCCGACACCGCCAAATATTGCCGTGGATCGAAGTCGCAGATTTTTACCGTAAGTCACTATGGCGCTTTCTACCTGGGCAGCAAGCTCGCGGGTAGGCGCCAGCACCAGTGCCCTCGGCGAGCGACCGTTGACCGCCCCAACTGAGCCGTTGCTCAGCAATTGCAGCATTGGCAAAGTAAAGGCCGCAGTCTTTCCGGTCCCGGTCTGAGCGCCGGCAAGAACGTCTCGACCCTTGAGAATAACGGGAATGGCCCGTGCCTGGATCGGCGTAGGGCTCGGATAACGTTGCGCCGTAACAGCGCTAAGGAGTTCGGCCCGCAGGCCAAGTTGTGAAAATGACATCAATAATCCTGAGTAAGCCTGCCGGTGCTGTCATCAGACCGGTTAAGGCGGTAATAAATGAAGTAATCGAGAGGAGTCTTTCTGGGAGGGAGACAACCACAAGACAACGGAGAGCGGCCTTGGTAGCGCGCTTCTGGGTGCGCAGTCTAGTCAGATTAGCTGTAAAAAGATAGGCAGACCCAATTCAGCTTATTTGGATAAAGACCATACTCTGTGCCGTTCATTAACAAAACGCTCGTCGTGCCCGGCTTATGAGTATGTTTTGTGCGTCTTTTCCCGTAATCTGAATATTCAGATCCCTCCGGGCTTTCGCCGGTGTGTTTTTGAATAGAACGACACTGATGTGGTTTTCCTAAAGCGTAAAGGTCGCCCAGGCGCTACCGAGCAGCGTGCCGTCCCTCTGAAAATCGAGCTCGATGTCGACCATCCGGCTACCGTCCTGCTGGTACTTTCGCACCACCCAGCCGCGATAAGTCAGCACGTCTCCCGGGAACTGCATCTCGACGAATCGGCATTTAAACCGGCGGATGTTGTCGGGCCCTAGCCAGTTCACGGCATAGGTGGCCAGAGCACCGCCGTGCAACATGCCCATCGAGTAGATGCCGGGGTATCCGCAGGCCCTCGCCGAACCGTCGTCGTGATGAGTCGGGCCGTCTTCTCCAGAGGCATACTGGTAGGCGACAATGTCAGTGACGGTGAGCGGTGGCATCACGATGCTTCCCGGGCCTTCACCCTCGCGCAGTGCATCCCAGTCCTGAAAACCAACCGCGTTGAATTGGTCGCGAGGGTCGCCTTTCATGAAGTAGGGCCTGTCTCTGATCCTCTCCTCGTCCAGGCTCTGGACCGGCGAGTGAGAGGTCTTGACGTTCCACTCGAACCAGTCGGCCACGTGGCGGCCTCCGGCTGTGTGAAATCGGGTACAGGTGACGTAGATCCGTAGCCGCCCGCCGCGCCGTCCCTGCCTTTCCTTGAAGTCATGCATATGGGTCGCGGCCACTAGCCGGTCACCGGCACGCGGTAACGGTCCGTGAAAAACGAACTCCTGTCCGCCATCAGCACAGGTCGTGAAATCCTCGTCGATCGAACCAAACGCCGAATCTCGTGGCGCACGGGCAAGAATGTAACCGTAGAAATAGCCCGACATGATCAGGAAAGTCGGCGGTACAACCGGCTTGCTTTCCTCATGGTAGGCCGGATGGAAGGCGTAGATCGACTTGGCGAACTGGCGAATACGCCCGCGCTCCAGATCCACGTCGTAGACCGGTCCCTCCATGCCGATAATCGACTCGTCAGGCTTGATGCGTTCCATGTTTCTCCCTCCCGTTCAGAACAATGCGAGCGTCAACCGCCACCGCACCCTGTGCCATTGCCATCACCGGATTGAGGTCCAGTTCAAGGACATCGTCGCGTTCGTGGCCCAGCCGGCTGATCGTAGCGGCCAGCTGAGCCAGGGCATCCAGATCACAAGGCGGTCTGCCTCTGGCACCGGCCAGAAACGGAAATCCCTGAAGTTCCTTGAACATCCCCAGCGCTTCGGGTTCTGTCACTGGACAGAGCCGAAGAACAAAATCTTTCAGTGCCTCTGTAAAAATTCCACCCAGGCCCACCAGAACAACCGCACCGAAGGTCTGATCACGCTTGAGCCCTATAATGACTTCGGCAAGCCCTGACGCCATGGTCTCCACCAGCACCCGCTCCGGCGTCTCGCTGCCGGCCGCTGCGGCACGTGCCGTGATCTCCGTGTAGGCCTTCTCGACCGCGTCGTCACCTGCCACGCCCAGAACCACACAACCACTGTCGCTTTTGTGAACCACATCCGCTGCCGCTGATTTCAATGCCACTGGCCCCTGGCACCCGGCAGCTACGTTGACGGCCGCTTCAGAGGACTCGACGACTCGCCAGTCCGCAAATATGACCCCGCAGTCCGAGATCAGCCGGCGCGCTGAAACCGGATCCATGACCCGAGCTGTGCTCACGATCGACAGCCCGTGAACGTTTTCACCCGGACCAGCCAGGCCACCGCGGGCTCGAGCTCGCTGAAGACATCCAGCGCTCCCTGGGAACCCAGACTTTTGAATGCCAAGCGATACAGAGTCGCGGTCGTCTCTCCACAGTCACCGTTGCGCAGCACCGTCGTCAGCGGCTTGTCTATACGGCCCGCAACATCCCTGATCGCGGTGCAGATAGCATCCAGGTGTGCCAAGTTGTCATCTCCGAAGAGATCGGAAAAGGCGATCAGATTGAGATGCAAAAGGACCACCCCGACTTTGGGATCGGCCGCAGAGGTCTCAATCAGCTCCATGAGCTTGTCGGGGTCGGTAAAGAGCCGGTCAACCGGCATCTCGATCGGATTGTCGATACCGCCCAATACCCTGGCAGCAGGCTCCAGCTGCTCCAGAGCGGACAGCGTGCCGGACTCGAGCCGGGCCATGGAAAGACCCGCTGAATCCAGCGCATCGCTGATCAGTACCGAGATGCCGCCCCCACACCCAATCACCATCACGCCATCGCCCGATCGACCGCTGGGCTGCCGTTCAGCACTGCACCAGGCCTGCACCGTCACGAGCAGGTCGTTCAGTCCTCTCAGCTCGATTACGCCGGCCTGGTGCATCATCGCCTGCCAGACATCATGTTCGCCGGTCATCCGACCGGTGTGAGATACCACGGCCTGTGCACCGACCGGGGTCCGGCCACCCTTCAACACCAGCACTGGTTTGTTTCGGGCGAGTCTTTTCAGTTCGCGATAAAGTGCCCGCCCATCGGAGACGCTCTCGATGTAGAACACCGCGAGTCCCGTTTCTGGATCATGCCGGCAGTAACGCACATAGTCCGGCCAGTCGAGATCGGCGCAGTTGCCGATCGAAAGCACCTTGGAGAATCTGATGCCCCGCATCTGGCCCTGGGCCAGTACGTCTGTGCACAGGGCCCCGCTCTGCGAGATGAAAGTCACCGGACCCGGCTCAAAATGACATCCGTCAGAGAAGCACAGACCGTGGCTGGCACTGTAAAGGCCAAGCGAGTTCGGTCCGATCAGGGCACTCGTACCGCCGTCGAGCGCCTTGATAAGCGCGCTCTGTAGGCCCGGCCCCTTACCGGAGACTTCACCAAATCCTGAAGAAAGCACATGAATGACGGGCACTCTACGCGCAACGCAAGCGCGGACCGCATCGACTGTGTGTTCCCTTGCGACCAGCAGCTGAGCGTAATCAATCTCGCCCGGCACATCGAGAAGCGATGGGTAGCACGGTTGTCCCTCGATGCTACTTCGGGCCGGATTGACCGCAACGAGTTCACCGTCGTAGGGGCTGTCCAGCAGACGCCGGAACATAATGTTGGACCATTTTCTGCGGTCCGACGACACGCCGGCGATGACCATGCGCCTGGCCTTGAACGCCCGGTCGAGAAGAAGCGGGTCACGCTGCGGGTGGCTTTTTTCCGACGGTTCTTTTCTGACTACGGTGCTTTCCATTCATCCTGCTGACGGCTAGTTCTGCAACACCCGGGGCGACGGCCTACACAGGTTCAGATCGTCAGTACAGCCTTGCCCGGAAAATCCCGGGCGATCAGCCCGGCCGCGGTCTCGCCGATGTTCTCCCAGCTGCCCGTCACGGGCACGTGCGTGACCAGCTGCCCACCGGCCAACAGCCCCAGCAGCCGGGCCAGACCCCGCGATGCATATTCGATGTCGCTTTCCCGGTACAGGTAAAAGCCCTCGACCCGGCCGTCGCCGGTGAACATCAGGTCCCGGATCGCGAGCGGTGTCGTCGGGCCCGCACTTACCCCGTAGAGAATGGCGCGGCCGTCCTCCTCCAGCTCGGCGATCAGGCTGGCGAGTAACGGCCCGCCCACCCCGTCGACGATCGATCTGAACCTGCCATGCTCGGCAATTCCGGCAGCATCCTCAGACACCACCACTTCCTGCACACCGGTACCGCGCACCAGATCGGCGTAATCCGGCCGACGCAGATGAGCGACGATATGCCCGCCCATCAGAAGACCCAGCTGACAGGCGAAGTAGCCGACCCCACCGCTGGCGCCTGTGATCAGAACTCGGTTACCGAGAATTCTCTCGCAGCGCTCCAGCGCATACAACGCCGTCAGGCCGGCAACCGGCAGGGTCGCTGCATCCTGATCCGACACCGCATCGGGAATCGCCGCGAGGTCGCGGGTCGGCAGGGCCACCTGTTCTGCCCAGCCCTGCATGCGCCGGGAAAACCCCACCACCCGACTCCCTTCGGCAGGGCCGCTACCATCCCGGGCTGCGCTCTGCACCACGCCGGCCAGGTCCCAGCCAATCTGCATACCGGGCTCTGCGGCCTCGGCCCGGCGAAGCTCACCCCGGTTGAGCGAGATGGTGGTCACTGAAACCAAGGCCTCGTTCGAATCGGCCACCGGGGCAGCGATCTCCCCGATCTCCAGACACCCTATCGCGGCGGAGTTTGCAACAATTGCTTTCATCAGTATTTTCTCCTTTGGAGTATTTCGGTCATTGCCCCTCTTCGGAAACCACTCTGCCCCAGTTCAGCACCTGGTTGCCGGCAACATAGCTTGCGCCGAGCACCCGGCCCGGCTGGAGGTCACCGAGGGCATCTTCGCCGCTTGATGTGAGTCGAAGCACACCCTCACCCCACAACGTCTGCGTGACTTCAGTGTCGGCCACCATCATCACAACTTGCCGATCTACGGCTTCTGGGCGCTCGGTCTCGGGTAGCGCCTTAACAAAGAGCCGTGGAAACAGGTCCGGTACCGGCACGGCTTGACCACCAGTCGACATGTCGATCTCGATCAGAGTCTGCCCGAGGCGTGCAGTGTGCCCCCAGATCCGGCCTTGATCGATGTGCAGTTCGATGTCGGCCAGCTTCATGTTGTACCCCCACAGTTCACGAGTGCCGGACAGCACCTGGTCCGTGCTGGTAAAGGCATGGACCCAGTTACCCCCGGTGCATTCGCCATAACGCACGTTTGCGATTACTGCACTGTCGAAGTACGGGCGATCGGGAACGGTGCTCTCGAAGTGCATCACAGTGACCTGAACGACGTTTGAACACAATGACAAAGGCGCCGGCACCCGACGAGCAAGGGCCGCTTCGTCCACCTCGCAGTACACGCTCAGCGTCCGGAAGCGGTGGCGCCAGGGAGGGAGGGGATAAGGCAGTTCTACGGGGTACAGTTTCTTGTCAACCATTATTGATCTCTTTGCTGGTGAGGCGACGAACTATTTCCAGACCTGGCGGGCGACCCGCATGATGTTCTCGCCGAGAATTCCCAGTACCTCTTTCTCGCTGAACCCGTGCTTGAGCAGGGCTTCGGTCAAATCCGGCATCAGTTCGGGATTCATGAAATAGCAGTCGGCCCAATCGGGCCCGATCGACTTGCCTCCGGAAGCCTTCAAATAGGCCGACTGATGAACATACATCGGGTTGAAACGTCCCCCGTACCTCGTCGACTTGAGCGAAGCATTTGTGTCTGCCGGTTGCGCCGGCCGCTGCTCAAACTCACCGCGGCCAAAATTATAGGCTTCATAGTCCGTGCCGATACCGACATGCTCAGGGCCGATCAACTCGGCAACATAGTCGATGTGCTTGACCATCAGCTCGATCAATCCGCCCGTATCACCGAGAAAAATATCAACGCCGTTGATACACATCACACCCCCGGTAGCAGCACAGGCCCGAATCTGGTCGTCCTTGGCATTGCGGGGAATATCCCACAAAGCCGCTGCGTTAGAGTGCGAAAAAATCACCGGGTCTTTTGAGACCTCGAACATGTCCATGGTTGTGCGGTAACCGGTATGGGTTGCATCAACGATCATGCCAACCCGGTTCATCTCCTCGATCAGTGCCACACCCAATCGCGACAGCCCATCGTTAGTGCGCTCCATGCACCCATCGCCCATGACGTTCTTCATGTTGTAGGCGATCAACATGTGGCGGACACCGAGTTTGTAATAGGTCTCGACCATGTTCAGGTCACCTTCCAGAGGATTCGTCCCCTGAAAGTGAAAAAGGATCGCGAGCTTGCCCTCGCGCCTGGCCGTTTCGACATCTTCAAAGCGATCGACCAGCCGGTACTTGTCGGGGTGATCGAGAAAATAAGCGCGATCCCTCGCCACCGCCTTGACCGCGGCGGCAAGGCCTTCCCAATCCGAAGAGACCGTCAACGAAACCAGCGTGTAGCCGTGTTTCGCGGCGCGCTCGAGCGTAACCTGTAGCGTCTCCTCGCCCGTACGGGCTGTCAACGGCATGGTCATGTCCCACACCTGGGCATCGTGCAGAAGGGCCGCGGCCTCATCAGAAACTTTCCACTCGTTCATCGGCATCTCCTTAGTTGTTCGTGCCCCCGTTGATCTTCGATATCCCTGCCGTATCCGGGCTAAAGGCACACGGCCGACCTTGCAGAGCACGCCATCTTTGCTGTCCAGGACAACCGGATGGTCGTTCTCGGGCATGATCACTGGAAGAATAAACACCTCGAAAGGAAAACAGCAACGCTCGTCGGATGTTCGGGACACTGGTTGTCCCCGAGCATTGCGCATACACTGCGCGCTGCCCCAGCGGATCTGATGCTTTTAGAAAACAACAGCGCAGCAGGATAATGCCGGTCTGCCAGGGTTTTCTCAAAGATACTCCCCCTTAATCAATCACTTAAATGGCATTCTGGTTTCCATTTCCGGCCGAGATGACCGGATTGCCAAGCTCTGCGGGGCTTTTTTCCGCCGGACCCTTTGGCTATCTCGAAAATGTCTGCAGCCGTTCGTCCACCGACGGATGGGTAGACAGAAAACCGACCGTCGCACCAGAACCTGCGATGCGGTCGAGAATCCGCACGAAATGTTTTCCTGAGATACCGCGCGCGCTGAGGTAATCGTACGCATACTGGTCGGCCTCGCGTTCGAACTCCCGCGAATAATAGGTCTCAGTAAGCATGACCGGCAGAGCGCCGGACATCGCCGCAACCGCCGAGATGTCACCGGTGACCGCCATCATGACCAGGGCTATCGTGCTGCCCTGAATCAGCTGGCGCAGGCTGTGGCGTCCGACCACGTGTCCGATCTCGTGGGCCAGGATGGACTCCAGTTCGTGTGGGTGCTCGATGGCCCTGATCAGCTCATCGGTCACCACGATGGTGCCGGTCGGCAGAGCGAACGCATTGGCGCCCACCGCCTCGCCGCTGCGAAATACCAGGTCGAACCGGTAACCCGGTGGCAACCCGGATATCATGCGTGCGAACAGTGCCCTGGCGCTGTCCTTTTCCGTCTCGTCCAGCCGGGATGTATCGAAGAAGGTCCGGTCCAGCACCTCGAGTACATCATCACCCAGTGCGGTGCTGGCCGCCACCGGCACCAGGTTA
>CAJXBY010000037.1 GCA_913051905.1 uncultured Gammaproteobacteria bacterium | reverse complement strand
CGTAGTGGTCACTGCAGTAACGCCGGGCAAGTTTTAGCGAAGCCTCGACCGCTTCCCCCCCAGAATTACAGAAAAACACCCGCTCCGCGAACGTCGCTTCACAGAGTTTTCTGGCCAACGCGATGGCAGGCTCAGTAGCGATCACGTTCGAGGTGTGCCAGAGCTTGCCGGCCTGATCCGTCAGCGTTGAGACCAGCGCCGGATGCACGTGCCCCAGTGCATTCACTGCGATGCCGCCGGCAAAGTCCACGTACTCCCTTCCCTGCTGGTCCCAGACTCGTGAGCCGCTGCCACGCACTGGAATCATGTCGCCGGGTGCATAATTTGGCATCATATATTGGTCGAACTGTTCTCGTTCTATCGTGCTCATCGTCGTTCTCCGGGGGAAATGTACTGCAACCAAATAGAGTTTAACCCAGCAGGATCCAGAGATTTCCCACTGACCGGTATTCCCTGCACCACCAAAAACGATATGATGGCCGCACCGGTTTCACACTACAGGAGTTCGCACAGATCATGAGCAGGCTCTTTGGACCCATCAGGCAGATGGGATACGTTGTGCGGGATGTGGAGGCTGCGATGCAGCACTGGATCGAGGTCTGCGGTATTGGCCCTTGGTATTACATCGACAAACTTCCCCTCCAGGATTTTCACTACCGGGGCCAGTCGGGCGATCCACACCTCTCGATCGGGCTGGCGAATTCGGGCTACGTCCAGGTAGAACTGATCCAGCAGCGTGATGACTCACCCACCATGTACCAGGATTTCCTCAACGCAGGAAACGAAGGACTGCAGCACTGGTCGAGCTGGCCCGAGGATTTCGACAGCGTCTACCGCGAGGCCCTGGACGCGGGATACGAGGTCGGGCAGGAAGCTGACAGCCCCCGAGGGCGGTTCGTCTACTTCTTCAACGAAGGACACCCCGGAACAGTCATCGAGATGGCGCATCTAACACCGGAGCGGCGGCGTATTTTCGATACGGTACGGGCTGCGGCGGTGGACTGGGACGGCAGCGAACCGATCCGAGACGAGTGGCCCTGACACTCCAGGTGTATTGCACCAACCTAACCGACGTTTGGAACGACAATGACTTTGGAACAAGGAGAGGCCTCATGCAACAGAAAGCCTTGACGCTGCTAGACCTGATCATCGTGGCGGTGATCATCGCCATTCTGGCAGGTGTCGCGGTCCCACAGTACCTGACCTATAACCGAAGAGCGGAGGCAGCAGAGAAAACGGGGCTGAAGACCTCAAGTGGCCATATCGAATTGGTGCAAAGTGACGGGCAACCCGGATTCGCAGGAGACTCCATTTGCGGGTGTTGTTTCTGTTGGCGGATTTAGTGTTCTCTCTACTATGACCGACAGAAGAATGCTTGGTATTCCCCAATCTGTTAAGTAGGTTTTATGACAAACTTAATATTGGATACTCAATTGAAGAAGGAGGCTCAGAATGAGTAAAGAGAATCTTGAGCAGTTCATCAATCACGTATCCGATAATGAAGCACGACAGGAAAAAATCGGTGAAGAGATCGGCGGCGAAGCGTTGATTGCTCTAGGCGCGGAGAGTGAGTGGAATTAACGGTAAATACAGCCTCTGGGACTGCCATCTTCGATAAAACCATGGCAGGCGGCAGATAGTCCTGCCACAGCGATAAAGACTTACGGCAGCAGGGATTCAGGTGCTTCCAGTAGTTCCCGTAACCGGCCGAGAAACCGGGCACATGGCGCACCGTCAACGAGCCGGTGATCGAAGGTCAGGACCAGCGTTGCCACATCACGGGCCACGATTGCCTCTCCCACACAGCGGGGTTCACGGTGAACCCGGCCGACGCCCAGAATCGCACACTGTGGTGGGTTCAGTACCGGGGTGAACCAGTCGACGCCCAGACCCCCCAGGTTACTGATACTGAAAGTCGCGCCGCCCAGATCGTCCGGCATCAGTTTGCCCTCGCGGGCCTTAACCGCATACTCGCGTACAGCCCGCGCAATCTGAATCAGATCAAGCCGGTCTGCATCCTTGATGACCGGCACCACCAGGCCGGCTTCGGTATCAATGGCGACGCCGAGGTTGATGGCGCGGTAGCGGTGCATGGCCCCGTCCACATAACCCGCATTTAGATCGGGATAGTCCTGAAGTGCTTTAGCCACCGCAGCCAGGACCAGATCGTTCACCCCTGGCACTAAGTCGTGGGCATCGCGCCAGGTGGCTTCCTGCCCGGATTGGGTGGCAGAAAAATCGGTGAAATCCACTTCGACACCTTCCGATACATGCGGTGCCTGTGCCCAATTGGCACTCAGCCGCTCGGCCGTGGTGCGTCGGATTCCGGTTAGGGGAACGATCTCTGCGTCGGAATCCGCAGAATCCTCGGCATCGGCCACAGAGGTTGCCGTGCCAGAATCGATCGCCCGCTGCACGTCTTCCTTGGTCACCCGTCCATCGGGACCGGAACCCGCGAGGGCTTCGGCATCAATGCCGTGCCGATCGGCCAGTCTCTGGGCGACCGGTGTCACTCGCGGCCCTGCCGGTGCCGCAGCACCGTCTGCAACTTTCGGGTCCGGCACCTCGGGCACGCTCTCTCCTTCTTCCCCGACCCAGGCCAGCACATCGCCGACGTCATATTCCCCATCAACCGAAGCCACCTGTTTCAGTAACACGCCGGAGAGTGGAGAATTCACCTCGACCACGGTCTTGTCGGTCTCTACAGAAACCAGCAGGTCACCCTCGTCGACCGATTGACCCTCGTCGATATGCCACTCAACGATACGGCCCTTCTCCATGGTATGCCCGAGTGCGGCAAGTCGAAACGGCGTCGCCATGATGATCTCCTGTCAGGCCATCACCTGGCGCACCGCGGCCGATACGGCATCGGCATCGGGAACAACGTGTTTAACGAGTTCTGCACTGAACGGCATCGGCACGTGGGGACTACCGACGCGCACGACGGGGGCTTTGAGGTCACTGAAACACTGCTCGCTGACCATCGCCGAGATCTCCGACACGGCGCCGGCAAAGACTGAGTCTTCTCCGCAGACCACGGCTCTACCGGTCTTTCTCACGGATTCGCAAAGCGTCTCGGTATCCAGCGGTGACAACGAGCGTGGATCGACGACCTCGACATCCCATCCGTCGTCTTCCAGCGCTACCGCGGCCTGCAGCGACTTCTCGACCATCGGTCCCACTGCAATGATCGTGGCATCCTCACCTTCGCGCTTCACATCGGCTAGGCCGATCGGAATGGTGTAATCCCCGTCCGGCACTTCACCTTTCATGGTGTAAATCCGTTTGTACTCAAAGAAAAGAACCGGATCCGGTGTGCGCACCGCAGTCTTGAAGAGCCCCTTGGCATCAGCCGGATTCGACGGCACCACCACCTGCAGCCCCGGCACATGCATAAACCAGGACTCCATGATCTGGGAATGCTGGGCCGCCAGTAACCGGCCGACTCCACAGGGCAGCCGGATGACCATCGGCACACTGCCCTGCCCACCGCTCATATACCGCATTTTGGCCGCCTGGTTGACGACCTCGTCCATCGCGCAGGTCACAAAATCGAGGTACATCAGTTCTACGACCGGCCGCATGCCGGCCATCGCAGCGCCCACACCTACACCGACGATGCCCGCTTCGGCGATCGGCGTCTCAAAGATGCGGCCAGGAAACCGTTCGGCCACGCCATCGGTCACCTTGTAGGGACCGCCGTGAGCGATCACGTCTTCGCCGATCACAAACACCGAGTCGTCGCGGGTCATCTCCTCGTGCAGGCCTTCGCGTAGCGCCTCGTTAAATGCCAGGGTCCGCATCACGCCACCTCCCTTGCCACCACATCGGTAGCGACATCGTCCGCCGTCGGCCAGGGGCTTTCTTCAGCGAACTTCACCGCCGCAGCGATCTCCGCCGCAGCGTCAGCCTGAATCGCCTGGTCCTCGTCGTCACTCAGCCAGTCGCGTTTACGCATGAAGTCTGCAGCCAAGTTGATTGGATCGCGGTCGTTGGTCCACTCCTGCACCTCTTCGGTCGATCGGTACTGCTGTTCATCGCCCAGGCTGTGGCCGTGAAACCGGTAGGTGCGGGCCTCGAGCAGGGTCGGGCCGGCGCCGCTACGGGCGCGACTGATCGCCTCGGCCGAGGCTTCACAGACCTCGACCAGGTTCTGGCCATCGACCGATACGCCAGGTATGGAATACGACCCCGCCATATCAGCCACCGAATCCACGACGGCAACATTTTTGCGAGGAACCCACTGCTGGTACTGATTGTTCTCGCAGACGTAAACCACCGGCAGGTCCCAGAGCGACCCCATAGCGATAGCTTCATGGAAAGTCCCCCGGGCAGCCGCGCCATCTCCGAAGAAACAGACAGACACCTGATCGGTACCGCGCAGTTTTGTGGCCAGCGCTGTCCCGGTGGTCGGGCCCAGCCCGGCACCGACAATGCCATTGGCGCCCAGCATATTACGGGAGAAGTCCGCGATGTGCATAGAACCCCCTTTGCCGGCGCACGTTCCAGTCGCCTTGCCGAATAACTCGGCCATCATGCGGTCTGACTGGGCGCCCTTGGCAAGGCAATGTCCATGGCTGCGATGCGTCCCAAGAACATAGTCTTCATCAGTCAAATTTGAACAGACCCCGACCGCCACCGCCTCCTCGCCGCAGTACATGTGCAGCGTACCGACGACGTTGCCCAGGTGGGTCTGGCGATCGGCTTCTTCTTCGAAAAGCCGTATCCGCCACATATCGGAATACATCTTTTGGCACACTTCAGCTGATAGATCCATGAGCTCCCCCTGTTTTTGTCATGCAGCACCCAGTGCGTGATCAGACAAGTGTAGAGGAGAACCCATTCCGATTGCCAGTCACCCTGCTCAATGTTATCCAGGCTGGTTCCTGGGCCAGATGTGGTCCACAATTGACCCCAAATTCAGGCAATTCTCAGACGGAGAATCAAACATGCGACTCAAAGAAAAAGTGGCTCTTGTGACAGGGGGTGCCTCCGGCATTGGGGCCGCCAGCGCACACCTTTTTGCGAAGGCGGGCGCCAGCGGTATCGTGATCGCAGACGTCGATGACGATCTGGGCAGGCAGGTGGTCGAGGAGATCAAGGATGACGGTGGACAAGCCATCTATGTACACCTTGATGTGAGCGACGAACAGCAGTGGATCGATGCGATTGCAGCCACACTCGAACGATATGGCGGCCTGGACATCACGCTGAATAGTGCCGGGGTGCCGAGCCCACGAAACCAGGCCGCGGTCGAAGATACCACGCTGGATGCCTGGAACCGGACACACGCCGTCAACTCAACAGGTGTATTTCTGGGCACCAAGCACTCCATTGCACCAATGCGGGCCGCCGGCGGCGGCTCTATCATCAATATCTCCTCGATCTACGGCATCGTCGGCAGCATCGGGTCCACGGCGTACCACTCGTCCAAAGGTGCAGTTCGTACGTTCACCAAAGCTGCAGCGGTCCAGTACGCGCCGGAGAAGATCCGCTGCAATTCCGTGCACCCGGGCTTCGCAGACACACAAATGACCGCTGAAATACACGGTGACCCTGTCCAATGGAAGATACGGGTGGATAAGACACCACTCGGACGGATGGGCACTGCCGAGGATATCGCCTGGGGTTGTGTTTTCCTGGCATCTGACGAATCCAGCTTCATGACCGGTGCAGAACTCGTCATCGACGGGGGCATGACTGCTCAGTAAATGTGCGACCGCAACAAAGGATATTGTCGACCATGAAACTCGAAGGCAAGGTTGGGCTCGTGACGGGTGCTTCCGGAGGAATCGGCCGCGCGATCGCCGAAAGACTCGCCCGAGAAGGCGCCGATGTCGCCCTAGCGGATATCCGGACCGATCATCTGCCCAAGGTGCTGAATACCGTTCAGTCCCACAACCGTCGAGGACTCGTGATTCCGGTCGATGTCGTCGATAAGACCCAGGTGGACCAGATGGTGAGTCAGATGATCGAAACCTTTGGCCGCATTGACATCTTTTTCAACAATGCCGGAATCATCAGGGTTCAGGAATTTTTTGACATCAAAGAGTCGGACTGGGACGAGGTGATGGACGTGAATCTCAAAGGGGTGTTTCTGTGCGGTCAGGCCGTAGCACGTCACATGGTCGAGAACGGTGGGGGCAAGATCATCAACACGGCCTCCCTGGCCGCGCACCGCGGGCGTCCCGAGATCGCCGCCTATGCTGCCAGCAAGACGGCCGTCGTATCCTTGACCCGTTCGATGGCGCTGGCGTTGGCTGATAGTGGCATTACGGTCAACGCACTGGCGCCCGGCATCGTCGATACGGAAATGTGGTCATACATCGACCAGCGCATGGCAGAGATGTGGAATCGAGGCATCGGCGAGTCCATCCGGAAACGGACTGAGATCATACCCCTGAAACGACCTGCCCAGGCCGACGATGTCGCAAATGTCGCCGCTTTTCTGGCATCCGGCGAGGCCGACTACATCACGGGCCAGACTTTTTATATCGACGGGGGGGATTCTGCCTGACGCCCGAACCTCATCTGAACTTTTGGGTTTAGGCCAAAGCCCGCAACGGTTCTAATTTCCTATTCAAAAGCGGAATGGGAATCCCGCGTAAACGCGTCTGAGTTCGTCGCGGCCGCCAGTTCTTCCGGCCCCCATAAACGAACTGCGAACCGGATCAGCAGTGACAGAGCAGAAAACAACAAGAGGAAGAACCCCACCACTAGAAAGGACTTGATAAACCACCGGTTGCCTATTCCGATCAGAACCGAGGTGCCTTCATCAGTTATCCACGCAGACATCACGAAGTGCCAGCCGTAAAAAATCAGAACCCCCAGAAACGGCAGGAGGAGCAGTACCCCGCCAAAAAGCTCCACCCACAGCCTGCCTTTGGCACCCAGACGGGGTCTGAAGAGGTCCAGACGAACGTGGGCGTTGTACACATAGGCATAGCCCATCGCGACAAGAAACATAACGGCATGCATATGCCACTCGGAATCCTGCAGTTTGGGTGAATTCATCAGATGGTAAAGGCCCGTCTCAATCACAAAGGGCAGCTTGCGCAGGAACTTCCTAGATATGGCATCGAAGATAATGACGCCAATCAACGGTAGCATCAGCCAGGCGGTCGCCCGGCCCAGCCAAACCACCGGAAACTCGAGCCAGAAGGCCGCTTTCAACCAGAGTCGGCACCGGCGAATGTTTTCTGAGGGTTGATCCATAGTTCAACGCACCGGTTCAGTCAAAAAGGCGATGTGGCAGCCACATCGCGATGTCGGGAAAAGCCATGATCAGACCGACACAGAGCAGCTGCATGATCACGAACGGGATGATGCCGACATAGATCTGACTCATCGTCACCGATTCCGGCGATACGCCTTTCACATAAAACAATGCCAGGCCCATCGGTGGCGTCAGAAACGAGGTCTGCAGTGTGACCGCAACCAGGACCGAGAACCAGTAGATGACATCCGCCTGGGGAATATGGCCGCCGAATTCGAGCAAGGCAACCAGCGGTGCGAACACCGGGACGACAACGAGAAGAATCTCAAGAACATCGAAAAAGAAACCCATAACAAAGATCAAAAGGATCGCGAAAATCAGGACGCCCCAGTTACTGAGACCCGCCTCGTTAACCAAGGCCAATATCAGTTCGTCTCCACCGAGGACCCGGAACACGTAGGAGAAACAGGTCGCACCGATAAAGAGAAAAAAGATCATGCCGATCATCATCGCGCTTCGACGCACACAATCGGTCAGCGTCGAAAGACTCAGCTTGCCACGCGCCCATGCCAGCAGCATGGCACCTGCGGCACCCACAGCCGCCGACTCGGTGATTGTGACAAAGCCAGTCAGTATCGAGCCCAGCACCATCGAAATAAGAACCACCGGCGGCAGAACACCCCGGAGGAAAATTCCGACAATCTCTCCACCCGACAGTCGCTCACTCTGGACAGGCATTCTGGGAGCGGCTTCCGGGACGATCAGGGTATAGACGCCGATGTAAAGCAGGTAGAGCGCAGACAAGAGGAAACCCGGATAGAGCGCCGCCGCGAACAGCATACCAATCGACATTGGCAGCAACTCGGCAAGAAAAACCAGCAGAATACTCGGCGGAATCAGAATACCAAGCGTTGACGATGCCGCGATCGTACCCAGCGCCAAGGTCGGGCGGTAGCCCGCCTTCAACATAGGCGGCAACGCGATCAACGTCATCACGACAACAGAGGCCCCCACCACGCCGGTGATAGCGGCAAATATCGTCGCCATCACCGTAACCGCCATGGCCATCCCACCAGGCACGCGCCGCAGCAGTATCTGCAGGGTCTCGAGAAGATCCTTAGCGATCTCGGACCGTTCGAGCATCACACCCATAAAAACGAAAAGCGGCACAGCAATGATCGCAAAGTTGTCTGCAATCATCCAGATTCTGGGCAGGAAGTTGAAAAACTCGATTAGCGAGAAAACGCCTGCAAACCAGCCAAAAATCCCGAATAGAACCGCGACACCTCCCAGAACAAAACCAATCGGGTAACTGCTGAATACCAACAGCATTAGCACAGCAAACATCAGCAGCGGTAGATACTCGGCAAACATCACTCGCCTACTGTGGACCCATACGGTGGCACCCCGTGTGGGCAATTGCGAATGTCTTTAGCAGACAAGACAGGCTCTCTCGTCACAGGAACGACTCGGCGGACGAATCATCCCGATCATGCGGCGGGCGTCCAAAATCCGCCGAAAAGGCCATAGAAGAGATTGATAACGACGAACAGGATACCCACGCTGGCAATCAGAAACGCCAGTAGGAGAAGCAATTTCCGCAGTAGCTTGGGTTTCCGGGGGCGGGTCATGAGCGATTTCCAGCTCTAGGCGCTGGGAGCTGCAAGTGCCTCAACGGTGTGGGCGACTATCGTCTATACCGACTCACGCGGATAGCGCTTCGGCAACAAAATCGAGCCGATCCTGCCCGAAGAACATTTCGCCATCGACAAAGAATGTCGGTGCACCGAAGGCACCACGTTCCACGGCTTCTTCAGTGCTGGCCTTGAGTTCGTCCTTCACCAACTGCTCACCGATCCGGTTGATGAAGTCCTCCGGATCGAACCCCGTCTCGGACAGCACCTCACCAACCACCTGCGGATCGTTGAGATCGCGAGGTCTCACCCACATGGCTTTGAAAATAGTGTCGCGATAGACCTTGAACCGGTCCGTATTCTGATAAGCCACGGCACCACGCATCAGCGCCAGCGTATTGATGGGAAAGAAAGGGTTGTGTTCAAACGGTACCCCGTAACGTGCTGAAAATCGTACAAGGTCGGTGCCCATCATGTAGGCGCCTTTGGCTGGAATCATGACCGGGCTCTGGTTCCCGGTGGCTTTGAACACACCACCCAGCAGCATGGGGCGCCATACGATCTTCGCACCGGCCTGCTCCGCAATCTTCGGAAGCTGCATCGCAGCAAGGTAGACTGCCGGGCTGCCGAAATCAAAGAAAAATTCCACCACGCGCGTCACCCGCTAACCCTCCCTAGTACGGCTCAATCCACGGTCTAAGATCAGCTTCCTGAGTCCATGCTGAGGGTTTCTGGCAGTGCAGCTGCCAGTAGACCTCGGCAATATCATGTGGATTCAGTATCCCGTCCTGATCCTTGCGGGCGTAAACGTCAGGAAACATCTTCTCAATCCACTCAGTGTCGATGGCGCCATCAATGACGATATGCGACACATGAATACCTTCCGGCCCAAGTTCCCGCGCCATCGACTGGGCCAGTGCACGTAGCCCGAATTTAGCACCCGCAAACGCACTGTACCCTACGCCACCCCGCAGACTTGCCGTAGCCCCAGTGAACAGTATAGTGCCGCGGCCACGGGGTTTCATGTAGTGGGCGGCTTCGCGGCCGGTCAGAAACCCCGCAAAACAACCCATTTCCCAAACTTTGTAGTAAACCCTGGTCGTCGTCTCGTTAATCGGAAAGCGGACATTGCCTCCGATATTGAAGACGCACACCTCCAACAGGCCGATCTCTTCTTCGATCGTCCGGAACATCTCCTTGACCTGTTCTTCACGGCGAGCATCGGTACCGAAAGCCACGGCACGTCCACCGGCGGCCTCTATCCGCCCGACAAGCGGTTTCAGCTTGTCCGGGTTGCGGCGGGAAACACATGCGATATAGCCTTCTCTTGCGAATCGTTCGGCGACTGCACCACCCGTAGCATCGCCAGCCCCCATCACCACGACCACTTTATCGCCATTCATGCCTAGTAGGTCGCGCGACCACCACTTAAGTCAAATGCAGCACCCGTGGTAAAAGAGTTCTCTTCCGACACCATCCAGGCGACCATCGCCGCGATCTCCTCGACCCGCACAAAACGCCCGCGCGGGATCTTAGACAGCATATAGTCGATGTGCTGCTGACTGATCTGATCAAAGATACGGGTCTTCGCAGCAGCCGGACTGATGCAATTGACCGCAATATCCAGGTCTGCAGTCTCCTTGGCCAGGGACTTGGTGAGAGCGATGACCCCGGCTTTGGCTGCGCTGTACGCGGCTGCATTCGGGTTGCCCTCTTTCCCGGCGATAGAGGCCACGTTGACGATCCGTCCGTACTTCTGTTCCCGCATCATCGGCACCACGGCCCGGCAGCAGTAGTAGACGCCGTTAAGATCCACATTGATCACCTGTTGCCAGTCCTCGATCGGGTACTCCCAGGAGGGCACCGTAGGGCCGGCAATCCCGGCATTGTTGACCAGAATATCGACGCCTCCCATCCGGGTGGCCGTGTCGCTGGCGGCAACAGCCACCGAGGCCGGATCAGTCACGTCGACGACCTGGCTATAGATTGAGTCGGCCGCAGTGTCGGAAAGTTCTAAACAGGTGCTCTTCAGAAGATCAGCATCCTGATCCCAGAGGCTGACCGTAGCGCCGGAGTCCAGCAGTCTTTGTGTGACGCTCAGCCCGATCCCCTGAGCTCCGCCGGTGACGACGGCCCTTCGCCCGTTCAGGTCGATCTGGTTCATAGATAGTAACCTCAGTTACAATAGACTTGCTTATTATAAGCTAGGACATTAAATTGATCTAATGGTAGAAGAAAATCTTGAGCGGAACTTCGGCTTCATCCTGAACGATGTCGCCCGACTTCTTCGTACCACGTTCGACCGGCGGGCCAAATCGATAGGCCTGACCCGCTCACAGTGGTGGGTACTGACACATTTATACCGTAGGGATGGCCTAAACCAGTCTGAACTGGCCGACATACTCGAAATCGAAAAACCTACCCTCGGCCGGTTGATCGACCGCCTTGAAGACAAAGGCTGGCTGCGACGGGAAGCCGACCCGGCAGACCGACGGAGCAAACGAGTCTATCTGACCGAGGAAGTAAAGCCTGCAATGAGATCGCTCCGGCGCATTGCTGCCGATTTCCGCAGCGATGCGCTGGACGGCCTCAGCCATAAACAGCGTGAGCAATTCGTGGACACTCTGATCGATATCAAAGCCAATCTGCTGTCGCTTCAAGTCAACGGCGAATCACAACCCAGATCCCGAAACCGGGGGTGATGCAAGTGACCGACCTGTCAAAACGGTTCTGGCCCAGCAGACGGATTCTGCTTCGCTCGGTACTGCTCGTGATGATTCCCCTTGTGATGCTTTGCGTCGGGCTTTACCTTTATGCGGCAGGTGGCCGCTATGTCACCACCGAGAACGCCTACGTCAAGGCGAACGTGATCATCATCAGTCCCGAGATCTCCGGTCGGGTGACCATGGTCGGGATCGAAGACAACCAGCCCGTAGCCCTGGACCAGGTGCTGCTAAAACTCGATGCCCGTCCCTACGAGATCGAACTTGCGAGAACGAGGGCGAGAATGGATGTGATCGGGACCGAATTGAACTCGCTACGGGCCGACTACCGTGAGGCCGAGGTTCAGACAGAGCAAGCCAACGAGAAGGTCAAGCATTTCAAACGCCGCCTGGAGCGTCAGAAAAAGCTGAGGAATCAGGGCCTCGGTATCGAAGAACAGTATGACGAGGCCTACCATGCACTGCAGCTCTCGAAAAAGCAGGTGCAGATCAACCAGCAGCGCGTGCAGAAAGTCCTGGCTGCCCTGGGCGGTGATGCTGCCCTCCCAGTTGAACAGCATCCGCGATATCTTGCGGCACAATCGATTCACGAACAGGCCGCTGTAGACCTCGCCGGCACCACCTTGCGGGCCCCGGCATCAGGTGTGGTCAGCAATATGAAACTACAGGTCGGGGAATACGCCCAGGCCGGTAAGCCGGTCTTCAGCCTGATCCAAGACGATCCCGTATGGGTCGAAGCCAACCTCAAGGAGACCCAGCTGACCCATATCCATACAGGCCAGCTGGCGAGCGTCGTGGCTGATGCCTACCCGGACAGGACCTGGGAAACGACCGTCGCCAGCATCGCCCCTGCCACCGGCGCCGAATTCTCGGTATTACCCCCACAGAACGCCAGCGGTAACTGGGTCAAGGTCGTACAGCGTGTACCGATCCGTCTCCAGATCGACAATAACGATCCTCTGCACCGCCTGAGGGCAGGCATGACGGTGACCGTGCGTATAGACACACGCCGTGAAAGACAGCTGTCGAGCCAGATGCGTGACGTCGTCGGCGACCGGGATGTCCTGGGTATGATTCGCGGCATCGGACAAAAAGCATTGGCCTGGGCAGGACCCGCCACGAACTGACCCGGTAGAGGTCGCGCTGCCCGTTAGTTTGACACCCGGTACGGCGCCAACGCCGCAAAATCAAGGCTCACGCCGTGACCATCGCGTTCGGGCGCCAGCGCCACGCCGTCTTCCAGGACCAGTGGTTCGGCGATGAACCGCTCCAAACCAAATCCGTGCACCTCGAGATAGGACGCATTGCTGACCGCAGCCAGCAGGTGGACATGAATGTCGTGAACACCGTGAGAGGTCACCTGAAGACCGGATGATTCGGCCAGGCCGGCCACCTTGAGCCACGGTGTGATCCCGCCCAACGTGGCGGCATCGGGCTCAGGGTAGGTCACACCACCGCGTTTGATCAACTCCTCGAACTCGTAAACGCTGTGCAGGTTTTCGCCGCTTGCGATCGGTATCCCACCGACACGCGCGACACGGGCATGCCCTTCGACGTCATCCGGGATGGTCGGTTCCTCGAGCCAGAAAAGGCTCATGGGTGCCAGGGCTCTGGCCGCTTGTTCCGCCGCGTCTGCCGTCCAGCGCATGTTGGCATCAACCATCAATGGAAACTCAGACCCGAGACATTCACGCATCGCCCGCACCCGAGAAACGTCCTCATCCAGAACCGCCCGACCAACCTTCATTTTGATGGCCCTGAAGCCCTGAGAGAGAAAACGTTCGCTCTGGGCGATCAGTTCATCAATAGAGAAATCCAGGTCGATACCGCCGGCGTAGGTCTGCACCTGGCGTTTAGTACCGCCGAGAAATCGCCACAATGGCTGACCGGCGGATCTGGCCTTCAGATCCCACAGCGCGATGTCGATCGCGGCCATTGCAAACGCCCCGATCCCGCCCCGGCCGACGAAGTGGATCTGCCACCACATCGACTCCCAGAATTCATCCAGGGACTCGAGGTCACTCGCGAGCAGAAAAGGCCCAAGATCATCTCTGATCAAGGCATGAATGGCCGAGCCTCCGATTCCGTGCACCGTGTAGGTATAGCCGAGGCCCTCCCGTCCCTGCTCATCCACGACACGCACGGTAACCAGACCGAAATGAGTCATCTCCCCGTGGGTTGCGTCCGACAGGGTTACCGGCAAGGGCACTCGGAATTGCTCGACCAGCACGTCCACTATCTTCAACGTTTTTCCTCCTTGTCCGTTTCCTGTGAAGCGGTGTCGGGCCTTTGCCAGCGGATCAAGAGAATCAGCGGCAATGCCAGCACAGCGGTTACTGAGAACAACTGAAACGAATTCAGGTAACCGATCATCGCTGCCTGCCGGGTGATTTCACCGCTCAGATGGGAGAGCCCTTCAACAGTGTCCATATTCCACTGCCCGCTCACCCACGGCATGCGGAACGAATCATTGAATGGCGAGACAAATTGACTCATTTGGGAATAGTTCTGCCCGGCGGTTCGCATGACCAGTGCAACACTTAACGAGATGTAAATACTGCTGCCAAAATTCCGAATGAGATGATACAGCGCGGTACCCTCAACGAGATACTCCTGCCTGAGCGTTGAGAATGTGACCACCGTGATGGACGGCCATAACAACCCCACGCCGAGACCCTGGATCACCATGGGCCAGAAGATGTCGGACATTGTGACGTTGAGATCCATCTGCCCCATGTACCAACCTGATATAGCTTGAGTCAGGAACCCCACAGTGATCATCACTCTGGGATCCAGTCGGCTGCCCCAGATCATGAAAATAAACCCAGCAAAGGTCCCCATGCCGCGAATAGACAGCACATAACCAATAACAGAATCCGGATAGCCGCGGAGATTCTGCAGTATTGTCGGCAAGAGCGTGATCGGCGTGAAGTTCAAAAGGCCGAAAGCAAACATCAGGATCACGCCCAGCAGAAAGTTTCTGTCGCGGAACAGCGCAGGACGAAGAAACGGCCGCTCGGTCGTGGTGACGTGGCCGACAAAAAGATACAGAGCGCCGACTGCGAGACAGGTCAGAATGATGATCTCGTAGGACGCAAACCAGTCCGCGCGTTCTCCTCGGTCCAGCACAACCTGCAGACAGGAAACCGCCGCTGAAAGACTCAAGAATCCGATCCAGTCGAGGGAAACTTGACTACGCTCTCCTGTTTCCCGAATGAACACCAGAACACCGGCCAGCGCGAGCAAGGAGAACGGCACGATCATGAAAAACACCCAGCGCCAGCTGTAAGCCTCGCTGAGATACCCTCCGGCCACGGGACCGATGATCGGCCCGATGATCACACCCATTCCAAACAGCGCAATCACCGTCCCATGCTGGTGTTTCGGGTAGGTGTCCTGGACGATCGCCTGACAGACGGGAGCCAAAGGCGCACCACACGCACCCTGGAGTATCCTAAACAAAACGAGAGCGCCCAGAGAGTCCGCTGTCCCACACAGCAGAGACGACACGGTAAACCCCAGGATACTGAAGATCAGCAGCCGCCGGCGACCCAGCCTGGCAACCAGCCAGCCGGACATCGGTGTTGCCACAGCCGTCGCAACAATATTGAAGGTCACCACCCAGGTGATCTGGTCCTGGGTTGCGGACAGCGCGCCCTGCAACTGTGGCAACGACACATTGGCGATGGTGATGGTCATCGCGTAGAGCACCGTGACTACCGTACAGGTGGCCAGGATCAGCCCGCGCTGCACAGCCCCGCTGTCCAGATCTACCGTTGAATTGGGTTTGCTGATTTGTGCCATGGATATTTTCAGGCAGTTTCTGTCACACCGGCTGACGTCGGGTGATCTCTGGCCAGATCCAGCAGACCAGCAACAGGACCAATAAGCCCTCACAGGCACTGATCGCTACCGCGTTCTGCGCCCCCACCCAGTCAGCAAGCAGCCCGATGTGCAGAAACCCGACCGTACAAAGGCCCACACAGACCGACAGCAGTCCCATTACCCGGCTATGCAGAGCCGGTGGCGTATTGAGCAGAATCAGCGCCGCCTGCATGGCCGCAAAGAATCCCGCGCCGATACCCTCTAGCGCCAGGAACACCCCCGAAGAGACGACCGACCCGGACTGCGAATAGGCTAATGCCATGACAAGACAAAGGGCGAGACCAAAAGTATACAGCCGGCGGTAGTGCGTTCCGGTCCGCGCTATCAGTACCAGCAAGGCACCAATTAATGTGCCGGCTCCCTCCGCGCTGACCAGCACTCCGACATGTAACGGACCCAGGCCCAGCCCGTTTTTCCCAATCACCGGAATCATGGAAACGAATGGAAACCCCCAGACATTGTAGATGACCGTGATAGCGAGCACTCCCGCCACCACACGATTGGTTTTCAGAAGATGGACCCCATCGCTCAGAAACGCAATGATGCCACCCTTGGACCGGACCACTCTTGAGACTGAAGAACCTGTGCGTACCAATACCGCCAGTACCAGGGCCACAAAGTAGAGAACCGCACCCAGGAGAAAGACCCCGCCCAGTCCCGCGAACGCAAGAAAAGCCCCGCCCAGCAGAGGACCCAAAAAGCGCGTCATGCTGTTGGTCACAGTGTCCAGACTCATGGCGATGCCGATCTGGTCCGGCCGCACCGCCTCGCCGAGTAGTGTTCGCCGAACGGGGTTATCCACCGTCCAGAACAACCCGTTCAGAATGACACTCGCAGCAATGACCCATAGATTCAGCAGATCGTTGTATACAAGAAGCGCCAGTCCCGAGGAACTCGCTCCCATAACCGCCAGTGCCACAATCAGGAAGTGGCGGCGGTTAAGCCTTTCGGCCACGACGCCGGTCACCGCGCCCAGCACCACCATCGGCAGAAACCTCAGGATCACCATGAAGGCCACCTGGAACGGTGATTCGGTCATGTCGAACACCACCACGCCGACCGCCAGTATCTCAAGCCAACGCAACGTGTTGCTGGCTGCACCAATGAGCCAGAGCAGGCGAAATTCCCGATTGGCCAACAGCACTCTCAACCCTCCCCGCCCGGGTTGAACTGCTAGGTCAGCTGAAGGACGGTTCATTGCATGCAATGCCTGTAATTCGGCTCACTCGGTTTCCCGTAATTCCACATTCTGGATTTGTCTTTAACTGCACCGCCGTGCTAGCGTACCAGCAAGTTCTCACCACGGAGTCCCGCTTTCATGAGCAACATCGAACGCTTTCTGCTGGATGACCAACCGGCTCCGGTCAGTCATTATTGTCATGTCGTCAAGGCCGGCGACAGGATTTGGCTGTCGGGTACCGTGGGTATGAGGCCCGATGGTAGCGCACCGGATGATGTTGTCGAACAGTTCCAAATTGCCATGGACAATCTTGACCGTGCCCTGCGTGCGGCAGGCGGCCGCCCCGAACACATCGTCAAAGTGCAGGTGTTCCTCACCGACGTCAGTGACCGGACCCGAATCAACCCCATCCGGCAGAGGTACTTTGGAGACCATCGACCGGCATCCACACTGGTCGAGGTTTCTGCGTTGGTGACACCCAACCTCAAAGTCGAAATCGAAGCAGAAGCCGTCATCGACTGAACAGTCCAGCGCGCGGTACAGCGCTACACCCGATCCCCCAAACGCTGCCGTTAATCAACACAATTTAATCCCGCCTGGATAGCCACCAGCCTATGAACACACCTTCTGCCCAGCAAATCGAGATTCTGACACAGTGGGACACACCCACCGTGTGCAACGCCCTGGAGCTTGTCATGCCCGAGCGCCGCGGTTTCGGCTTCACTGTCGAACAGGCCGTCTGCCTTGCCCCTGACTTGAAACCCGTCATCGGCTACGCCCGTACCGTACGTTGTGCGACACGCACACCCCCACAGGAAAGCCCGGAAGAACTGCAAAGCAGACGCCTGGCTTATTACGAGTACGTCGCCGGACCACCTCATCCGACTATCGCGGTGATCGAAGATATCGACCACGATTCCGGAGTCGGTGCGTTCTGGGGCGAGGTACAAACCAACATCCATAAGGGCCTGGGTTGTGTAGGCGGCGTTACCAGTGGAGCTATGCGGGACCTTGACGATTGTGCGGCTGAATTTCAGCTACTCGCCCGAAGGGTCGTCCCGAGTCACATCCACAACCGGGTCGTCGATTTCGGCAATCAGGTCGAGGTGCTTGGCATGGTGGTGGACCATGACGATCTGATCCACGCAGACCGCCACGGCGCAGTGGTCGTTCCGAACGAAGCGGTCGCCCTGCTACCCGATGCGGTCGACCTGATGATCCGCAAGGAAGCCATCCTGCTAGACGCAGCCCGCCAGCCTGATCTTGATATCGAAATGCTGCGGAAAGCGTTCAGCCAGTCAGCAAACATCACCTGAGATCCTTGGCATTGGCCGAAAAAGTACTGGTCGCGGGCAATATCCACGCCGATGGGTTGAGCCTTTTTGAGAAACGAGAAGGCCTGTCGGTCGAGATCACTGAGGCCTTCGACGAATCCACCCTCGCAGGCCTTGTCAGTGACGTGCATGCAATTCTTGTCCGTTCGGCCCGCATCAGCGCCGCGGTTATCGACAGCGCACCGCATCTCAAAGTGGTTTCCAGACACGGTGTCGGCTTCAACTCGGTCGATGTCGATGCACTAACCGCAAGAGGCATACCCCTGGCCATTGCGGTTGGCGGCAATGCCATCTCGGTTGCCGAACAAACCTTTTACCTGATACTCACCTTGGCCAAGCAGGGTGACGAATACGATGCCGCTGCCCGGCGCGGTGACTTCAGCTACCGGCACCGACCCTTGACGACTGAAATCAGTGGGAAATCTTTGCTGATTGTCGGATTCGGACGAATCGGAACCCGCGTCGCATCGCGAGCACTCGCCTTCGACATGAACGTATTCGTTTATGACCCTTACGTCGATCCTCAACAGATTCGATCGAGAGGGTGCACGCAGGTCTCCGACCTGCATGAGGCGCTGCCGGCTGTCGATATTCTTACCCTCCACTGCCCGCTAAACGCTGAAACCACCGGGTTGGTCTCAACGCGCGAACTAGAGGCCATGCAACCCTCGTCGATACTCATCAACACATCGCGGGGCGGTGTCGTCGATGAGGTAGCACTTCACACTGCCCTCACCCAGCAGACCATCGCCGCAGCCGGTATCGATGTCTTCGTGACCGA
>CAJXBY010000036.1 GCA_913051905.1 uncultured Gammaproteobacteria bacterium | reverse complement strand
TGGTGAGGCTGGCAAAAATCTGTGAGGTCACTAAACCCACTTCATATGCAGAATGCAGGGGATTTAAACTAGGAATCTTACTCGACAGATAAACGACAGTACCGCCCGTGACCGGCGTTGCAGCATGTGCCAGGGGTATGGCAATAACAAGCATCACCAGAGCCAGGACCCTGGATATCGCGTTTTTCAGAATTAACATTAACGTCTTCCTCTGGTAGGGGTTGTCCAACTAATTTCAAGTTAACAGCAGAACAGGATGGAAAACCGGCACCTGATAACTGTTAAAACTAATATATGAGTCGTAACCCATTAATGTCAATCGATTTCTTGAAAACCCGACCGGGTATTAGCGCTGTGGCAAATAATTCCGACAACTCTCTCTACCCATTAGAGAGAAAGCCGTTGTCCAATCTACTGACTCGCCAACAACCTGAGTGTCGCCCGACTGGTCAAGACCTCACAGCTGTATGTGCCTCAAGGCCAGATATTCGAAGATATTTCCCCATCAACTGTGATTCAGTGCCGCTCCAGTCAACTGCGCTCATAGGCATAGCCACCGTTCAGAAAACGTAAGATCTGACCCGTTCGGTCTCGAATGAAGGCAATAGACAACCCTTCATCGGTACTCATGAACGAGTCGGGGCCAACCTGGGCGGTCGATATTGCAATCGGTCTTCCTTCCAGCCGGGACGGGGCATGAATGAGCAGACCACCATCGACTGCTTCGACTCTGGCCGTTCCGGAACGAAAGACATATTCACCTTCGTACTCAGCCAATTCCTTCGCTTTTCGTTTGGGATGGCGGGTTACAAACGGCAGCGATTGATTGGTGGATTCACGCCACACGGCGCCCCGCAAATTGTTCATCAAATGCTCAGCAAGGAAAAATGCCGGACGGTCTCCACGATTGGTGAGCACCACGATTCCGATTCTCTCGGACGGGATCATCATCGAGTAGGTCGAGATACCCGGCAGACCCCCGGAGTGGCCAACCACCTTGACATCGCCCGACCAGAACACCCAGTACCCCAGACCGTATCCCCAGCCCGTGTCCCCGAACGGGTGCTGAACACTCTGCATGTGGTCGAGTGAACCGACCGTGAGGTCCAAAGGAGAGCGGTCATAATTCATCGAAGCGATCTGGTATAGGGCGAGATCATGGGCTGAACTCACGATACCTCCGGTAGAAAGGAAGGTCTGATAATCGTCATTGAGCCGTATCACAGTGTATTCACCGTGTCGCTCACCGCTATCGAACGGATCCCCCATCGCCCTGGAGTAGGCAAAAGTCCGATCGGTGGCATTCTTCCAATCCATAAAATGCACTGAAGAATCCCGCATGCCCACCCGATCGAATATTCCCCGCTGGAAGTACTCTTCGAGAGTGACGCCCGCGATAGTTTCTATCGCATGCCCCACTGTGGCGAACCCTTCATTGCAATACGAAAATGCCACTCCTGGAGCCGACTGCAGGGTCGCCGAATCGAGAGCATCAACCAGGGCCTTACGCGTGGGATACGGGTTTACCTGTTCTTCCCGGGTACGATCCTGGTGGCCGGTTCGCCCCAGTCCACTGCTGTGTGTCAGAAAAAGACGGCTGGTGATACGTTCGCTCGCTGCAGTGTCGCTGATCCGGAAACCGGGCAGATAGGTCTGTACCGGTGTGTCGAGCAGGAGCTTTTGGGATTCGACAAGCTGCATCGCAGCTACGGCAGTGAACGACTTGGTTAGAGAACAGATCGGCCAGACTGTGTGTGCGGTCGCAGGCAAGGCACGGTCCACGTCGGCCAGACCGAAACCACCTTCAGCAACAATTGTACTGCCACGGACTATCGCAACAGCGGCACCTGGAATGTCATACACATCCAGAAAATCCCGAACTATACGGTCCTGCTCCAGAGTAAACACCATCTGTTGTTTTACTCGAGCTGTAGCCGGTTCATTACGAACAAGGGAAAGGGGTGAGATCAGCGGAAAGCCAATGGCGCCAGGTAGCGTTTCTCCAACGCACGGAAGATCTGGGTTGCGGTAACTGCAATCGTGATGTAGAGCACTGCTGCAGTGACGAAGCCCTCATAAGCAAGGTAGTATGAAGCGTTGAACTTGCGGCCTGCACCGAGTATGTCGATCACAGTAATCGTACTGGCAACGGCGGTGCTGTGCATCACAAAAATAAACTCGTTCGAGAGCGCCGGAAGCGAACGCCGTAAAGCGATAGGACACTCCACCAGAAAAAATGTCTTGGCCCTGCTGAGTCCCAGAGAACGGGAGGCCTCTATGGTAGACCGTGGGATCTCGCGAAGCGCGCCCTGGAGTATTTCAGTCAGGTAAGCCGTATTGTTCAGGATCAGCCCGAGCGCAATACAGAAGGACGCCTCGCTGAGAAACAGCCACAGAATGCTTGACCGTACCAGTTCGAACTGACCCAGACCGTAATAAATAATATAGACCTGCAACAGCAGCGGGGTGCCGCGCATGACGTAGGTATAGCCGCGGATCGGGTGCCGTAAAACGGACGTGTCGGAAGACCGGAACACGGCCAGCCCCAGGGCAGAAACCAGGCTGATTGCAAATACGATTATTAGCAGGGCCAGCGTGACCTTGACGCCATTGAGGAACAGCGTCCAGTGCTCGAAGATCAGATCGAAATGCATGGTCAGATCGAAGTCCAGCCGCGTTGTATACGGCGAAGCGTAGTCGAGAAGAACCGTTCCGAGAGCAATGTAAATCCCAGATACACCATCGCTGCGAGCATCAGGAAATAAAACGGTTTGTGCGTGGCGCTCGCGGCACCCTTGGCCCGCCAGACCAGGTCATGCACCCCGACAACGGACGCAAACGCCGTTGTCTTGAGAATCACCAGCCAGTTGTTGCGAAACGCGGGAAGCACATGCACCAGGAACTGCGGCCAGACAATAACCCGCAAGTAAACCCAATGATTGAGGCCAATCGATTTAGCAGCATCTTTCTGCCCTTTGGGTATGGCGAGGTAAGCACCCCGAAACGCCTCCGACATATAGGCACCAAAGATAAAACCGATTGCGAATATCGAGGACGTCAGGGCATCCACGTCGACGTGGCTGAACCAGCCCGTCAATTCGGCCAGATCGTTGAGCAGCATCTGGCCACCAAAGAAAATCAAGAGCATGAGCACCAGTTCGGGTACACCCCTGATGACGCTGACGTAGGTCTGAGCCAGGATTGTCAGGAACCAGTTCGACGACAGACGCGCAGCCGTGGTGAATACACCGAACAGGCAAGACAGTATTAAGCTGCCAATACTCAGGACGATCGTCAGCTTGACCCCCGCCAGGACGTAAGGTACGTAGGACAGGGTGTCACTCATAGCATTTGATGGATGTCCTGAAGGAAAAACCGGCCCAAGCTAGGACTTGGGCCGGTTTCACAACAGGTGTC
The DNA here is from genome assembly GCA_913051905.1 of uncultured Gammaproteobacteria bacterium. Next base: position 15,480 of record CAJXBY010000036.1, on the reverse strand, counting down.
AGATTGCGCCGGACCCTGACCGGGCGCACGGACTTTCTGGACTCAGTCCATTCCCCATATATCGAACGAGAAATACTTATCGTTAATCTTCTTGTACGTACCGTTTTCCCTCAACGTCTTGATCGCTGCATTGAAACGGTCCCGAAGGGCAGTATCTTCCTTGCGAACGGGGATACCTGTGCCGATGCCATTGATTTCATCGTCCCAGTGCGTTCCACCAAAGAATTCAAAATCCTTGCCCGCATCTTTGGAGAGAAAACCCTTCTCAACCGCCGATCCCGCACCCAGTCCGATTTCAACCCGGCCTGCAGCCAGATCAAGGTAGACCTCATCCTGGGTGGGATAACCCTTGATCACCGCATCGGGAAAATGTTTTACGAGGTAATCCTCAAACGTCGTCGCTCGCAAGATCCCGATCTTCTTGCCCGCAAGCCCAGCAGGCGTATCGGCCAATCCGGAGCCTTTCCTAGCATAGAACTTCGAGGGTTCCTTGTAATACGGCCCGGCAAAGTCCACCACTTTCCGCCGTTTCGGCGTAATACTCATCGAGGCAATGATGGCATCGTACTTCTTTGCCAGCAGCCCCGGAATCAAGCCGTCCCAGTCCTGTTCGATGATCTCACATTCAGCACCCATGACGTCGCACAGGGCATAGGTAATATCAATGTCGAAGCCGACCAATGTGCCGTCCGCGGCCTTGTATGCAAAGGGCTCGTAAAACGCCTCCGTGGCGATCTTGAGCTTGTCAGCCAGCGAAACGGACACCAGTCCGCCACCCAGAACCAATACCAGCAACCATCTTGAAAGTCTGCTCATCTTTGTCTCCCTGGGGTCATGCCCTGGAATGGGCATTCGATTTTAGTTTTTACATCGCTCGGTAATATATTAAGCGGCCTCAATTACTGTCAACTACCGCGGACAGGACCCGCGTACGAACTGCAGTTCCCGCACGGTCTGCATTTGGGTGAACAGTTCTGGTTTGATCCGAGCCCGTCGCTGTTCCGGTCACTCCGTCATCTGCCCAGCGCATAAAGCGTTCGCCGGGGATCCGCCGCACCCCCCAGCACACGGCCTGTCGGGACCGGCGGCTTCAGGTCTGAAACAAGCGCGGTACCGCTTGCGTCAAACTCATAGTCTGGCCAGACACTGACCTTGTGCCCCCGTTTGGCCAGTGACTGCCTGACCACATCTGGAATTCGCGACTCGACGTGCAGACGCCCAGGATCATGAACGTGTGGAAAGAACGAATCCGGAAAACTCAGTGTCGCGATTCGCGGCGCTTCAACAGCCTGCTGCAGCGACAAACCGGCCTCGACCACGTTCAGAAACATCTGCAGAATGCCCTGAGGAATGACGTCCCCGCCACAAGCCGAGAGCGCCATGACCTCAGGCTCAGCATTCTCCTTGAACCGTAAGGCCAGAGCCGGCGCCGGCGTCAACCGGGGCCGCTTGCCGGCCGCGAGACAGGCCGGATGACCTGGGATCGTGCGGGACTGTACTCCTCTGGGGGACACCATGAACCCGAGTCCCGGTACGATCGGGTTGCCGTCAATTGTGTCGCTGGGCGCACAGCTAAAAGCGTTGCCGTCCTGATCGACGATACAGAAGTTAGTTGTGTCCCTTCTTTTGGCTCTACCGACCGCAGGCCCGTCGATGGAATGCTGCAGGGTGGTGAGATCGGGAAGCACGCTGTCCATTCTGATCAGACGCCGAAGCCCGTCCGCGTGTTCCGGTGTCAGCAGCTGTTCTGCAGAGTGACCGGTGAATAATGGGTCACCGTAATATTTTTCCCGGTCCGAAAACGCAAGCTTCAGCGATTCGATCACCAGGTGCAGATAGTCTGCGCCGTTGTGTTCCAGTTGAGACAGGTCGAATTCTGAAAGAATGGCGAGCGCCTGCAGCAGCACTGGACCCTGGCAGTAGATGTCGCCGGTGTAGACATCCCAGCCCCGGTAGCGACAGGTTTGAGCAACTGCCACCTCGTTACGAAAATCCCTCACATCCTCAAGCGTCATCCAGCCGCCGCCGCCTTGGACCCAGTCCACAACCTTCCTCGCGATGTCTCCTTCGTAGAAGGCGGCTCTGGCATTCTCCAGTGCATCCTCCCGGCCCGAACCGATTTCAGAAGCCACCACTTTCCTGAGCGTGCCGGCGAGATCGGATTGACGGAGCCGGTCCCCCTCCCTTGGCGGTCTGCCGCACGGCCAGTAGATCTCGCGTGAAGTCGGCCAGGCCCCGAAACCTTTGCCCATGAGTTCGTAGGCGAGTGCTGTTCTTCTGTCGAGCACAAAGCCGTTCTCCGCATAGCGAATCGCTTCAGACGCGACCGCCGAAAGCGACCAGGTGCCGAAACGGCGTAGCGCGGTGATCCAGGCATCCATGGCCGCCGGCACTACGCTGCAGGGGGCACCTTCCGGCATATCGTTCGGGTAACGGTGCCGGTATTGTTCCACCGTGACATTCCCCCCCCATACACCGACGCCGCCTATGCTCCATACCGTATCGGACCCCGCGGTACGCAGAACGATTGGAGCAACACCGCCCAGATTACACATGTCTGCCTGAATGACATTGCTGGCAAGGCCGGCGGCAACGCCGGCATCAATGGCATTACCGCCCGCCTCGAGCACCTGCGATGCGATCCTGGCCACCAGGGGATGACCCGCCACGACCATGTACTTTTCACCCACCAGGGTGGGCCGCATCGAATCCGGCGGCGGAAACAGTTCCGGCAAGGGCGCCGTATAGTTACGCATGCCGCCTTTGGCTTCGGAATTATCGCTGTTCAATGCCAACCTGCCGCTGTCTAGACACGGGTCGAATCAGAGTACGGGGGCAAAGGGTTTGCTCCACTGTGGTGACGAGCGCATCACACGACTGGCAACCTGCCATTCTTTCAGGCGACCGAGGCCCCGCGGTGAACCAACCCCTCCATCACATTCGTCAGGGTCCGGTCAAATGCATCAAACAACTCGTCGATTTCATTCCGGGTGATGATAAAGGGCGGCGCAAAGATGACGGCACTGCCTATGGGCCGTATGACGATACCTTCCTGGTAGCCCTGCATTGCAATCCGATCCGAGACTTCAAGCCCGGAGTCAAATGCCAATTTCCGTGCTTTGTCCGCAACAATTTCGACCGCCCCGGTGAGCCCGATACCCCGCACCTCGCCAACGTGGTCGTGGTCAGCGAAAGCCTGCAAGCGCTCCTGGAAATACGGAGCAACTTCAACCAAATTGTCAAACACGCCATCGTTGATGATCCGGTTTACGGCCGCAATACCGATTGCACAGCCGACCGGGTTGCCCGCCGTCGTAAACCCATGGGGGAACTCGTCCATCGCATCGGAAGCCGCATCCAGCTCAGCCGTGATTTCGCCTGATGGCAGTACCGCACCCACCGGGTAATATCCGGCCGTTACGCACTTGGAGGTGGTGATGATGTCCGGTGCAATATCAAATGTCTGGGTGCCCCATAATTTTCCGGTACGACCCAGTCCTGTAATCACTTCATCGGCGATCAGAAGTATCCCGTAATCACCCAGCACCTCCCGGATTCTCGGGAAATACCCTGTGGGAGGCAGGATTACCCCGCCAGCACCCATCAGCGGCTCGGCAATGAAAGCCGCTATCGTCTCGGGTCCTTCCAGTTCGATCAACTGCTTGAGGTTGCCGACGATGCGGTCCAGAAACTGGGCTTCGGTCTCGCCGGCGCTTCCGTAGCGCCAGTAATGCGGGCAATCGGTAAACCGCGCTTCACCAAACGGCATTCCAAAGACACGGTTGTAGTCCCGCCCCGTCAGGTTGGCGCCCATCACCGTCGTACCGTGGTATCCGCCGCGGCGGGCGATGATCTTGCGCCGCCCGGACTCCCCTCGGGCCTTTTGTATCATCCACGCCATCTTGACTGCGGTATCGTTGGCCTCTGATCCCGAGTTGGTGAAAAACACCCTGCCGCCGTCGAGCGGAGATGTATCGACCAGCAGCTCCGCAAGCTCTATTCCAGCGACCGAATTGCGGCCGAAGAATGTGTGGTAGGCCGAGATTTCCTCGAACTGATTACGTGCGGCTGCGAGGACGACCTCATCGCTGAATCCGAGAACGGCATTCCAAAGACCCGAGTTGGCTTCCAGGTAACGGCGGCCATCGGCATCGAAAACATAAACCCCTTCACCCCTGACCATGACCTGTGGTCCATGTTCCCGGATCTGGCTCAGGCTCGAGAAGCCGTGAAGAAAGGCGTGGAGATCCTTGTCTTTGAGTTGTGCGCTCATTCTGTTCCTCTTCTTGTTGTCTGACCTGCGGTCATCCGCAGAAAATCGTTTCAGCCGGCAGACCGCTCCTGATCGCCTTCAATGGCTCTCTGCCTGAACCGTGATGACGGTACCGATTCGCACTGCAACCAACGGGGCAGTCTCTGGGTAGCAAAAATGCTGTCGAGTGTCTCTGTAGCTCGGACCAGGCCAACCTCATCGTTGTTCACCATCACAGTGGCCGGCCGGGGAATCCAGTTCAGCTGATGCGAGTCCGATTCGGCATACATCCCTGCATCAAGAATAACGATGAGATCTCCGCTATCCAGATCGGGAAGAGGACAATCAGCACGCAGGACACTGGGTATGCACAGCGGACCAACGATATCGGCTTTGAGCGCTATGGGCTCGTGCATCCGGGTCGCGGCCAGAATATGGTTGTGTGTGCCTTCGATAGCGGCACCCAGCAATGGCATGATGTTTGTGCTCGCATCGGCGTAATACCAGCGATGACCCTCTTCCGTTTTAATTGATTCGATGGTCGTCAGCAAAACGCCCGCGTTACCTGCGATGTAACGGCCTGGTTCCAACCATAGTTCAGGGAGCGGCATATCCACCTTATCAAACTCACTCACCAGAGCGCTGCAGGCAGCTTCTGCATACTCTTCTATGGAGTGGGGGTTTGGCTCCAGTCGTCCCGACTCCGGATCCCTCTCGCGGGGCCACCCGCCGCCCAGATCGATCACCCCAGGTGCAAATCCGGTCTGAACAAACAGGTTGCCCACCACCCGTCCAAACTCCCGGTCATATGCAGCTCGATCCTCGACTTTCTGCGAGAGCCTGCCGAGGTGCGTGTGATAACCCGTGAATTCCAGATGCGGATAGCTGGCATGGTTGTTCAGCAGCCTGCGGGCCGTCTCCTCATTCACCCCCCACTTAAGGCGCTTCAGTTCGTCTCGAAAATCTCCTTTGAAGTTCATCAGATCGCTCTGATAGTTCTGATACTCCGGCGGGACAACCTTCAGACGAATGTTCACGCGGACCGATTTGGACAAAGAGGCCGCAACCGACTCGACCTGGGCCGCCTCGGCCTCGGAATCCATATTGATGGTGATCCCAAGTTCGATCGCACGGGCGATCACTTGGTCATTTTTGTTCGAGCCATTCAGGGCAATTTTGTCCGGATCAGCGCCACCGGCGAATGTTGCTTCCAGTTCCCCTAAGCCAAAACAGTCACCGCCTGCGCCCTCCTCATGAACGACCGCTCGAACAGCGAAGTTCGGATTGCATTTGATCGCGTACATGACGTTGACACCGCGGGTCCAGTTTTGCTGAAAAGCCCCTTGTATCCGCCGCACATTCTGGCGAAGCGTACTGTCCGAGAGCACGAACAACGGCGAACCGAATTGCGCAACCAGATCAGGTGCCGCGCACCCTTCGATCAGAAGGTCACCGGCCGCACTGACGGACAGGCAATCCGAGGCCGTACAGACACTCTCAAGTACGGCTTTGGGTGTCTGGGTTGCGAGATTCATCAGGCAAATCTTCGTGAGTCGGGGGTCTGTAATACAGTTTAGTCACAAAATGCAGGAGATATCCAGCCTAAGACACCTAGCACAACCATCGGAAGGCGATTACAAGGACGATTGTCCTATCGGTCGGCGCTTCCTTGTTTTCGTACACGAACCCTGAACGCGTTGCCGATATCGGGTATCATATTTTGATCACTGAACCCGCAAAGTATTACTGATTCTTTATGGCAGATTTCATTCTGGTTGACGCTCATGTCCATCTTTACCGGACACAGGAAGAAGGGCACAGGGAAAAAACAGGCTATCAGGTCTGGGAATACGGCGATCAGGCCGACGTGCACGAAACGGACTGTGTGGGCACCGTGGGGGAACTGCTCGACCAGATGACGACCACGGGCATTTCCAAAGCGGTGGTTGTCAATCTTTTTTCAGCCCAGGTCAACCGGCAGATCGCCATCGAGGCACTGCCGGACAAGCTGACTGAAAGCGAACGTGACCGGCGTCTGGCTGACATCGATGCGGGCATCAGAGAAGACATCATCTCGTTCAATCGCTGGAACTGCGATATTGCGATACAGAACCCGGGACTGGTGCCCTTCATCGGAGCGGATGTTAATGCGCTGCCCGGCAACCAGTGTGCAGAACACATACGGGACATGATCGAGAATCACGCTGCGGCCGGTGTCAAACTGCACGGTGCCTTTCAGGGGTTTGATATGTCAGACGAACGCCTATGGCCCACCTACCAGGTCTGCCAGGAACTCGGTATTCCCATCATCGCCCACGCCGGGCCCGACCGGGACAGCAACGGATTCGCTGAACCCCGTGCCTTTGCCCGGATGCTGAAATCGTTTCCGCAACTCCGCGTCGTCGTCGCCCATCTGGGTGGAGGCACCTGGAACCAGACGCTCGAGATCGCCCAGGCATTCGACAACGCCTACTTCGATTGTTGCGAAATTATTGAATGGACCCAAAGCACTCACGGTCCGAGCGATCAGCAACTGGCCCAGCTCATCCGCGATATCGGCACCGACCGTGTCATGATGGGATCGGACTTTCCCTGGTATGACCTGGATCACTCCATCGACCGCGTCTTCAGTCTGCCGCTTCTGTCGATGGAGGAGAAAGAGCGGATCGTCGGCGCCAACGCCGTCGACATTCTGGGTCTGTAGAACATCCTGTCCAACAGATCCCAATCGTGCCGCCGACTTCAGGGCATGACACTGCCGCCGTTCACACCGATACCCTGTCCGGTGATAAAAGTGGATCCGGGGCCAGCGAGAAACACGGCGAGTTCTGAAACCTCTTCGGGCTGACCGATGCGTTTCAGAGGGATATCAGATTCCTTGGCACGCCATTCCGGGCTCATGTTCTCGAGGTTGAGCATATCGGTGTCGATCGGACCGGGGCAGATGCTGTTGACCAGTATGTTCGGGGCAAATTCCCTCGCCCAGGATTTAGTCAGGGAGAGCACGGCTGCCTTGGACGCGCAGTAAACCGAAAACTGCTCCCGGCCTAGATAGGCCAGGTCGGACGCGATATTGATCACACGACCACCCGACCCCTGATTCACCATATGTCGAATTCCTTCCCTGCCCATCAGAAACGTACCCCGGGTGTTGGTTCCCATTACCCAATCAAATTCTGAAACGTCGGTCTCCAGCAGTGGTTTTTCAAGCTGTACACCGGCATTGTTAACCAGGACGTTGAAACTCTGGAAGTCCCGCAATATATCGTCAAAAAGCGTGCTGACCTCCTCCTGATCGGACACGTCCGCGGTGTAGGACCGTGCATCTCCGCCATCCCGTCTAATAGACTCGCAGACTTCACTCGAATCGGAATCGGCCACCAGGGCAACCGCGGCGCCGGCCTTTGCCATGGCAATCGCGATAGCCCCGCCGATTCCGCGGGATGCGCCGGTTACGATCGCGCAGCTTCCGGCCAATGAAGTCATTCCTTAATCACCCACAGCGATCTAATGACGGACAAGACCAGGTCGCATTCTGCCACTCAGGCCAGCAGCTCACCGCGATCGACATTCAGGGTCTGTCCGGTAATATTGCTGGCGTGATCTGATGCCAGGAACAGGTAGGTCGACGCCATATCGTCCGGCTCCATCAGTCCGCTGATGGCCTGGGCGGACAGAATGTCAGTAAGACACTCTTCCTCGCTGCGGTTCTCATTGTCCGCCATGATCGAAAGTGAACGCATCGCCGCATCGGTTCTGACCCAGCCCGGACACACGGCGTTCACTGTGATTCCACGCGGGCCCAGTTCATCAGCCAATGCCCGCATGAACCCTATATTTGCATGCTTGGTTGCACAGTAGGCACTGAATCCGCCCATACCGGTCTTGCCCCAGACAGAGGCGGTGATCACGATTCGCGAGCCGGCACCCATTTTCTGAACAGCTTCTCTGGTGACGTAATAGGTCCCAAGAATATTGACATCAACGATACGCCGAAATACGTCTTCGACTTCACTGCCGTCTTGCAGAATTGGCGTGAGACGTTCATAGCCCGCATTATTGACCAGGACATCGAGCGCGCCGAGACGACCGACCGTTCTGGATACCGCGTTCCTGTCCGTGATGTCGCAGACCAGACCTTCAACCACGTTACCAGTCTCCCTAGACAGCATCTCCGCAGTTTCATGAACTTTTTCGTTTGTACCAATGATTGAAAGATCTGCGCGGGCATGAGCAAAACCGCGCGCGACACCCAGCCCTATACCACGGCTGGCACCTGTGACCAGCACCTTTTTGTTCGAAAAGTCAAAACCGTTGACCTTCATGCGCGACCTCCTTAAGCCCCCTGAATGATTTCCTTTTCCGCAAGTTCCCGGGTGCGGTTTGCCTCGTTGCGCATCAGGTCTCGAATGTGATTGCGCAACTCAAAAAACGACTGCGTCTCCTTCACGGAGATATCCCGATCGCCAGCAATGTGCTGGGAGACTTCAATGATCTCTATCACACCCGCCGGCCGCGCGGAAAACATGAAAATCCGGTCTGCAAGGACAATCGACTCGTCGACGTCATGGGTGACGAATATCGTCGTCTTTCGTTCCCTGCGGTTGATCTCCAGCAGTTGACCCTGGAGAAACTCACGGGTCTGTGCATCCAATGCCCCGAAGGGCTCGTCCATGAGCAGGACATCTGGATTGGCAGCCAGCGTTCTAGCAATAGCAACGCGTTGGCGCATTCCCCCGGATATCCGATTGACGTAATAGTGTGAAAAATCCTTGAGCCCCACCAGTTGTAGGTAATGATCTGCAACTTCTCCCTTGGTTTGCTTATCGATGTCGTCTCTGTACCGGGTGCCAAAACGAACGTTCTCCTGGACAGTCAGCCAAGGAAACGACGTATACGCCTGAAAAACCATCCCCTTTTTGCGGTCCGGCCCTGTCACTTTCTCGCCCGCCAGCAGCACTTCTCCAGATTCGCAGGTTTCCAGGCCGCCCACAATCCGCATCAATGTTGTTTTGCCACAACCGGACGGCCCGAGAAACACCACGAACTCTCCTGCAGGTATCTCCATAGACACGCCGTCGATGACGGGTATCAATTCACCGTCATCCGAGACAAACGATTTTCTGATCCCGCTCAGCTTCAGGAAGGGTTCACGCGGTTCCATGAGGCAACCTTAAAGGTAACGGAACCAGCGGCGGTGGGCATACCGGATCAGCTGATCGGTCAGCAATCCGATGACGCCAACAGTGAGTATCCCCGCCATCACTTCCGGTGTTTTTACGAACCGCCTGGCGGACCAGATGGCATGACCGATCCCGGCATTCGACGCAACGATCTCTGCAATGATGATATAGGTCCAGCACCAACCCAGGGTAATACGCAGGTTATCGACGATGTTGGGCAGCATGGACCGGAACACGATATGCCAGGTGATTTGCCCGGGTCGGGCGCCGACCGTAAAGCCGGTTTCGATGAACTCTTTGGGCACCCTCTTGGTGTCGTCCCCGATCAGCAGGACCAGCTGGAAAAACGTCCCCATCCAAAGTACCGCTAACTTGGAACTTTCACCGATACCAAACCAGATGATCAGCAGCGGTACAAGCGCCGGCACCGGTAGGTAGCGAATAAAGTCGACAATCGGTTCTGTGAGCGTACCGACGATCCTGTAACTGGACATCCAGATCCCGATAGGAATGGCCATGATTGCCGACATGAGAAAAGCGCCCCATACCCGGGCAACGCTGATCCAGATATCCTCCAGGAAATCATGCTCAACCAGCATGGTGTACAGCGCCGTCAGGACATTCCACGGAGTCGGCAGGAACCTCTGGGACACAAATTCCAGCTCGGCTGCTGAATACCAGAATCCGATCAGGCCAACAAATGCAAGGATGGCCAAAACAACGTCAGCACGCGTACTGCTCTTTCCACGGTACGCAAAAAGCCAGTGATTCTTCAATTTACTTTTCTCTGAGCGAGGCTCAAAACAACAAACCGGGTGACTGTTACAAGCCACCCGGTTCGGGCTTACGACAAACCCTGTGGTTGCTTAACGTTTGTGCCCATCAAAAAGACCATCGGTGAGCGTCGGATCAACCATCACTTCATAGGCAATCGGTGCATCCATCAGATCGAGCTCGATATTGATGTCAGTAAGTCCTTCGACCACCTCTTTGAGTTTTGACTTTCTCCCACCAATACCAAAAAACTCCAGGGCGTCTTCGTAGGTCGTGTAATAGACGCCGCCAAGATCGCCTTTCATGATATCGGGCGTGACATCATAAGTCGGAGCCGCCGTCTCGAGGAATTTATTGGGATCAGAGTTATACAAATCAATGGCTCGGTAAATTCCGCGCATCAACTTTGCATATTTTTCCCGATTATTCTCATAACTGGATTTGTTGGCGATGACCACGTCAGTAATCAAACCGTTGAAGTCCTTGGATGACAGCAGAATCTTTGATCCTTTACGGGAGGTATTGGCGACAATTTCGCTCATCATCGGTTCCCATGTTGCCAGAGCCGCCACTTCAGGATCTTCAAAAACAGCCTGTCCGTCATCGGTTGCAATAAGCCTCAGGTCAACATCGCTCAGACTGTGGCCCGCCTGTTTCAGCGCATAAGCTGTCATCACAGTTCCCGGATGGTTGATCTCGCCTGCGAACACCTTGCCAACCAGGTCGGTAACAGAATTGATTCCGGGTGCACCGATCACACCATCTGCCCCTACGGACACGTCGATCACACCGATGACAACCAGATTGGAGTCAGCGGTTAACGGTCTCGACATATGCTCGCCGATCGTGCGCATCGTGCAATCGATATCGCCGGCATGCAGTCCCGGATAGACATTGGCCCGGTCGTTCTCAAACACCCAGGTCACTTCCAGTCCCTCGTCTTCGAAGTAACCGAGGTTCTGTGCAACATGGGTCGGTGCAAACCCGAACCAGTAGGGATAGGCGCAGTTGATGACGTCCCCGGCGTGGGCGGTCGTCCAGCTCAACATGATCACGGCAACGCCCAGAATGGACTTGCCTACGGAAACCAAACAACCTGCAATTCGCTTTTTCATTTCAGCTTCTCCGATGTTTTTCAATGGTGGTGATGTAATATATTACTTATTTCCCGGACCGACATGCCAACTGCGTATCATTGGAGAAATTCTGGCCTGCAGGGTCTGCCCTCTAAAAAGCGTTATGGCGGCTATCCCTGACACACATCACAGGAGATAACACATGGATGTTCAGGAATGGGAAATTCGGTTCACAGTTTACCTTGTCGAAGGTGACACCGAGACCGCAGTAAACGGCAGTGTTTTCCGGTGGACATCGACAGAACAGGAAGCCGAGGAACTGTTTCTCTCCCAGTGGAAACGCACTTACCGCAAGAACAAAGACTGGTTCGCTGATCTCGTCAGCAAGGCCACGGGGATCGGTGAAACCCAGGTGCCTGGTCTCAGGAAGACCGACAAGAGCCCGGACATCGATATCATCGAAATCAGGCTGTCGGAATCTTAGATCACAGCACCCGACCCACCTGGAGCTTGCTCACCGGCTCCGCCGGTGCCCGGCTTCAGCCCGTGCCATCAGGTCCCGAGCTCCGGCCTCCAGCCAGGGCTGGATCTCGACATAGAAAAAGCGAACACCCATCTCAGAAAAACCCTCGATCGTCTCGCTGGTGGCAAGGGTCCCGGCAGTACGCCCGGCATCGATGATCCTTGATAACGCATCGTTCACTTTCTCCTGCACCTCGGGATGGTACAGGTCCCGCGTATGGCCCATCGATGCAGCAAAATCCCCCGGCGCGACGAAAAACACATCGATGTGATCGACCTCGATGATTTCATCGAGGTTCTCCCACGCCGCTATGTCCTCGATCAACACCACCAGCAGGGTTTCATTATTGGCCTGCTCATAAAAGTCATTGATGCCATAGCTCTGCCGGCTGGGGAAATAGCCGCGCTTCCCGATCGGTGGGAATTTTCCACCGGCGACGACATTCTGCACCTCGGACCGGTTGTTGACGTGTGGCACAACGATACCCTGCGCACCTCTGTCCAGCGTCCGGTAGATCAGGCCCTGGTCGTTGGCATTGATCCGGGCGACGGAGGTCATCCCCCAGATGTCGCAAGCGCGGGTTAGATTGCCGAGTTCAGCGGCATCTACACCGCCATGCTCGCCTTCAAGCCAGATGCCATCGGCACCGATCGGCCCAAAGGCATCGATCGCATCCGCATGTACCAGCCCGCTGACAACGATGGCGTTCTCACCTGCGGCCAGTTTACGTTTGACTCGATTGGGCCTGAGTTCCATGGTCTCCCCTCCTTTGGCTTGTGATGACCTGATTCATTGTGCGGGCATTCTCCAGCGGTTTACTCTACTGGCAGCCGCTCTACCCGATTCACGATAAGTTCATGGATTCTTTTTAGCAAGTTGATAAGGTTTCCGGCAGGCGATGATCCGGCCTAGCGCATCCGGTACGGGTTCCCCGGAAGATCATGCCCCCGCCCGGTCGGATTTGAGTAAAACACACAACGGTAGCGGTACCAGCGTCACCACGGCCATGGTGCCGATCACGGCACCGATGCTGACCCAATCTGCCAGTAGGCCGAACACTATGGGCGCTACCACCGCCGCTCCGCTGCTGGTCGTATAGATCATCGCGAAGCCGCGTGACTGCCGGGCTTCGTCGACATAGCTGCTGACCGCACCATAGGTAATTGACGACGAACCCTGCAGCACTACCCCGAGCAGTGGGAGCAGCACGAATGCGGTCATTGCAGGTGCCAGGTACACGGCCACTAAACCCGCGGCTGTCAGAATCTCGACCAGAAACAAGGACCGAATGACGCCCATGCGGGCAGCGAGATAGCCACAGCCGAACTTACCGCAAACACCACCGGCCAGAGTCGCCACGACTGCCAGTGCTGCAAGAGACGGTGTCACCTGCTTCTCAAGCATCAGGAAGGCGACAAACACCAGGAACCCGTCCTGGACGGCAATATCGAAAAAGACAATGGCAGCAAGGCCGCCGAATCCTGCGCGATCCCGTATGCCCCAACCAACGCCGGGCTGCCGGCTGTGCGCTGCGCCCGAATTTACTGCCTGGGTTCGAACCTTCCGCAACACCAGCCACAACACACCCGCTGCGACGAGCGCCAGCACACCATACCCGGCAACCAGGACCTGCCAGCCAAGCCCAAACCCGAGACACAGACTGGCGATTCCGGTAAACACGAGCTTTCCCGAATCGCCGCTGGCATTGTAGGTTCCGAGCGCAATACGCTGGCCGGGTCCTGCGAACGCACCGCTGATGAGGGAAGAGCACAGTGAGTGCTGAAACGCAGCACCACAACCGGCGATAAAAAGTGCCAGCAGCACCGCATGGTAACCGCCAGCAAAGGACAGACTCACATAACCGGTTCCGGCACCGATGAGCCCGGTGACCAGCAGCCGGTTTTGCCCCACTCGTTCGGACAGGATTCCGGCCGGTATTTCCAGCAACCACATCAGGCCGCTGTGGACTGCGCGGATGATTCCAATCTGGGCATAGCCGAGACCAAAGCTCTGCGCTAGGACGGGCAGCAGCACATAGATCGTGGACGTCAAACCGTCCTGTATCCCGTGCACACCCGCGCAGGACACCAGGATCCGCGTTCTGTGCGACTTCATTGAACGGATTGTGCCTGTTAAGGACCGACACGGTCCAACAGCCCGGGCCCGGTTGACTTCCAAAGATACCGGAAACCGGCAGCACTTTCTTGAAACCCGATCTGGGGCTCGAATACACTCGAGAGCAATGACCCTTGAGATCAACCCGCTGGACGCTGCGCTTGGTGCGCAGGTCAGAGGCGTACACCTCGATTCGAAAGTCCCGGCCGCCGACTTCGATCTCATTGCCGAGGCTTTGATTAATCACCATGTTCTGGTCTTTCCGGAACAGGATATCAGCGAAGCCGAACAGGTCGGATTCAGCAGGAAGTTCGGGGAACTGGAAATCCATCCGTCCGAGGCCCACCGCTCCAGCATACAGCCCGAGATTTACCGCGTTGCGAACGTCGGCGAAGACGGCAGGATCTTTCCCGTAAAAAGCTATGATGCACGCTACCTGACGGGCACCCGCATCTGGCATACCGACAGTTCTTTTCGGGCTATCCCCAGCCTGGGCTCTGTTCTTCGGGCAGTCGAGGTTCCGCCGGCAGGCGGCGAAACCCTGTTCTGCAATCTCCATACAGTCTATGAAAATCTGCCGCCAGAACTGAAAGACATCACAGACCGGCACACGGCAATACACAGTTACGACTATATACAGACGCTTGTCTTCGGCGATCAGGCCAAGGATTTCAGCCAGCAGGACGATCTGGTTCAGCAGCATCCGCTGACGAGATCGCATCCTGTCACCGCACGCCGTTCACTCTATATCAGCCCCCACACCATTTCACAGGTCGTCGGGCTGGACGAAGCCGACAGCAGGGCGTTCCTGGATAAGGTGTACGGGTTCGCCAGCCAGGACCAGTTCGTATACCGGCATACCTGGACGCAAAACGATGTCGTGATGTGGGACAACCGCTGCACCATGCACGCGGTCACGCCTTATGACTCCGCACGGCACCGACGGGTGTTGTTACGGACAACTGTCGCTGGAGATGGACCCGTCGCGCGGTAACCGGATCAGCTGAATCATGCAGGATGACATTCCCATTGTTGATGCCCATCACCACCTCTGGGACCTCAAACGGAACCATTACCCATTCCTCAGCGGTGACCCCGATCCAGGCTTTTTTCTGGGTGACTACAGCCGGATAAGAGTCGATTATCTGCCCGACGACTATCGGCGCGATGCAAGCGATCACAACATCGTCGCAACCGTTCACTGCGAAGCGGAATGGGACCGAAACGACCAGCTGGGAGAGACCCTTTGGCTGGAGGAAATCGCCGCATCCCATGACATGCCTGATGCTGTCATCGGGCACGCCTGGTTTGACACTCCGAACGCCGAGGACGTGATCGCCCAGCAGGCTGCTCGCCCGATGGTCCGTAGCATACGTTCGAAACCGAAGACCAGCGACGTGCCCGGCGTCCTGGCACCTGATGCACCCGGTAGCATGGACGACCCGAATTGGCGCCGGGGGCTCAAACTGCTCCAAAAGTACGGACTCAACTACGATCTGCGGGTCCCGCCGTGGCATCTCGCCGAAGCGGTCGAGATCGTACGACTGATCTCCTCCA